>NZ_JBQRKO010000033.1:0-30919 GCF_052318935.1 Niallia sp. 01092 | reverse complement strand
ATATAATAACATTTTCATTATTATTAAGTCAACAACTTTTTTTGTTTTTTCATTAAAACATTTAATTAACTTGCTGACTTGTATGATTATAGCAACCTTTCAACTCTAACGCAACACTTTTTTTAAAAAAAACATAAATTTGTAGATGATATTTTCATTTTTAATAAAACATTGTAATACTCCTCTAAAAAACCTTACCTTACATGATTGAAATTACAAAATTTCCTCTATAAAAAGATGCCGGTTTTTTTCTAAATCTAATATATTTTTAGTTTCTGTCATATTTATTAATGGACGTGTTGGCGATTTGCCCTCAATAAATAAGATTTCTCCTTTTTCTCCATTAGATAATCTTACTTTGCTTCCAACTGTATACTGTACAATTCCAGAGCTTAATGCATTCAATGTTGTTAGATCAAACTTTCCGAAGTAATCCTGCTGCAATTTCTCTAATACTTTAAAAGGTGATTGCTTTCTTCTATATAACCTTTCAGAAGTCATCGCATGAAATGTATCTGCAACTGCAATTATTTTAGCAAATGGATGTATTTTTTTTGCTTCATTACCTAGTGGATAGCCACTTCCATCCAAACGTTCATGATGCTGATAAATAGATAATCTTGCTTCGTTTTTTAGAAGTGTGTGTTCAGGAATCATTTTAAAACTATATTTTGTATGTTGTTTTACTTCCTTAAATTCTTCTTCTGTTAAAGGTTCTGTTTTTTGCAACAAGAAAGGGCTCACTTTAGCCATACCAGCATCGCTTAAACAACCTGCCAAAGCAATTTGGATTACGTCTTTTTTAGGGTAATGTAATTTTTGAGCAAGATAAGCACTAATGACAGCAACTGCAACAGAATGTTGATAAATATACTCTTCTTTATTTGAGAGATGATAAAGTGAAAATATTTCTTTGCTTGATCCTTCTAATTCATCAAATAAAGGTAATAACATAAAACGTATATTGGCTATATTTACAGGTAATCCTGATTGCCAAGATTGAAATTCCTTTTTATATTGTTGAACAGCATAGAGAAATTTCTTAAAAAAAGTTGTTTTCTCTTCCGTTTGATTTTGACTCTGTACATCCGATTCCAATGATTCTATAAATGTAGTTCCATCAATTTGTGTACTTTCAATCATAACTTCACTAATTAAAAATGCTTTTAAAAGATTTATATGTTCATCCTTTAATACTGTTTTGGCAGTGATTATTGGTTTACTGGTTAAATTATAAACATCTTCTGCTAATATGCACCCTGGTTTTAAATCCTTTATTTTTACGCTCATTTTTATAACCACCTTCAAAATACGGACTTTTATACCATTTTACTGTATTTAACTACTAATGTTAACATCTTTATTCCTAGTTCCAATGAAACAATTTTGTTAACAGACCATTCAGCATAATTAAAAAAGCTGCCAGATATACTGACAGCTTTTTCACATAAACGAAACTATTTGATTATTCTTCTGTGTCTATTTGTTCCTTAATCGGTTGTTCAGAAGTCTCTTCTGTTTCCGTTTCTACTTCTTCTTTCTCTACTTTTGCAACCGTAGCAACAAACTCATCTTCATTTTCGTTCAGTTTAATCAACTTAACTCCTTGTGTACTTCTGCCCATTGAAGAGATATCACTGACTGCCATTCGGATTAAAACACCGCCAGTAGTAATAATCATTAAATCTTCTTCGCCGGTTACAGCTTTCATTGATACAAGTGGACCATTTTTATCAGTGATATTGCATGTTTTAATTCCTTTTCCGCCTCTACCTTGAATTCGGTATTCGTCAGCAGGCGTTCTTTTTCCAAAACCGTATTTAGTAACAATTAGAATCTCCGTATTTTCTTCTAATACTTCCATTCCAACTACTTCATCACTATCAGAAAGGGATATTCCTTTAACACCTGTAGCTGTTCGTCCCATAGATCTTACATCTGTTTCTGGGAAACGGATAAGCAACCCATTTTTCGTACCAATAATAATATCTTTCGATCCGTCTGTTAAGCGTACAGAAATCAACTCATCTCCATCTCTTAAATTAACCGCTATTAATCCGTTATTTCGAATATTGGCAAACGATGATAATGGAGAACGTTTCGAAATTCCTTCTTTTGTAGTGAAGAATAAGAACCAATCATCTACAAATTCAGAAACAGGAATAATGGCATTGACCCATTCGTCTTTTTCCACCCCAAGTAAATTGATGATCGGTATGCCTTTAGCTGTTCTACTGAATTCTGGTATTTCATATCCTTTTAAGCGATACACTTTCCCTTTATTAGTAAAAAACAGAATTGTATCATGGGTTGAAGTTGTACTTAATTGTTCAACAAAGTCATCATCATTTGTTCCCATGCCTTGTATTCCTCTACCACCACGTTTTTGCGCTCGATAAGTAGATGCAGGAAGACGTTTAATATAGCCATTATGGGTTAGCGTAATGATAATATTTTCTTCAGGAATTAAGTCTTCATCCTCAATATTTTCAATTCCGCCAGCCACAATTTCCGTACGTCGTTTATCATTAAAGCGTTCTTTTACTTCCAATAGCTCTGTACGGATAATTTCAAGAACTTTTTCTTCATCTGCTAAGATTGCTTTTAATTCTCCGATTAGTTCAATTAAAGACTTATATTCTTCTTCAATCTTCTCTCTCTCTAATCCTGTTAATCTTTGCAAACGCATATCTAAAATAGCTTGTGCTTGTTTTTCACTTAGATTAAAGTTCTCCATTAATCCTTGACGTGCAATATCCGTTGTTTGGGAACTTCGAATTAAGCTGATTACTTCATCTAAATGATCTAATGCTATCCTTAATCCTTCTAAAATATGAGCACGTGCTTCTGCTTTTCTTAACTCAAATTCTGTTCTTCTTCTTATTACTACTTTTTGATGATCCAAATAATGAGTAAGACACTGCTTTAAGTTAAGTACTTTCGGCTGTCCACCTACTAATGCTAGTAAGTTTATCCCGAAGCTCGTCTGCAAGGCTGTTTGTTTATATAAATTATTGAGTAGTACATTTGAGTTTGCATCTTTGCGCACTTCAATGACAATACGCATTCCGTTGCGATCAGACTCATCTCTTAAATCAGTGATTCCATCTATCTTTTTATCTCGGACTAATTCAGCAATTCTTTCTATTAACTTTGCTTTATTCACTTGATAAGGAATTTCTTTAACTATAATAACTTCTTTTCCACTTGCTTTCGTTTCAATTTCTACTTTTGCTCGTATAATAATCGAACCGCGCCCTGTTTCATAAGCTTTTCGTATACCGCTTCTGCCGATGATCATTCCGTATGTCGGAAAATCTGGTCCTGGGATTATTTCCATAAGCTCCATAATTGATATATCTGGATTTTTACTTACTGCCAGAACGCCATCAATTACTTCTCCTAGTTGATGCGGCGGGATATTAGTTGCCATCCCTACAGCAATACCACTTGTTCCGTTAACTAAAAGGTTTGGAAAACGAGAAGGTAAAACGACTGGTTCTTTTTCTTCCCCATCAAAATTGTCTTGATAATCAATGGTATCTTTATTAATATCTCGTAAAAGTTCCATTGAGATTTTTGACATTCTTGATTCTGTATAACGCATTGCTGCAGCAGCATCGCCATCAACAGAACCAAAGTTCCCGTGGCCATCTACTAACATATAACGGTAGTTAAAATCTTGAGCCATCCGCACCATCGTTTCATAAACAGCACTATCACCATGTGGGTGATATTTACCGATTACATCTCCGACAATACGAGCAGATTTTTTATATGGTTTATCAGAATGCATTCCTAGATCATGCATAGCGTATAAAATGCGGCGATGAACTGGTTTTAATCCATCTCGTACATCAGGAAGAGCACGCGACACAATAACACTCATTGCATAATCTAAAAAAGATTCACGCATTTCCTTACTAATATTAATTTCTTGTATTTGAGAATTTGGCGTATCAGCCATGTAAAGGAACCTCCTTAAGAAAAGCACAAGAAGCTAGAATTAAATCTAGCATCCTAAATAATCTTTCTTTTTTATACAGCCTATTTAAGTAAACAATCCTATCATTTAGAAAAACGGCGTCCATTTCATTAAATATCTAAATTGGCATAGCTTGCATTTTCTTCAATAAAGTTTCTACGTGGCTCCACTTTATCGCCCATCAGCATTTCAAATGTTTCATCTGCTTCAATTGCATCATCGAGACTTACTTGAAGCAACGCTCTAGTAGAAGGATCCATGGTTGTTTCCCACAACTGATCCGCATTCATTTCTCCCAACCCTTTATAACGTTGTATATTTGGTTTAGGAGCCGCAGGAAGAGATGCTAACAATGCATCTAATTGCTTATCATCGTAAGCGTATTCCACACGTTTTCCTTGCTGCACTTTAAAAAGTGGCGGCTGTGCAATATAAATATAACCTGCCTCTACAATTTTTCTCATATATCGATAGAAGAATGTTAATAATAATGTTCGAATATGTGCTCCATCTACGTCTGCATCCGTCATAATGACTATTTTATGATATCTGGCTTTTGTTATATCATAATCATCACCAATGCCTGTACCTATCGCAGTAATCATGGATCTTACTTCATTGTTGGATAGTATTCTATCCAATCTTGCTTTTTCTACATTTAGGATTTTCCCTCTCAGGGGTAAAATCGCCTGAAAATGACGATCTCTTCCTTGTTTTGCTGAACCGCCGGCTGAATCTCCCTCAACAATAAATAACTCACTAACTTTTGGATCCTTGGAAGAGCAATCTGATAATTTACCTGGCAAACTCGAAACTTCTAATGCACTTTTTCGACGAGTTAATTCTCTTGCCTTTTTAGCAGCTATTCTAGCTCTTAAAGCCATTTGACCTTTATCAACAATTTTTCTAGCTACAGAAGGATTTTCCAGCAAAAATTTCTCAAAATGCTCTGCAAAAATGGTATCGGTAATCGCTCGCACTTCAGAATTCCCTAATTTTGTTTTCGTTTGTCCTTCAAATTGTGGATCCGGGTGTTTAATAGATACAATCGCTACTAATCCTTCTCTTACATCTTCACCAGATAGATTCGCTTCTGCATCTTTTAACATGCCATTTTTTCTTGCATAATCATTAATCGCTCTCGTTAATGCCGTTTTAAAGCCGACTTCATGTGTACCGCCTTCATGTGTATTAATGTTATTCGCGAAAGAAAAAATATTGCCTGTAAATCCGTCATTGTATTGAAGAGATACTTCAGCTGTAATACCATCCTTTTCTCCTTCAATATAAATCGGTTCTTCAAATAATACCTCTTTATTACGATTCAAGTGTTCTACGTACGATTTAATACCGCCTTCATAGTGATATTCTTTTCGTTTTTCGTTGTCTTCTCTTTTATCTTCAATAGTAATTCGAATATTACGATTTAAAAAAGCCAGCTCTCTAATTCTATTAGCAAGCGTATCATAATCATACTCTAATGTTTCTCTAAATATCTCACCATCTGGTTTAAAACGGGTAATAGTACCAGTTGTATCACTTTCACCAATAATTTTTAAATCAGCACTAGGTACACCTTTTTCGTACTTTTGGTAATAAATATTGCCATCTCGGTGAACAAAAACTTCTAACTCTGTAGAAAGGGCATTAACAACGGAAGCACCTACTCCGTGTAAGCCTCCAGATACTTTATAACCTCCGCCGCCGAATTTTCCACCAGCATGAAGAACAGTCATAATTACCTCAACAGCAGGCCTGCCCATTTTCTCATGAATTCCGACTGGAATCCCACGACCGTTGTCTTTTACCATAATACTATTGTCTTTTTCGATGCTAACATTAATTTCATTACAATAACCTGCCAGCGCCTCATCAATACTATTATCGACAATTTCCCATACTAAATGATGTAAACCTTTTCCACTAGTAGATCCTATATACATACCAGGTCGTTTGCGAACTGCTTCTAATCCTTCTAAAACCTGTATTTGACTTTCGTCATACGATTGTTGTTCTACTGGATTTTGTTCCATTGTCATATCGATCACCTAACTTTCCATTGACATCCAAATTTAACTCAGTCTGTCGACAAACGCTCGCTTTCTTCGTTGTTCGCCTTACTCGGATGCTCATCCCTAGTAATAGAGGATGAACGACTAAATACGCAACGTCCTGTTGCAACGTCGTTCTGACTAACTTCCTGTTAGCCGCCGCTCCTCTTAAGGCTTCACGCTGTGATGCGTCAACCGTTTTCGATCAGCCTGAGGCTTCTGCAAAAATGAATTTATCTACACTCTGCAAATTTAACTTTATTCATTCTGAAGAAATACAGACTAATATTCCTGCACCATTAATTTATACGATCTTTTTTTTAATGTATTTGAAGCAATAGGTGAAAAATAAATGGTATCTTGTGTAATAACGATAGATTTATAAGCATCATTTTCTGCATGAACAATCGCTTTTTTATGCTTTTCTAAAAACTCATTTGTAATCTCAGAAGAAGCCATTGTTTGCTTATCCAATATAGTAATGATTTCTAAAGTCCTAACAAGTATATTTTCACCAATATGAACGTACATTTATTGTCACCTCAACCTTATTGGATCTTTCTCATCGTCCCTGATTCCACACTAAAAGTGGAAGCTTCTTTTAATGTTTGATGATCGATTCCATCTACATTCGTTGTTGTTACAAATGTTTGTACTTTTCCCTGTATCGTGTTTAATAAGTGGGATTGACGGTAGTCATCTAATTCAGAAAGTACGTCATCCAACAAAAGGATGGGGTACTCTCGAATTTCAGAATGTATCAATTCAATTTCAGCCATTTTTATCGATAATGCGGTAGTTCGTTGTTGTCCTTGTGAACCAAAAGTTTGTACATCTCTTCCATTTACAAAAAAGAGCAAATCATCTCGATGTGGTCCGAACATTGTCATTCCGCGATCGATTTCTCGTTTTTTTATATTGAAAAACTTTTCTTCGTATACTTCCTTCATTTTCGACAAATCTTGCTCTTCTGATACATCTACAGAGGGTTTATAGTGAATTTTTAATGTTTCTAATCCTCTTGATATTCCTTTATGAATAGGAACAGCCCAATTCTCTAATAAGTGGAGGAATTCATAGCGCTTTGCGACAATGTTAGCTGCTACTTGAATAAATTGCTCAGTTAATATATCAAGCATTGTATCATCTGTTTGTTTTTTTATTTGCAATTGTTTTAAATAGGAATTCCGCTGCTGTAATATTTTTTGATATTGCCACATATCGTGTAAATAAACAGGCGAAATTTGCCCAATCTCCATATCAATGAATTTCCGTCTAACTTGTGGACTTCCCTTCACTAAATTAAGATCTTCAGGGGCAAACATAACGACATTCATATTTCCAATGTATTGGCTTAATTTCCGCTGCTCAATATGATTATACTTTGCTTTTTTTCCCTTTTTAGACACTATTAATTGCATGGGTAAATGCCCATGTGCTTTTTGTAATCTACCTTCTATTTTAGCATATTCTGTGTCCCAGCGAATAAGATCTTTGTCATTTGATGTTCGATGAGACTTAGCCATTGCTAACACATAAATAGACTCCATCACATTGGTTTTTCCTTGTGCGTTTTCTCCTAAAAAAACATTTACTTTATTTTCGAAATCCAATTCCAAATGCTCATAATTCCGGTAATTCCTTAAAAGCAACTGTTCAATAAACATATGGCTTCATCCTTTTTATAAAACAGTAAATTGGCCGAATGAAGGTATATCAATAATGTCGCCAGAACGAAGCTTTCTTCCTCTCCGCTGATCTTGCTCACCATTGACAAACACTTCGTATTCACTCAGAAACCATTTTGCCATTCCACCTGATTGTATTATTTCTGCTACTTTTAGAAATTGACCTAAAGTGATATATTCCGTATCTATTTTAATTTGATTTGTCATTTTTCCACTCTTTCAAGTTTAATCGTATCTTTTTATTTTACTAAATATTTGTTTGATACACAAAGAAAACTATAAGATTTCTTCTTATTTAGCGGATAAACGGGGTATTTAAGATGTTTTAATAAAAACTATGCTGGTATTTTTATAAAAAATGATAGTTGAATGGATTTAACTTTGTAATTTGTTGATAAATAGAGGTGCATTTAATTCAGTCGAAACATTAAAAGATGATGCCTTTGCAACTTTACATAAAAGGGGTATCTTTTTTTACGCTCTTTTTGTATAGATTGTTGTTATTTAACCCGCAGGAGTCTACGTGTATTCAGGCTGCTCCGTGCTTCAGCAATGTTTATTATTTTATTCAAAAACAACAAACTTTAAAAAAACAGCCTTTTTTTAAAACACCCTTTATGCTTAACATCTAAACCTTAATCATAAAGGGTGCCACTTTTTAATACGTTCTAACTGGAAGAATCAGCTGTAATATGGAGTCATCATTCATTGGATGAATAACAAACGGCCGCATTGCGCCTGTAAAACTAATTTTAACTTCTGTACCTTCCAACGCTTTTAATGCATCCATCATATATTTTGCACTGAATGAAATCTTTAATTCTTCTCCATCTATTGATTCACTCACCAACTCTTCTACTACTTTCCCGATTTCCGGCGTAAAAGATGAAATTTCAATAACATCCTTCTCAAGTGTTGAGAATTTCACTACATTGTTTCTTCCTTCACGCGCAAGCAAAGAAGCACGATCAATTGCTTGAAGAAATTCTTTGGAGTTCACAACAATATCTGTTTTGCTCTCTGTTGGAATTAAACGGTTTGTATCTGGATAATTCCCCTCTAATAATCTAGAAAAGAAAAGAATATGTCTTGTTTTAAACAACACTTGATTATCTGTTACAACTATTTCCACTTGTTCATCATGATCATCTAAAATACGGTTCAGCTCATTCAAACTCTTTCCTGGAATAACAATATTATAAGATTGCTCTGAAACAAAATTTATTTTTGCTTTCCTCAACGCAAGACGATGACTATCTGTTGCAATACAGATTAAGTCCCCGTTTTCCACCTTCCAGTTGACACCTGTCAATATAGGGCGTGTTTCTGAGGTGGACACTGCAAACACAGTTTGTTTAATCAAGTTTTTAAGAAGATCCGTTGGTACTTTAAAAACATTTTGCTCAGTAATTTGAGGCAAATGAGGATATTCTTCAGAATCAAGTCCATTTAAGTTAAATTCAGATTTTCCAGATCGAATAACAGTTTGTAAATTATCCACTTCAATTTCTACTTGATTTGTAGGCAGCTTCTTTACAATTTCGCTAAAAAATTTCGCTTGTAAAACAATGGAACCTGGCATTTCCACTTGCACTATTTCTGTATCGTTTTCTTCTTTAGGAATAAAGGATTCAATTGAAATATCAGAATCACTTCCTGTTAAAGTGACTCCTTCTGTTGTCGCAACTATTTTAATACCAGTTAAAATAGGTATAGTTGTTCTGCTTGTGATTGCTTTCATAACATCTTGTACACTTTGTACGAGATAATCCTTTTGGATGATAAATTTCATAAATTGATCCTCCGATTCATATATTTCTAATTGCATTATTTAATAATATTTATTTAAAAAAATAGTAGTAATAATAGTAGGTCCTGTGGATTTGTGGATAACTCTGTTTAGTAAAGGAAACACAGTCTATCCACATGTGGATAGACTGTGTCTAAGTAGCAATGAGTTATACACACTATTCTATCTATACTTTTAAAATTTCATTAATTTCTTTTAATTGTTTTTGTAAAAGAGAGTCTGATATTAGTAGCTTTGAAATTTTTTCATGAGCATGAATGACTGTTGTATGGTCTCTGCCCCCGAACTCTTCCCCAATTTTAGGCAAAGAGAAATCGGTTAGCTCTCTAGATAAGTACATGGCGATTTGCCTTGGAAAAGCGATGGTTTTTGTTCTTTTTTTTGCTTTGAAATCTTCTAATTTTATATTAAAATGCTCTCCTACTACCTTTTGAATATCATGAATAGTAATAACTCGTGGTTTGGAGCTAGGAACAATATCTTTTAGTGCATCTGCTGCTAAATCAGCATTAATGTCTTTATTAATTAAAGAGGAATAAGCAACGACTCGTATAAGTGCACCTTCTAATTCACGGATATTCGTGTCAATCTGATTGGCGATATATAGCATGACCTCATTTGGGATATCAAGCCCATCTGCTTTTGCTTTTTTTCTTAAAATAGCAATCCTCGTTTCTAAATCAGGAGGAGTAATATCTGTAATAAGTCCCCATTCAAATCGTGAACGCAATCGATCTTCTAAAGTTGGAATTTCCTTTGGAGGTCGGTCACTGGAAATAATAATTTGTTTACTTTCTTCATGTAACGTATTAAAAGTATGAAAAAATTCTTCTTGTGTTGATTCTTTTCCCGCTAAAAACTGAATATCATCTATTAAAAGCACATCTACATTTCGATATTTATCTCTAAATTCGGCACCTTTATTATCACGGATGCTATTAATAAATTCGTTTGTAAATTTTTCTGACGATAAATAAACGACTTTAGCAGATGGATTATGATCTAATACATAATGTCCAATTGCATGCATTAAATGCGTTTTTCCAAGTCCAACTCCTCCATAAATAAAAAGAGGGTTGTATGCTTTGGCTGGTGCTTCTGCAACAGCTAAAGAAGCAGCGTGTGCAAACCTGTTTCCTGATCCAATAACAAACGTATCAAATATATATTTTGGATTTAATATCGTTTTCGGAAAATCTGAAGACTCTTCTGTTTTTTTTCTTTGTTTAGCAGAGATTTGCAGATCGAACTCTTCTTCTTTTTGATTCTTAGGAATAATAAATTTTATTCCAAGTTCTTCACCAGTTATATCATAAAGTATTCCTGAAATAAGTTGGGAATAACGTTCTTCTAACCAATCGCGTGCAAATTCATTTGGAGCGGTTATGATTAAACTGTCTCCTTGTAATGAGTGCGCCTTAGTAGATTTTAACCATGTATCAAAACTGGGTTTACTTATTTTTTTTTCTATATTAACGAGGGCGTTGTCCCATAAATCTGCAATATTTTCCAAGTAGGTCCCTCCTTTTCTATTTATTTACGTGCTGAAAAGAACAGATTTACTAGTAACGAAATCCGCTAATATAAATATTTAAATGTATAGCTGTGGAAAAATATATAATAAGGAAAAAAGGTGAAATTTCGACAGTATCCACTCTTTGTGGACAACTTGAATTAAGTATGTCTAATAACCTGTCCACATCTTATCCACAGATTGTGGATAAGAAAGTTATGCACAGAAATTATTCAAATGTGAAAACAAAACTATAATATCAAATAATCATAATAACTGCAATGGTTTTTCATATCTTATCCACAAGCGCAACATCCTGTTAATAAGAAATGTCCACAGATTATGATTTTGTTAAAAACCTGTAAATAAGCATTGTGGATAGAAAAAAACTTGTCGGATTTTATCCACAGATAAAAAGAATAAGGGAATTAATGTGGAATAAAGTGTTATAAAATATTTTTTAGGTGTATGATAATAGTTAGAGAAGTTGATATTTTTTTAATAGGCTATGTTAAGCTAATTGTTGATTTTGATACTTTAAGGAGTTAGAGCGAAGAATGATGTTGGTTTGGAGAAGCGTTCGTTCGACTCCTGCGGGATTAGCGAGAAAGGCGAGACCCCGCAGGAGCAAAGTGACGAGGAGGCTCGGCGCTCGCCCCGCGGAAAGCGAGCGATAAGCTTCGGAAAACACCTTGTAACAGAACTTATTTTCAGGGTGGCCTTTAAATAAGTGATAGAAGTTTGCCGTAACGATCGAAAAGAAAATAATAATAATCGAAGTGTGTCAAAGCAAAAAGAAATTAAGCAGAGGATTAAAAAGAAATTAAATGAATAGTTGACAATTAATTGCCTATGTTTATATAATTGTAAGGACTGTCTGTAACAGCTATTCCTCAGGGAGGTGTCATATAAAATGAAAAGAACTTTTCAACCAAACAAACGTAAAAGAAGTAAAGTTCATGGATTCCGCAGCCGTATGAGCAGCGCGAACGGACGTAATGTTTTAGCTCGTCGTCGACGCAAAGGAAGAAAAGTATTATCAGCTTAGGCCACTGAAACGTCAGTGGTCTTTTTTCAATTAAGATGAGTAATTGGTCCATAAAAGGAAAAGGTAAATAATTATTCAGGGAGTAGACAAAGTACGATTTGTAAACTTTTTTCTTCTTAAACTTATGATGTATACTATTTTCTTAGAGGGTTGATTGTATTTTTTTCTTAATCCGAATAAACTTTTTATAAGAGGCTGTTCAAAAAGTCAGGGAACCATAGCGGTCGAATCTTTTCTTTGAACACGTATATTAAGAGTAATACATACGCGCTTATTCAGCAGGATTTAAGAAATAGAAGGAGTATATAAGTTGAGGAAAGAATATAGAATAAAAAAAAATAAAGAGTTTCAACAAGTATTTAAAAAAGGACAATCTTTTGCCAATAGGCAATTTGTTGTTTATAAGCTCTGTAAAACCGGACAAGAGCATTTTCGAGTTGGTTTGTCAGTAAGCAAAAAGATTGGAAATGCTGTAGTTAGAAATAGAACAAAACGATATATAAGACAGGTGTTTTTAGAACTGGAGAATCTGCTCGATCATGAGGCAGATTATGTTATTATTGCAAGAAAACCTGTTTCTGAAATGAATTTTGAAGAAATATTAAAAAGTTTAAATCATGTACTGAAGATTGCAAAAGGGATAAAACAAAAGAAAGCATAATGATGCCCGTTCATGTATGTAATTTATAAAATTATAAAATTTTAGGAGGATTTGACGCTTGAAAAAGAAATTGTTTATGCTATTAGGTCTTCTTTTTTTAGTGACCATTTTAACAGGATGTACAGAGTTTAATAAGCCGATTACATCGGAAAGTGAAGGATTTTGGAATGAATATATTGTTTTTCCATTATCACAGTTAATTATAAAAACAGCAGAATATGCTGGTGGAAACTTTGGTTTGTCCATTATTATTGTGACTATTTTAGTCCGCTTAGTTATTTTACCTTTAATGATTAAACAAACGAAAAGTAGTAAAGCAATGCAGGCGATTCAGCCAGAAATGGAAAGTCTACGAAAAAAGTACAGTTCAAAGGACCAGAAAACTCAACAAAAACTTCAAGAAGAAACGATGAAGTTATTTAAAGAGAATAACGTAAATCCTCTTGCTGGATGTTTTCCATTACTTGTGCAAATGCCAATTTTAATCGGTTTTTATCATGCCATTTCCCGTACAAGAGAAATTGCATCACATGAATTTTTATGGTTTAACTTAGGACAACCAGATCCTATCTATTTGTTGCCAATCCTTGCAGGGATTACCACTTTTATTCAAACGAAGATGACAATGGCGGGCACAGCTGCTCAAAATCCGCAAATGATGATGATGCAGTATATTATGCCAGTGATGATTTTAGTATTTGCAATCAACTTCCCTGCAGCACTATCTTTATATTGGGTAGTTGGAAATATTTTTACTATTATTCAAACGTTTTTTATCAAAGGACCTGAATTGAAAAAATCACCTGAAACAAATAATGCGGGAGGAGCGAAAAAGTGAGAGAAGTAACTGCTACAGGACAAACAGTCGAAGCAGCAGTCGAATCAGCTTTAGCTCAGCTTAAAACAACAAAGAATCAAGCCGAAATCATTGTTGTTGACGAAGGAAAAAAAGGTTTTTTTGGATTTGGAGCCCGTTCAGCTGTTGTTAATGTAACAGTACGGGAAAATCCAATTGATAAGGCGAAAGATTTTTTAGAAGATGTATGCGGTAAAATGGGAGTCAACGTTCATGTTGCCGTACAACAAGAAGGAAAAAATATACTATTTCAATTAGCTGGTGAAAAGATTGCACTATTGATTGGAAAAAGAGGGCAAACACTTAATTCTTTACAATATTTAACACAATTAGTGGTCAATCGCAATGCAGATCAGTATTATCATGTGAAATTGGATGCTGATGGATATCGTACACGTCGAAAAGAAGCAGTAGTTCATCTTGCTGAACGAATGGCTCATAAAGCAAAAAGAACAGGTAAGGCAGTATCCTTAGAGCCAATGCCTTCAGAGGAAAGAAAAATAATTCATAAAAAATTAGTTCCGTTTAAAGGAATTAAAACGTATTCTTCTGGAGAACATGACAATCGACATATCATTATTTCACCAGTAAGAACAGAAAAAAGACAATATTCTTTTAAGAAAAAATAGTATAAATAATAAATGTAAAAAGGTACTTAAAAGGAGAAAAATTCTCTTTTTAGGTACCTTTTTTTGCAAGTTAAGAAGTTAAAACTGAAATCATGTCTAGCCCCTGTGAAAAATACCCCTTTGATTCTAAAAGTAAAAAACACTTTTCGGGTCAAAGGAACATGTTTTCTTCGGGGCTGACCAAGGCGCCTCCGCTTTTCTATTTTTATTGGTTGTTTTATTGTTATTCACATGTGGATAAGATAGAATGGTATAAGAATAAAATATATTAATGTGGATAAGTGTGTAGATTTTTTTCTTTTTAAATAGTTGTGGATATGATAATCTAGAATCTTGGTTGCAAAGAAATACTATTAGCATCATGCTTAATATATAGATTATGAAAAGTAATACGAATAGAGGTGAAGAAAATGGATTTTGATACGATTGCTGCCATATCGACTCCAATGGGCGAGGGAGCGATTGCGATTGTTCGAGTTAGTGGACCGGATGCATTTATGATAGGAGATAAGCTGTTTCGAAGTATCAGTAATAAGAAAATAAGTGAAGTGCCAAGTCATACAATTCATTACGGCCATGTAATAGATCCAGCTACAAACGAACTAGTGGAAGAAGTAATGGTTTCTGTGATGAAGGGGCCAAAGACATTTACAAAAGAGGATGTTGTCGAAATAAACTGTCATGGTGGCATTGCTTCTGTAAATCGTCTTCTTCAACTGCTGGTAGTCCACGGAGCAAGGCTGGCAGAGCCAGGTGAATTTACAAAAAGAGCTTTTTTAAATGGTCGTATTGATTTGTCTCAAGCGGAAGCTGTAATGGACTTAATTAGAGCGAAAACAGACAAAGCCATGAATGTAGCGCTTGGACAGATGGAAGGAAGATTATCTAAGTTAATCAAATCGCTAAGACAGGAAATCCTTGAAACTTTAGCACAAGTGGAAGTAAATATTGATTATCCGGAATATGATGATGTAGAAGAAATGACACATCAAATGATGTTAACTAAATCAAGATTTGTACAATCAGAAATAGAAAAATTATTACAAACGTCTCAGCAAGGAAAAATTCTGAGAGAAGGACTATCGACCGTTATAGTAGGAAGACCGAATGTAGGAAAATCTTCTTTACTGAATACATTAGTTCAAGAAAACAAGGCGATTGTGACAGATATTCCTGGAACAACTAGAGATGTTATTGAAGAGTATGTCAATATAAGAGGGGTTCCACTCAGACTCGTTGATACTGCAGGCATTCGGGAAACTGAAGATATTGTGGAACGAATTGGCGTAGAGAAATCACGCCAAGTATTAAAAGAAGCAGATTTAATTTTATTAGTATTAAACTATGCAGATGAATTATCGAGTGAGGACATAAATTTATTTAAAGCAGTAGATGGGATGAATTATATTGTCATTGTCAATAAAACGGATTTACCTCAAAAAATAGATATGGATAAGGTTCGTGAATTGGCTTCTAATCAAAAAATGGTGACTACATCCTTATTAGAAGATAACGGGGTGAACCAGCTAGAAGAAGCCATTGCTGCTTTATTTTTTGAAGGGACAATTGAAGCTAGCGATATAACTTATGTTTCTAATACTAGACATATATCTTTGCTTCATCAGGCTAAACATTCCATTACAGAGGCAATTACTGGCGTAGAAATGGATACACCGATTGATATTGTGCAAATAGATTTAACAAGAACTTGGGAATTACTTGGCGAAATTATTGGGGATAGTGTTCATGAAAGTTTGATCGACCAATTATTTTCACAGTTTTGTCTTGGGAAATAGTGAACTCGTTGAAACAAAGCCAAAAATAAAAAAAATGAAATAAGGAGGCAGCAGAATGCAATACGAAGCAGGCAGCTTTGATGTCATTGTGATTGGAGCAGGCCATGCAGGCTGTGAGGCAGGACTCGCATCTGCAAGATTAGGCGCAAAAACATTGATGTTAACCATTAACCTCGATATGGTTGCTTTTATGCCATGCAACCCTTCTGTTGGTGGTCCAGCTAAAGGGATTGTTGTAAGAGAAATTGATGCCCTTGGCGGTGAAATGGGGAAAAACATCGATAAAACATATATTCAAATGAGAATGTTGAATACAGGAAAAGGACCGGCTGTACGAGCATTAAGAGCACAGGCGGATAAATATATGTATCAGCATGAGATGAAAAAAACACTAGAAAACGAACCGAATTTAACGTTAATTCAAGGAATGGTCGAACAGCTGATTGTGGAAGACGATGTTGTAAAAGGTGTTGTAACAAAATCGGGTGCCGTTTATACGTCAAAAACAGTAGTAGTAACAACTGGTACTTATCTTCGTGGAGAGATCATTCTTGGTGAATTAAAATATTCAAGCGGTCCAAATAATCAACAGCCTTCTGTTCGATTATCCGAGCATTTGCAAGAATTAGGATTTGATTTAGTTCGTTTTAAAACAGGTACACCGCCTCGAGTAAACAGTCATTCCATTGATTACAGCAAAACGGAAATTCAGCCTGGTGATGATGTGCCTCGAGCATTTTCGTATGAGACAACAACTTATATTACAGAGCAGCTGCCATGTTGGTTAACGTATACGAATGAAACAACCCATCAATTAATTGATGCGAATTTACATCGTTCACCAATGTATTCTGGGATGATCAAAGGAACTGGACCGCGTTATTGTCCATCTATTGAAGATAAAGTAGTTCGTTTTAATGATAAACCGAGACATCAAATTTTCTTAGAACCAGAAGGAAAAAACACGCAAGAAGTTTATGTACAAGGATTATCCACTAGCTTGCCTGAAGATGTTCAACAGCAAATATTAAAAACGATACCAGGGCTTGAAAATGTACAAATGATGAGAGCTGGTTATGCGATTGAGTACGATGCAATCGTACCTACTCAATTGTGGCCGACACTGGAAACGAAAAAAATCAAAAATCTTTATACGGCAGGTCAAATTAACGGTACTTCTGGATATGAAGAGGCGGCAGGTCAAGGGTTAATGGCTGGAATGAATGCTGGTTTAAGATCGTTGGATAAAGAAGAAGTGATTTTAAGCCGCTCTGACGCTTATATTGGGGTACTAATTGACGACCTAGTAACAAAAGGAACGAATGAACCTTATCGACTTTTAACATCTAGAGCGGAATATCGATTATTGCTTCGTCATGACAATGCGGATTTACGTTTAACAGATATAGGAGCAAAAATTGGGTTAATCTCTAACGAACGCTATGAAAAATATACAGAGAAAAAGCAGTTGATCGAGCAAGAAAAACAACGCTTAAAAGAGATTATTTTAAAACCAAACGAGCAAGTTCAACAAGTGATTAAAGCGCAAGGCGGAAGTGAATTAAAGGATGGCATTCGGGCAGCGGATTTATTAAGACGACCTGAAATGAACTATAGCCATATTCACTTACTAACACCAAGTGAGCTGCCATTAACGGATGAAGTAATGGAGCAAGTAGAGATACAAATCAAATATGAAGGTTATATTGAAAAATCTTTACAGCAAGTAGAAAGATTAAAGAAAATGGAAAACAAAAAAATTCCAGAAAATATTGATTATGATGCTATCTCAAGCTTAGCAACAGAAGCAAAACAGAAACTTAAAACGGTTCGCCCATTATCTATTGCGCAAGCATCACGAATTTCAGGTGTAAACCCAGCAGATATTTCGATTCTGTTAGTTTATTTAGAACAAGGCCGTATTGCACGTGTTTAAAAAGTTAAGGCTGTTTTCTAAAAGTTTGTTGTTTTTGAATAAAATAATAAACATGGTTGAAACACTGAGCAGCCTGCATACACGTAGACTCCTGCGGGAAAAGCGAGAAAGACGAGACCCCACAGGAGCATAGCGACGAGGAGGCTCGGCACTCGTTCGCGGAAAGCGAAGTGTATTCAGGCTGCGGGTTAAATAACAACAATCTATACGAAAAGAGCCAAAAGTAATTATTTTGTCTTGAAAGGGTTCAATCATGAATACAGAACAATTTATTCAAATGCTTTCAGAAAAAGGAATTATCCTGTCAGAAAAGCAACTGAAACAATTTGAGATTTATTTTCAAACATTGGTAGAGTGGAATGAAAAAATGAATCTTACCGCTATTACGGAAAAAGAAGATGTGTATTTAAAACATTTTTATGATTCCATCACTGCTGCATTTTATTTTGAGTCATTAAAGAAGCCTGCGACCCTTTGTGATGTTGGGGCAGGCGCTGGTTTTCCAAGCATTCCATTAAAAATTGTTTTTCCGCAATTAAAAGTAACAATAGTAGACTCCTTAATGAAGAGAATTCATTTTTTAGAGCATTTAGCTAAAGTGCTTCAGTTAGAAGAGGTCGAATTTGTACACGATCGTGCTGAAACTTTTGGGAAAAAGAACGATTATCGGGAAAGCTTTGATATTGTAACAGCAAGAGCAGTAGCAAGGTTATCTGTCTTAAGTGAGTTATGTTTACCACTTGTCAAAGTTGGTGGAACATTTGTGGCAATGAAAGCAGCAAGTGCACAGGAAGAATTACAAGCAGGTCAAAAGGCGATTGCAACTTTAGGCGGCAAACTAGTAAAGACTCACTCTTTTGTTTTACCAAAAGAAGAAAGTGAACGAAATATATTGATCATCTCTAAAGAAAAACAAACACCGAAGAAATATCCAAGAAAACCGGGTACACCGAATAAAGAACCGATTGAGTAAACTTGTAAATAGCTTACACCTCCATTCCCTTATGTAAAAGATAGGAGGTGTAAGAATCATTTTTTCTTAAGGCAGGCAAATAGAAAAATAGTTTATCAACTAGTAAGCTATATCATTTTTCCTAACTACTATATAATAATATAACTATAAATGGCACATTCTATGAAAATTCGAGAAGTTTCTTATTATAATTGATATATTTTGCAGGACATGCTATTCATTTTAGAGAATATGTAATAGGGAGTTTCGTAAAGGTGGTGCAGGGTGATGAAGTCCTCTTTCTCACGCTTTTTTGGCCTGGGCGAAAAGGAAGATATAACAGACGCAAGTCAAATTGGAGCAGAAGATGCTAATGAGGAGTTGGAGAAGTTGGGGAACAATGAGGAGATTCATAAAATTTCTATTAATCAAATTGTTCCAAACCGTTTTCAGCCAAGAACGGTATTTGATGATGAAAAAATTGAAGAATTATCAAGAACCATCCATACACATGGCATTATTCAACCAATTGTAGTTAGAGAATTTGAAACGGATAAATATGAAATCATAGCTGGCGAAAGAAGATGGCGAGCTATGAAGAAATTAGGCTGGGAAGAAGTTCCCGCCATCATAAAAAATATGAGTGATACAGAAACCGCATCTGTTGCGTTAATTGAAAACCTCCAAAGGGAGGAACTTTCTCCTATAGAAGAAGCAATTGCTTACGGAAAATTACTAGAACTACATAATTTAACACAGGAAGCACTTGCACAAAGGCTAGGGAAAGGTCAATCAACAGTAGCGAATAAGTTAAGACTTTTAAAACTTCCAGAAGAAATTCAGGATGCTTTATTAAATAAACAAATTTCTGAACGACATGCACGTTCTATGATTCCTTTAAAAGAAAAAGATAAACAATTGCGTCTTCTTCAAGAAATTATGGAAAAGCATTTAAATGTTAAACAAACAGAAGAACGTGTGTTAAAAATGCTAGAGCAATCGGAAAATAAACCAAAGCCTAAACGCAAAGCCTTCAGTAAAGATATGCGTATTGCAGTCAACACGATACGACAATCTTTAACAATGGTTTCAGACAGCGGTATCAATCTTAATGCAGAAGAAGAAGAATTTGAAGATTTTTATCAATTTACGATTAAAATACCGAAGAAGAAGTAGAATATTATTTCAGATCTGTAAACTTTTTATATTGATAGAAACTAAATGATGAAATATATGATGATTCCCTGTGAGAATACGAACCAATCTGGTTTTTATTTCTCACATTTTTTTTTGTTTAGGCTACCCTGAAAATAAGCTTCGGAAAATCAACATCATTCTTAGCTCTAACTCCTTATTATCCTCCTTTCTACTATAGTGCTGCAGTCACTTCTCTTTTCGTTTTTTATAATGAACAATTTAAATATATAAAAGGGATCTTCCGTATCTAATTTTGCAAGAAAAAAACAAACCTTTAAAAAAAGACGATATTTAGAAGTTTTCATGATAAAATAAAATACATGATTACATATAGTTACAATCTGGTAAAAGAGTAGATATCTAGCTATATCAATCTGTAAATTATGAATTATATGTCTTTTAAAGAAGTTTAAAAAGGCACCAAATGATAAGCGGCGAATCTCTTCGTTGGCTTGCTTTTCCGCTACTCACGTATATAACAGCATACGCTGTGTTGCTCAAAGCTAAGCCGCCTCGACCTTCTTGCTTCTAATTTGTTACCTTTTTGAACAAGCACTTTTAGACTTAAATTTACAAAATAATCCTATAACTGTTGTACATTTTAATTTATGGTAATAAAGGTAGGTGACATCATGGGAAAAATAATTACCGTTGCTAACCAAAAAGGGGGAGTTGGGAAAACAACTACCTCAGTCAATCTTGGCTCTTGTTTAGCATATATCGGAAAAAAAGTATTATTAGTAGATATTGATCCTCAAGGGAATGCAACGAGTGGAGTAGGAATTGAAAAAGCAGATGTGGATTATTGTGTTTATGATGTATTAGTAGATGACTTGGAAGTAAAACAAGTAATAAAAGCAACGAATGTAGAAAACCTCCAAGTTATTCCGGCAACTATTCAGCTTGCGGGAGCGGAGATTGAACTTGTTTCCACCATATCAAGAGAAGTCCGCTTGAAACGGGCGCTTGAAGAAGTGAAAGACAACTATGATTATATTTTAATTGATTGTCCTCCTTCATTAGGACTGCTAACCATTAATGCTTTAACTGCTTCGGATGCAGTATTAATACCTGTTCAATGCGAGTACTATGCGTTGGAAGGTTTAAGTCAATTATTAAATACTGTAAGACTTGTTCAAAAACATTTAAATCATGAGTTAGCTATTGAAGGTGTTCTTTTAACCATGCTAGATGCAAGAACAAATTTAGGATTACAAGTTATTGAAGAAGTAAAAAAATATTTTCAAGATAAAGTGTATAAAACGATCATTCCAAGAAATATTCGTTTAAGTGAAGCTCCTAGCCATGGCGAACCTATTATCATTTATGATCCAAAATCCCGAGGTGCAGAAGTTTATCTAGAATTGGCGAAGGAAGTGGTCACTAGTGGCTAAAGGATTAGGGAAAGGTCTTGATGCTTTTTTTCCAAGTATGAAGGCAGAAAAGGAAGAAGTTATTCAAGAAATAAGTATAAAAGAACTTCGACCAAATCCTTATCAGCCAAGAAAAGTATTTGAGAAGAAAGCAATTGAAGAATTAAAAGCATCAATATTAGAGCATGGAATATTACAACCAATCATTGTTCGGAAAAGCATTAAAGGTTTTGAAATTGTTGTTGGTGAGCGTAGATATCGTGCAGCTAAAGAAGCAAAACTAGAAGTGATTCCTGCTGTTGTTCGAGAACTGTCAGAACAACAAATGATGGAATTAGCCGTATTGGAAAACCTTCAAAGAGAGGATTTATCTCCAATAGAAGAAGCACATGCTTACCAATTGCTAATGAAAAAACTGAAAATTACGCAAGAAGAACTTTCAAAGCGCTTAGGAAAAAGCAGACCACATATTGCAAATCATGTTCGTTTATTATCATTACCTTCATCCATTCAAGAAAATATTTCTAATGGAACATTATCAATGGGACATGGAAGGGCATTATTAAGTTTAAAAAATAAAGATAAACTTTCATTAGTTGTAGAAAAAGTAATAAAAGAAGGATTAAATGTCCGGCAATTGGAGCACTTCATTCAACAAATGAATGAAAATGTTTCACGTGAAACAAAAAATGAAAAAAAAGAGACAAAAAGTGTGTTTATTAAAGAGCAAGAGTCTTATTTACGAGAAAGATTCGGTACAACTGTTCATATTAAACAAACAAAAAACAAAGGAAAAATAGAAATTGAGTTTTTTTCAGAGGATGATTTAGAACGACTACTCGAATTATTTACTGTAGAAAACAGTGACTAATGTACCTCGCTATGGGCGTTTCGCTTTTCTTAAAAGATAAGAGAGTATAAAATTTCGAACCTAGTTTAGTGTCTAGCTCCGGCGCCTAGCCCCTGTGAAAGATAACCTCGTGCCTCTAAAAGTAAAAAACACTTTTGAGTCAAGAGAACATTTTTCTTCGGGGCTGTTCAAGGCGCCTGCGCTTTTCTTATAAGGTGTGACTTCCACTGTTCAAATTCTTGTTATAGTTTTCTTATACGAAGAATTTGCGGAGTGGAGGTCTTATTTTATTTTTTCTAAATAGTGGATATGTTAAAAAATTTGCAACTTAAACTGGTCGTTCTTTAAGGGGGTACTCTGTTAGATCAGTTGTGGTCATATATCGTAAACTAGTATGATATATCCCTTTTGAAATGATTTTAGCCATGTTTAAAACTAAACTTAATCTAGTATTTTGTAATACTAAAAATTCCATAAAGCCGCTAATATTAACGATGCCTGTTATATGGATATGACCAACAGGTGGAAGTTCTTTTTTTACACCGCTTCCAGGCTTTACCGGTCCGTCTCCGATTTGAATCATTCCAACACTTTTCATTCTTCCTAAACAAGCGTCTATGCCGATAATAAAAGGGTTTTCATGAAGGTGGTAAATCTCTTTTATGCGTTCTTCTAGATTAAGAGCATGTATCGGATCATCTAATGTACCATAAACGTTAAAAGGAGTAATATTTTTTTCACTTAATAAAGTACCGATAAGTGGACCTAATGAATCTCCAGTAGATCGATCTGTCCCAATACAAATAAATACAATTGGTTGATTTGATGTCACGAGTGGTAAATGCTTAGATAAAGAGTCTGCAAGTTTATAAGAAGCTAATTGTTCATTATAAGCAATTCTAACTGGTAGTTCATTTTTTTCGAAAAGATTGGAATATATGTCCATTAGATCTACTCCTTTATCACATCAGACTAAAATAAGGTTCGGCAATCTAACTTAAATAGAACTTTATTATGGAGACGGTTCTCAAATAATTATCGTACTATCAGTATACGGAAATATGATGTATTCTATACGTATACAGTAGTAATTCGGTTAGAAAAGGGGAAAAAGTTGGGGGAGTTGGAAGATAAGTAAGTATTTAGTCCCTTCTTATATTATTACTACAAAGTCTGTCTAAAACCTGTTAAAATAAATTTGTTTTATAGATTGTTCAAAAAGTCCAGGATCCATAGCGGTCGAATCTCTTCTTCGCTCTGATTATCCCCCCTTTTTGAACACGTATTTTACTATACAATTTATTTATAGTAAGGCTCTGTTATATTTTAGTGTTGTTTTTTAGATAGATTGATTAGATAGATCGTCCGCAGAAGAGGATTCTCGCGAATATCAACATTGTAGTTTAACAGAGCCTATATTAATAAAAATGCTACATCTTACAAAATATAAGGCTGTATTCTCAAAGTTTGTTGTTTTTTACGTAAAAAAATGGGAGAAGAAGTACTCAGCAGACTGAATACACGTAGACTCCTGTGGGAATGCGAGAAAGACGAGACCCCACAGGAGCGTATGCGACGAGGAGGCTCGACGCTCGCCCACGGAAAGCGAAGTGTATTCGGGCTGCGAGTTTAAAAGCTACAATCTTTACGAAAACAGCCAAATATATTAGCAGACAAAAGAACAGAAAAAGAGGTGTACAAGGTGGAAAAACTAGTTTCTGATAGCATAGATTTAATTACAGATGAAAAAATTTGGATGAATATAGGCAAAGGTGCACTAAAACTCGTTATTATTCTTATTGTAAGCACCATTTTAATAAAATTAGGTAAATTAGCAATAAAAAATATCTTTAAAGTACGTCCACATTCTGCTATTCGCATTACCGAAAGACGGGAAGCTACTTTAGTTAAACTATTAGAAAATACGTTAACATATGTAGTGTACTTTATTTCAGCAATGACGATTCTGTCTATATTTGGTATTAATGTACAGGCTTTATTAGCTGGTGCCGGAATAGTTGGTCTAGCTGTTGGTTTTGGTGCCCAAAGTTTAGTAAAAGACATTATTACTGGTTTTTTCATTATATTTGAAGATCAGTTTTCTGTAGGGGATTATGTTAGAGTCGGCACATTTGAAGGAACAGTCGAAGAAATTGGGCTGCGTACGACAAAAATAAAAAGCTATACGGGAGAAGTGAATATTTTACCAAATGGTAGTATAGTGGAAGTAACAAACTTCTCCGTTAATAATAGTCGTGCTGTAGTAGATGTAAGTATTGCTTATCAAGGAGATATAAATAAAGCTGAAAAAGTGATTCGAGAACGTTTAGCAACATTAGAAGAAAAATATGAACAAATTGTCGGAACACCAGAGCTTTTAGGTATTCAAAATATACAAGCAACGGAAATAGTTCTTCGAGTTGTGGCAGAAACTTTACCGGCGCAGCAAATTGGTGTTGCAAGAATTTTAAGAAAAGAAATAAAAGCAGTATTAGATGAAAATGGAATAGAAAGTCCTTTGCCAAGATTAGTTATGTATTCTAAACCGGAGACTAGCAAGTAACTAGGAGGGAATATGGAGCCGAAAGAGTATGGAATTAATGATATAGTAGAAATGAAAAAGGCACATCCATGCGGTACAAATCGTTGGAAAATCATTCGCATGGGCATGGATATAAGAATTAAATGTGAAGGATGCGACCATAGCGTTCTCATTCCAAGAAAAGAATTTTCTAGGAAAATGAAGAAGGTATTAGTAAAGCATGAACAATGATTCATGCTTTTTTTGTAGGCTGTGTTAAAGCTAATTGTCGATTGGAGCGGAAGGCGTGAGACTCCTGCGGGAAAAGCGAGTCAAAGTGAGACCCCACAGGCGCACAGCGCCGAGGAAGCTCCCGGACCGCCCGCAAGAGGAAATCAACAGGCAAGTTTACCAGAGCCTTTTTGAAAGATAAAACCTGAAATACGTTTTAATTAAGTGTGTTCTTTGAAGGGCTACTTGTCTTTTTGATGTGTTGAATCTATAATTGTTAAAGGTTTATTAGTAAATGGAGATTACTTTCTAATGTTCGTCAATTAGAAATTTATATAGGGGAGTGACAGTATGGCATTAACTGCTGGAATAGTAGGATTACCAAACGTTGGTAAATCAACATTATTTAATGCAATCACACAAGCGGGAGCTGAATCAGCTAACTATCCGTTTTGTACAATAGATCCGAATGTTGGAATTGTAGAAGTACCGGATCAGCGTTTAACAAAATTAACAGAATTAGTACAACCGAAAAAAACGGTGCCAACAACTTTTGAATTTACGGATATTGCTGGGATTGTAAAAGGAGCAAGTAAAGGAGAAGGTCTTGGCAATAAATTTTTATCCCATATTCGCGAAGTGGATGCGATTTGT
This sequence comes from Niallia sp. 01092, assembly GCF_052318935.1. NCBI lineage: Bacteria > Bacillati > Bacillota > Bacilli > Caryophanales > Bacillaceae > Niallia > Niallia sp. 01092. The sequence continues at coordinate 5,168 of NZ_JBQRKO010000033.1, read as the reverse complement.
CAAGTTGTTCGTTGTTTTGCTGATGATAATATTACCCATGTATCTGGAAAAGTAGACCCGATTTCTGATATTGAAACGATTAATTTAGAATTGATTCTTGCAGACTTAGAATCTGTTGAAAAAAGAATTGCCCGTGTTGGAAAAATGGCGAAACAAAAAGACAAGGATGCAATGGCAGAGCTTGATGTGTTAGAACAGCTGAAAGCAGCATTTGAAGAAGAAAAGCCTGCAAGAACAGTAGAATTTACGGAAGAACAAACTAAGATTGCAAAAGGCTTGCATCTATTAACGATTAAACCGGTTCTTTATGTTGCAAACGTTGGCGAAGATGAAATTTCTGACGTAGAAAACAATGAATATGTGCAACGAGTAAAAGAATTTGCTGCCAATGAAAATGCTGAAGTGATTGTAATTTGCGCAAAAATAGAAGAAGAAATTGCAGAGCTTGAAGGCGAAGAAAAAGAAATGTTCCTTGAAGAACTAGGAATTGAGGAATCAGGTTTAGATCAGTTGATTCGTGCTGCCTACCACCTACTAGGCTTAGCTACTTATTTTACAGCTGGTGTACAAGAGGTTCGTGCATGGACATTTGTTCAAGGCATGAAGGCACCTCAATGTGCAGGAATTATTCATTCCGACTTTGAAAGAGGATTTATCCGTGCGGAAACTGTTTCATACGATGATTTATTAGCAAGCAGCAATATGGTTGCTGCAAAAGAAGCTGGTAAAGTTCGTCTTGAAGGAAAAGAATATATTGTAAAAGATGGAGATATCATTCACTTCCGCTTTAACGTATAATCATTTAAAAAAGTTGTCATTTTTATCATAAATGGCAACTTTTTTTTATTTTTCTAAAAGTTTGGTGTTTTTGAATAAAATAATAAACATGACTGAAGCACTGAGCAGCCTGAATACACGTAGACTCCTGCGGGAAAAGCGAGAAAGACGAGACCCCACAGGAGCATAGCGACGAGGAGGCTTGGCACTCGTCCGCGGAAAGCGAAGTGTATTCAGGCTGCGGGTTAACTAACAACAATCTATATGAAAAGAGCGAAAAGTAAAAAACACTTTTTGAGTCAAGAGAACATTTTTCTTCGGGGCTGAGCAAGGCACTTCCGCTTTTCGTTTTTTTTACATTTAATTTACATTAATTTAGTATAGAAGTGGTACATTTTAAGGGATAAAAGTTTATGAAAAATGAAGGGAGCGATTCATTTGAAAATCGCTATTTTTTCAGACACTTATTTTCCACAAGTAAACGGGGTGGCACAGACGTTAAAAAGATTGACGAATCATTTTGAAAAAAATGAAATTTTATACCAAATATACTCTCCTGATATCAATGATTCCTCTACATACCCTAATATCCATCAATTTCCTAGCCTTCCACTTTTTCTCTATCCTGAGTGCCGAACAGTCATTACTAGTCCTAGAAAAATAGAAAATAATCTGCATAAATTCAAGCCTGATCTTATCCATCTCGCTACACCTTATACGATGGGGTTATATGGTTTATTTGCTGCAAAAAAATTAAATATTCCTGTTGTTTCGTCTTATCATACACATTTTGATCAATATCTTAAATATTACCGAGTTGCCTGGTTATCTCCTCTTCTATGGAAGTATTTAAAGTGGTTCCACCATTCTACAGAAAAAATATTTGTACCGAGTAAAGAAACAATGGAAAAATTACAATCACAAGGATTTAATTCTTTAAAAATTTGGGGAAGAGGCATAGATTGTCAGCAATTTAAACCAATAATAAATGCAAGTGATTATATAAGAAAAAGATATAATATAAAGGAAAAATATATTCTTTTATATGTAGGCAGATTGGCTCCAGAAAAAGATTTAAAAACATTATCTGCAGTTATGGAGAAAATGCCTGTTCATTTAAATCAAAACGTTCATTGGTTAATGGTCGGGGATGGACCAAATATGGAAGAATGGAAAGAAAAAGCCATTGCTCAAAAAAATATTACGTTGACTGGTTATATAAGAGGAGAGGAATTGGCGAGAATATATGCAGGTGCCGACCTTTTTGTTTTCCCTTCCTATACAGAAACATTTGGAAATGTCGTATTAGAATCACTAGCATGTGGAACCCCTGCCGTTGTAGCGAACGCTGGTGGCGTGGCAGAGATAGTGGAGGACAATAGAACGGGGAAAATATGCGAAAAAGGCAATGCAGATGATTTTACTAGTGCTATCAATGATTTATTAATAAATGATGATGAACGTTTAATGATGGGAATGGAAGCTAGAACATATGCGTTAACAAAATCCTGGGATGTGATTTTAGATCGTTTATTAGTAGATTATAGTGAAGTTATTGCAACTAATTTAATAATAAATACAAAATATGCCTAAACTCAAGAAAGACTGTCGAAGGTTTTTCGGCAGTCTGAATTTCAGTTTATATAGCTGCTTCTTTGTTTACAATAAATATTATAATAAAATGTCGATCTCGTTATCTTGTGTGTCAGTTTGAGATAAAAGGAGTTTTCCTTATATATTTCTTTTCATTAATCTGACTGATGAGGAATCTAGCTATATCTGCATTAGAAATATTTCTTCCTGGCATGTCTGTTAAATGTTCCTTGATAATACTGGTTTCCGGACCTTCCCCTACAAATGGTAATCGCACGATTGTCCAATCAATGTCACTATTTATTAGCAGGTCAAGCTCGTTTCTTTTATCCTTCATCATCTTAGGGAATAAAATTTCAAACGCTTTTGCTCCTATTGTATTGATGAATGATTTGTTGTCACTTTTTAATGTAAGAGACGCTCCTGTAACGCCGATGTATCTGCTAATTCTATATTCTTTCATGGTGGTAATGATCGTTTGCGTTACACTGCTGTATATTGGCATCTCCTTTACAGGTTGTCCAAGCGTATTAATGACAATCGAACAACCTTCAAGCAAAGTGCGAATAGACTGAAGGTTTTGAGCATCTCCACTAATAATCTCTATTTTTTCATCACGAAATGCTACTTTATCTGGATTTCTAACAAGCATACGAACTTTGAAGCCATTTTCTACTGCTTTTTTCGCAAGGTAACGACCTACTTTACCCGTTCCCCCAATAATTGCAATCCTAGTTGTTCCCTCCAAAAATAATCCCTCCAGTGATGATATTTTTACTCCTTTTCTTTTTACGTATAAAAGGATCCTTACGTTTCATATTTATTGTTTGTTTTGAAATAATAGAGGATGTTCAAAAAGGCACCAAATGATAAGCGGAGAATCTCTTCGTTGGCTTGCTTTTCCGCTACTCACGTATCGAATTGCATACGTTCTGTTGCTCAAAGCTAAGCCGCCTCGACCTTCTTGCTTCTAATTTGTTACCTTTTTGAACACACATTAATAGGAAAAACAATTATGAAATTTATTATAATTTTAAGTTGCTTCATTGCTAATGTCTATTTACTATGTTATAATTTGTTCTTGTGAGTAATGTTTAATTGCTCCTTGCCCAATTGGGCCGTTTAGACCAAAAGGAGGTGAAAGTGATGAAAAAGTACGAAATTATGTACATCATCCGTCCAAATATTGAAGATGAAGCGAAAAAAGCTCTTATCGAGCGTTTTAACGGCATCCTTGCTGATAATGGAGCGGAGGTAGCTGAAGCAAAAGAGTGGGGTAAACGTCGCCTTGCATACGAAATCAATGATTTCCGCGATGGATACTACCAACTAGTGAAAGTGAACGCTGCACCAGTTGCTGTTGAAGAATTCTCTCGTTTAGCAAAAATCAACGAAGATATCATTCGCCATATCGTAATTAAAGAAGAAGTTAAATAATATATAAATAAATGTTGTTATGTTTCACGTGAAACATACAAGTGAGAAGGGAGTTGAGACTGATGATGAATCGTGTAGTTCTTGTTGGCCGTTTGACGAAAGATCCTGATTTGCGATACACACCTAATGGAGTAGCTGTGGCATCTTTTACACTTGCGGTGAACCGTACTTTTACGAATCAACAAGGGGAAAGAGAAGCGGACTTTATTAACTGTGTTATTTGGAGAAAACCGGCTGAAAATGTGGCGAATTTCTTGAAAAAGGGAAGTTTAGCAGGAGTAGACGGAAGAATTCAAACTCGCAGTTATGAGGGACAAGACGGTAAGCGAGTCTATATTACAGAAGTTCAAGCGGAAAGCGTACAATTCCTTGAACCTAGAAATAGTTCTGGAAATAATAGAAATGACAACATGAATTATGGTGCCCCAAGAGATCAAGATAATCCTTTTGGATCCAATAATTATCAGAATCAGCGACCTCAAAATAATCGAAACAACCAAGACTATACAAGAGTGGATGAAGATCCATTTGCAAATAGCGGTCAAATCGATATTTCAGATGATGATTTACCATTCTAAGTAGTCCGGAAATTTAAATGAAAAAGGAGGGAAACCACATGGCAATGGGAGGACGCAGAGGTGGACGTGCAAAACGTCGTAAAGTTTGTTTCTTTACATCTAACGGCATCACGCACATCGATTATAAAGATGTAGATCTTCTAAAAAAATTCATTTCTGAGCGCGGTAAAATTTTACCTCGTCGTGTAACAGGTACTAGTGCTAAATATCAACGTAAATTAACGATTGCTATTAAACGTGCACGTACTATGGCTTTATTACCATATGTATCTGGTGAATAATACGATACAAAAAACACTCATTGTAAAATGAGTGTTTTTTTATTCAACTTCTTTATCCAATAGAATGTTCTTTCCTTTTGGTTGCTTTCTCAAAATTTGTTTTTTTTTACAAAAAATGGGAGAAGAAGTACTCAGCAGACTGAATACACGTAGACTCCTGTGGGAATGCGAGAAAGACGAGACCCCGCAGGAGCGTATACGACGGCACTGAAAAAGTGTTTAATTAGATAAATGATAGGTGAAACACTTAAATTTATTAGGGTAAAAATGGTATAGAGAGTTTGAAAACGACCATCATTTTGGTTAGGAGAGGCGTCCACACGACTCCTGCGGGATTAGCGAGATAGGCGAGACCCTGCAGGAGCGTAGCGACGAAGCGGCTCGGCACTCGCCCCGCGGAAAGCGTGTGGTAAGCCTCGGAAAACCGAACGAAAACCTCTGCGTTGCTTGGATTGTCACTACCTATATTTTATAGCATTCACTTTTTCAGTGGCCTCAGCGA
>NZ_JBQRKO010000032.1:0-33560 GCF_052318935.1 Niallia sp. 01092 | reverse complement strand
AGCGTATGCGACGAGGAGGCTCGACGCTCGCCCGCGGAAAGCGAAGTGTATTCGGGCTGCGGGTTTAAAAGCAACAATCGATACGAAAACAGCCTTCAGTAAATACTCTAATGACAATAAAAAGAGATAGGTCTAATCCTATCCCTGTTCAGAGTGTAGACATAGTGATATTAGCAGAAACTTCAGGCTGATCGAAAACGTTTGTCGCATCACAGCGTGAAGCCTTGGGAGGAGCGGCGGCCAACAGGATGTTGGTTAGAACGACGTTGTCACAGGACGTGACGTACTTAGTCGTTCATCCTCTTTTCCTGGTAATGAGCATCCGAGTAAGGCGAACAACGAAGAAAGCGAGCGTTTGTCGACAGCCTGCCTTTCCATTTTATATTTTAAAACGATGGATTAATTGCTGCAGCTCTTCTGCTGATTTGGATAATGATGTAGCAGAAGATGAAACTTCTTCAAAGGATGCAGTCTGTTCCTCTGTTGCTGCTGCTACATTTTTTGTATTACTTAATGTTTCATTAGAACCAATTGTAATTTTCTCCATTGATTGCTGAACTTCTTCTACTTCTGTTGTAATATACTGATTTGTTGCTGCGACTTCTTGTATTTGAGATGTCACCAGCTCAATGCTCTCTAATATTTCTTTAATATGTTCACTTGTTTTTTTCGATAACTGGATGCCGGAATCAACATTTTCTTTTACTAAATCCATGTTGTTGACTGTCGAACTAGAGTGGCTGTGAATGGAAGTAACAAGTGTATGGATATGGTTAGCAGATGTGTTGGTCATATCCGCTAGTTTTCGAACTTCATCAGCTACAATAGCAAATCCTTTGCCATGTTCACCAGCTCTAGAGGCTTCAATGGCAGCATTTAATGCAAGTAAGTTGGTTTGATTAGATATATCCGTAATGTAGGAAGAGATGTCTTTTATTTCATTTGCGCTTATTATGAGTGATTGCAAGCCTTCCTCTGCTAAATTCACTGAATAATGAATCGTTTCCATTTGTTCTTGCATGTTTACCACAGTTTTTTCCCCGTCTTCTGCCTGCCCTCTAATGGATGTAGAAACTTTTGCAACATTATTCGCTTTTTGAGACACATTTTTTACGTTTTGTAGAGAGTTATTTACTGCGTGTAAGCTTTTTTGTGTCATTTCATTTTGTGAACTGCTATTTTCTGTTATCGACTGAATCGAAACAGCTACTTGTCTTGCAGAAGCTTTTGATTGGTCCGTACTCGCAGACAATTCTTCTGATGATTGGGCTACTTCTCTTGATGTTTGCCTAATTTGTGCAATCATCGCTTGAAGTGATTCAACAAAAGTATTAAAGGAGTCAGCTAATTGACCAAACTCATTTTTCCCATTTACTTTTACCCTTCTTGTTAAATCTCCTTCACCTGATGAAATATCGACCATCTGTTTATTTAATAGATTTAATGGCTTTAAGATTGATTTTAAAAGAATGATGCCTAGAGCTAAGCTCAATATAGTGGAAAAAATAATAATAATTAGTAATGCTGTTTTCGTTGAGACAGTATTTTTTTGATTAGCAATTTCAATTTCCTTTATATCTTGATTTAATTTATTGACTAACTGATTAACAGAAGGATCTAACACTTCTTTTCTCAAGGTACGAAGGTCTTGAAAATGTAAATTTTCAGCTGCGGTTTGGTCTTGGCGATAAAGTTCTGATACTTGCCCGCTCATTGTTGTAAAGCTTTGAAAACTTGCAGAGAATGTTTTGATATTATTTTCATATTCTTTATAATTTGGCATGCTTTCCATCGTTTTAATTGTTTGAATAATATTGTTTGCTTTTTCGTTTATTTCTTCCGTATACTGGTTGTCACTAGTAATAAGAAAACCTCTTTCATCATTGGAAATACCAGCGATACGGTATTGGATATACGTAACAAGACGCTGCATCTCTTTCGCATTTTTTAATTTTTCCTGATACTCTCTAGCGGATTGAATACTGATATTTGCATATCCACCAATACCAATCATTGCTAGAACTAAAATAACAAGTATAGTAATCAGTTGTGTTTTAATTTTCATTCTAGTACCTCTCTTAGTTGTTGTATTATAAAAGGAAGTTGCCGCAATAACGTCCTTACTTAATATCGGATTCTTTTATATATTTTATAGGGGAGGGAAGTATAGAGTATTAGGTATCATATTCTTTCGAAGTTATTCGAAAAATTTCCAAAATCCTAATCTATAGTAATGGTTAAAACTCCCCTTTTCACTTATCAAAAGAAATATTTGCAAAGACTTTCGACCTATACTATAGTAATGTTAAGACAATTAAATAAACCACTCTCTCTAAAGGGCAAATCTACTGAAAAGTAGAGACGCAAAGGCACAGGTCTAAAGCAGGCAACTGCTATGATGGCTGGTCTACCGTATTTTTATACTTTAGGGTAAAAACGTAATGAAGGGAGAAAGTCACGTGATTTTCAGAAGAATTATGGGTGCAATGGCTCTATTTTACCTAACTGCCTCACTAATAGGTAAAAGTGTTCATGCTGAAGAAAACAAGCCTTTAAAAAGTGTTGCAAATTTTAAAATTTATTATGGAGAAGCGACTGAACAAGCAATAAAGGAGCTTTCTTCGTATGATCTTGTTGTGATTGAACCATATGCATTTTCAAAGAAGCAAATTAAACAATTAAGATCTAATAACACAAAAGTATTCGGCTATTTAAGTGTGATGGAGCTTGAAGCTGCTCATATTCCGCAAGTGAAAGAATCTGATTATTTTTACTATGGTAATCAAAAATGGGAAATACCCCAATGGAATACATACATAATGGATCTTTCCAAGGCACATTATCGAAATATTCTTTTAAAGAAAGTGAAAAATCAAATCGTTCAAAAGGGAATGGATGGAGTCTTTTTAGATACGGTTGGAGATATCGATGATTATTTTTATGATAAGCCGAAGGAACAGAAAAAATTTAGAACGTCTTATAATACTTTATTAAATTCAATTAAATCAACCAATCCGAATTTGCTTCTTATTCAAAATTGGGGCTTTAATACATTAAAAAGCACATCTATTAAGAAGGTTGATGCCATTCTTTGGGAAGATTTCAATCGTGAAATCGTTAGCGAGGACCAATGGTCTCAAAACTGGATTTCTTATTTTAAACAACAAATAAATCTTACTACGTTTACCGTCGCACCAAATAAAGATTCTGCAAAATACAGCACGGAAAATGGTTTCATTCCAACAATGAACGAGAATGATGTTTACAATAACCTAGAAAGTTAATATAAAAAGGATGTCAGAGAAAGGGTTCATACCCACTTTCTCTGACATCCTTTTCTATAATATAATTTATATCTGAAGTTAGATGAATGTCTAGCTCCAGCGCCTGTGCTTTTCTTATCGTTTAGGAAATTATAAACGAAATGGGATTGTGGATAACTTGCCAGTTGTGTCCGCATCTAGCTCCAGCGCCTAGCTCTTGTGAAAAATAACCCCATGCCTCTAAAAGTAAAAAGCACTTTTTGAGTCATGTGAACATTTTTCTTCAGAGCTGTTCAAGGCGCTTGCGCTTTTCTTATTTCATCCAAGTTGATTCAGTTTATCCGCTATCTTTGCAAAAATTCGATGTTTATTTTTTTTCTTATCTGGTGAACAGAACAGGTAATAATCAATGTCTTTTATATAGTTAAACAGCCTCGATAAAGAATACAAAAAGGCAATTCCAGATCCAGCAGCAAAGCTAAGGCCATACCCATCAAAGCCAAGTGGTAGAAAGATAAAAGTTAGAATGGCATTGGCAGCAAAAAAAAGGGCAGATGTTCGCATTGCACCTTTTCGATCATCAAAATATAAAAGCAAGAGGGTGTTGACTAGAACCATCGCATTTGAAAAAGCTCCAATGGCTGTTAATTGAAAAATAGAGTATTGCTGGCTGTTTTGACCAGACTGTGCCATGTAGATCCATGCAGCAAAGATAATGATCAGAGAGATCATCCCTTGAATGCGGAGAAGTCGTTCCACTTCTTGCTTTAGCGTGTTATTCATCGCTTTTTTCATTTTTTCAATTTGCTTCAGCGTCCCTCCAGCGTTTACCGCTCCTATAAATTTTTTATATCGCTCATAAAACCTTGTCTCGATTGAAACTGTAAAGAAAATGTAGGTCGGAACAATCGTTAAATAAGCCCAAAAGACCGAAGAATCATAGATGGGATGGTATAGGAAGCTGTTCGCTACGACTTGACTGCCTTCTCCAAACCAAATGATAAAATTACAAATCCAAATCCCGATATGATAAAGAAATCCACACCAAAACAATGCAGCGTACTTATCCAAATAAGCCAAAAAGGAAAATTGTTCACTTGAGCCATGCTTTGGAAACATTTCTAAAATCACCGCACTAAGCCAACAAAGTGTCAAAACGATTCCACATGTAAAACAACATAAAAGCAAAAAAGCTTGTCCATACATGAAATCAACGGCAGGGTTCAAAAAAGCAACTAGAAGAATACCAGTAATAGAAAGAATGCCTCCAGCTAAAAAAGCAATCGCAATCGACTGGTAGTTTTTAGCCGCTGTTAAATAAATCGACTGAACCCATATCATATTTAAGGCAAGAAATAATACAAGCAGCAAAAGCTTATAATACATAGGCAGAGGGGTGATAATGGCAAAAACAAGCCACATAATAAAAGCTAGAAAGAGAATGATTTTTGACATTCCTAACAAGGAGGTAAAAACTTGATCAAGCTTTTTATCATATAGCAAGTCTGCAACATACCTTGTCACAATTAATTGTAGACCCCCGTAAATAATTTGTGAAAAAATAAAGCAATAAGAAATCGAAATCGTAAAGAGCTGTTGCTCCTCTTTAGGAATCGAATAAAAAAAGCTAATTAAAAAGCGAATCACTGTAATGGTTAAAATGACCACTAACCACGGACCAGCTGTTACAAATAAAGAAAATCCATATGCCTTGGTTCTAGAAGAAAAATAATCTTCTTGAAATAGCTTTTGCAAACGAAAGCCAATGCCAGCCAAATCACTCCCCCCTTTCTCTATATAAGCTTTGATAGCTTTTTACAACATCCTTCAGTTGGTAGTATTTCTTTACTCTTTCCCGCCCATTTTCTCCGAATGCCAGCCTTTCTTTAGGGTGGTTGTAATACCATTCAAGGTACACGCTGACAAGTTCAGGTGAAACGGGCGGAACAACATATCCACATTGTCCGATTCCGTCATCTCTTCCAAATATTAATTCGCGGCATGAGCCAACATCTGTAACGACCCATGGAATCCCAGCTGCCATCCCTTCAAGCATAGCAAGCGGCTGCCCTTCAGAAATACTGGTGAGCACTAATACATCCGTCCTTGCCAAATACTCTTTAATGTTTACCTTCCCCGTCATAAATACATAAGAAGAAAGATGGAGCTGATTAATTAAATCTCTGCATTCTTGGGCATATTCAGGCTCTTCTGAATCAGGGCCCAGCAAGTAAAATTCGAACGGAATTCCTTGATCTGCCAAAATTTTTGCAGCGTAAATCATCGTTTTTATATCTTTAATTGGGACCACACGAATAATCGCAGAGATCATCAATACATCGTTATGTTTATTCGGCTCTCTTTTCATAACATAATCCTCAATGTTTACACCATTGGGGATTATTTTTAATTTGTCCGCCGGTGCTCCTAACTTCCGCTGGTACTCACTATTGCGGCCGAATAAGGTGATGATGTCGGCAGCTTGGTGGTATGCTTGTCGTGAAAGATGATGGAAGAAGGAAATCCAACGATTTTTATACTCTGTTGGAATCCAATCTGATTGCAATATTTCTTCCTCACGCTCACGGGAGTAGATCCCATGCTCCGTAAGAAGAAAGGGGATCTTCGCATGTGCGCTCATGACAGCTCCCAATAAGCCTCCATATCCAGTCGAAACAGAATGGATCAAATTAAGCTCTGGAAAATCAATTTGCAGCATTTTAATTGCAGGTGAGAACATGGAACGCCACATCCAGAAATAATTAGAAAAAGAACCGCTGGAGTTTTCAAAAATATAGCTTTCTTTGACAATTCGATAAAATTCTGGACTATGAAGAAAGGCATCAAGAGATCCGATCTTTTGTTTATTGCCAACAATATTTAATGCATGGCTGTCTACCGATTGAAAGGTAAACCATTTGCTTAAAATCTCTACTTCCTCTTCACTTAAGGAAGTTGGAAGCTGTTTTTCCTGTTTATTTGACTGTAAAGGGATTTGAATAACCTCTTTTACATTTGTAGGGATCTTGTACTGATAGCTATTTATTGATTTTTCAAACGGAACAATGGCGAAGATGGTAAAATCATGTTCTTCAAATTCCTGAAGGATCATTTGCACCCAGCTTGCCACCCCTCCACTGACAAAGGGGTAGCTTCCTTCAACTACTAACCCTATCCTCATAAAGCTTCTCCTTTTATCGGTATTTCTGCCTGCGGCTTTAATAGCTTCACACTGTAGAGCTGATTATCAAGCTTAGTGACAGAACCAAATGAAAACGTGCCTGTTTTAAGATATTTCCCATCTTCAATACGAATCACGACAGAGGCTTGAGCAGGAAGCCCCTTGTACGCAATGTGTATTCTGTCTTGTTCATAGGAAGTAACCAACTCACCTTTTTGATACTTTTTTATTAATTCTGTAGCTTCTATTTGCGTAACACCTTCTATGTGCGGATACCATTTCCTAACATTCGCTGTAATCTGTCGATAAGCATCTGCCAGCTCATTCCATGTTTTGTTTCCAGACCGCTCGGAGTCGAGAATATCATCTGGATGAACGAAATGAGAAACAACACCAAAATTAGCCACAACATCTGCGAGTAAAAACTGATCATCAGCAGATAATTCATATCCACTCGTAATCCGGGGAAAGAAGTAAATATCTCGATTCATATGATCATATTCAAACTCCGTAACGAGTGTACTGTTCGCATTAGAACCGAAATACAAGGCTGCAATTGTTTTTACCTCAGGCAATGCCCTGCTAATAGCATTAAGTCCAGTTCTATTCACAACATTCGATGGAGGAACATAAGTTTCCAGCTTGTTGTTCGGATAAAAGTGATGGAGTAATGTATATAGCTCGATTAATGATTCTTCCATATCCTTTTGACGATTCCAGCTCACATAGCCAAACTCTTTATTAACGGGGTCTTCTTTTGTCAACAGAGGCTGATGATTGAATCCATGAAACCCAACCTCTCCACCTTTTGAAAAAAGCTCCCAGCCGAAAAACAAATACGTATTTCTTCGTTCTTCGATAAGGCTTGGAAAAGGAGGTTTGACCATATTTTGATACGTTCCTATTGCGACACCCGTGTATTTAAAATCATAGTCATCAGCTATTTTTTTCATGTCCTTCCACCAAAAGTTCTGATAAAAGCTTGGCAGGGAAACAGCTTTTTTGGTCACATTATTTAAACGTCCATTTGGAATTGGAGCAGGGAAATCATCAATATACATGATTTGAACATCCAGCTGTGCTGATGCAAAGGAAGGAAAGACTAATCCGAGTGATTGCACAAACAGGCCCCTTCCAAGCTTATCGTCCATAACAGTTGTATTCCAATAAAGTACCTTCCCGTCCCCATAATCATTTTTCCATAGAATCGGGAGGTCCTCAGCCGTCATCCAAATATTTGTCGTTGCTGGATTTAAGCTCACATTTAAAGCGTTATGCGTAAAGAGCTTTGATGAGGCCGGAATGTCAGGATAGCCAGGAAATAGTGATTTTTCAAAATGAATTCCTTTTACTTCCTTAAAATCTTGTTTTTGTGTAATTCCAAACAAAGGATCCCAAGAAGGATCTGTAAAGAATCTATAAGGAACGATTAATCTTCCTCCATCCCTTACAAATTTTTCAAGGTCTTCTCTATTTACTTTGTTCGACATTTCTCCAGAAAAAATAATGCCTGTATAAGGATCTGAAGTAATAGAGCTTATTTGATCTGGCCTAATACTCTCGAAATGAATATGTCCATAATCCATCGCTCTTATTAAATTTTCCTGCACTTGTTTCCCCATGGTCGTTTCTGCAGAAATGACATATAATCGAAGGCTCTGACCTTTTCCTATTTTATTTTCGCTTCTATATGTTTTGAACTTTTTTTCAGAAACAGATTGCTCAAAGGAAAATATTTGATATAAAGCATCAGAACGAAAAAAAAGTACAAGGGAAATAATAGCTACTAATATAGCTGCGATTATCCAAACGAAATTAGGCTTTATTTTCAACATGTATTCCTCCAAGCTGCTTGATGAAATGCTGATACTTTTCCGGGAATTTATCCAACAACTGTTGATGGATCACTTGATCAATTATGTTATATAGCTTTTTCCACATGTTCTGACGGTAGTAAATCTCAAGCAATCCTGCGTATCCATAATACACTTCTGGACAATTCGCTGCTAAATGCAGAAATTGTTCCTCCGCTTTCTCATATTGATTTTCGCGGTGATAAAGAAGACCTAAATGATACGAGTAAATGGGCTCGTTTGGAAAAAGTTGAACAGATTTTTTAAGATAAAACATAAATTGATTGATCATTTCTTTCTCCTGATGTGATGAAAGCAGTCCGCTTTCAATATATCGTGCATAAAGAAGTGTTAGTTTTTCAGCAGCCTCATGAATTTGCGACTGGGTGAATTGTTGTTTCAAATCGTTAATCTTCTTTGTATATCGTTCATTTAATGCATTAATCGTCGTTGCAGCATAATGGATTGTTTCTGCATCCTTTTGCTTTACAGCTTTTCTAAGAAGCTTTCCTTCATTTGATACATTTGCAGTACTTAATTGTACAATCAGCTTTTTCTGCAATTCTGGCCTGTCGAGCTCAAGACCAGACGTAAAAGAAATTAGCTCTAAATCTTGTTTAGCCTCTGCCCGCATATCTTCATAGTTTGGCATTTTAAAGGTGATGTATCCGGAGTATTCTTCAATCCATTGCTGATTTTTCTTTTTTAATTGCAGAGAAAGAAGGATCAAAGCTGCTATAAAACCGATTATAGGGATAATGAATGAAAGGATTAGAAAAAAATCATAGAGCCCCTTTTTTTCTAAAGGTGCCCTCGACTTTAAAATCATAAAAAAGATAAAAGCAAATACAAGATAGAAAGAAAGGATATACATCATCAATGTACGGCCTCCTTCCTAGTTGAAACTGCCTTCCATACACGTTCTTCAATCACGGATATATGCTTTTCTTCTGTGCAAGGCAGTAATATCATCAGTATTTGTTCTTCCATGCTGTATCCTAAATAGTCAATGTCACGAAGCTGCTGTTTTACAAGTTTACTAATTTCTTTCAGTGAAGATTCAGGTACTTTCATAGTGAGATAAGAATATGGATAGTCTAGTATTTTTTGACGCTTCTTCTCAATAGCGACTAAACGATGGAATTCTGAAGCATGGTACACAACGGTTCCTGGAATAGTTCGGCTGCTTATATCCATCTTCCAAGTATCCAATGCATGACCTAGACGATCACCCATCCATCGCAAAAACCAAACAAATAACTCAAATTGCTGTGAAGTGACATTTGAAAATTCAATATCATCTAATACAATTACATACTGAATTTGATCCTGATTGATGACCGGGCCAACAAGCAGTGGAGCGTCATCTGGATCTTCAATCGTTCGAAAAAATGCCCTTCCGTGGGTCAATGCGTTTTTAATTACAGCTGGTCCCTTTTCAACAAAAATCGTTGCAGGCAATGCTTTTCCTTTTCCTTCTGAACGAAGCTTAAGTCTTAAAGTTTGTCTTGTGCTATTCACATAATAAATGCCAATTCTTTTAGCATTAAAATATTCCTTTAATACATTCAATCCTTCATCAAGCAGCACTTCAGGATGAGAATGATTTAATTCTTTAAACATATAAAATAGCTTTGATAGTTGATTATCTGATTCTAGCATACTTGATTTAAGCTTTATTCTAGATTCATTTAAATGTTCTACTGTATTCTTTAGTTCTTCATTTTCTGCTTCCAGTTCATTTTTATTAAGATGAACATCTTCATATCTTTCTTTATATGAAGTACTAAAAAATCCACAGCAAATACTAACAGAAAAAAGAAAGAACCAATGAACCCATTGATTAACTGAATAAAAATAAAGTATGACAGCCTCTTCTCTTAGCAGCCCGATTACAATTGTATAAAGGAAGGCTTCTATAAATGAAAAGATAGCTAGATAAATACCATAGCGAATCGAAAAAAGCATCACGATAAAAACGAGTAATAAATATTCATAGGAAGGTGTGACTACATGGAACACTTGCGAGGTAATCCCAAGTAATAAAAAAGCAAAGGTAGCCTCTATCAACTTTCTCGCTAGATTTGACTGCTGGTAATACATTGTTAATTCCATCTTTCCTATTATTTTTTTTGCTATCCTGAAAATAGGTTCCGCAGGTTGAATACACTTCGCTTTCCGCGGGTGAGCGCCGAGCCGCTTCGTCGCTTTGCTCCTGCAGGGTCTCGTCTTTCTCGCTTTCCCGCAGGAGTCTTCGTGTATTCCAGTGTATTCCACCTGCTCTGTGCTATAAATAGTGGAAGCTGCCTCTTTTCATGGGCCATGGTGCAAATTTTGTTGCATGGGTGTCTACCCTGAAAATAAGTTCTGTTAAAAGGGTTTTTCCGAAGCTTATCGCTCGCTTTACGCGGGCGGTCGGGTAGCCTCCTCGGCGCTGTACCCCTGTGGCGCCTCCGTTTTTCTTGATCTAGCGGAAGCAGCCAGCCCCTGTGAAAAATAACCCCATGCCTCTAAAAGTAAAAGCACTTTTTGAGTCATGTGAACATTTTTCTCCGGGGCTGTCTAAGAGCGCTTGCGCTTTTCTAATTGTATCCATTTGGATAATTAGATTGCCATCTCCAAGCATCTAAACACATATCATAAATATCCTTTGTTGCTTCCCATTCCAATTCTTTTTTTGCTTTTATTGGACTTGCAAAGGACGCTGCGATGTCACCAGCCCGCCTAGCGGTAAATTTGTATGGAATGCTCACACCTGTAGCATGTTCAAAGGCTTTTACGATTTCTAACACACTATATCCAGCGCCTGTTCCCAAATTATAAGCGTCGACACCAGAGGTGGAAAGAATTTTTTCAAGCGCTCTAATGTGGCCAACTGCTAAATCAACTACATGAATAAAGTCCCTAACTCCAGTTCCATCAGCGGTTGGATAATCATTCCCGAAGATATTCAGATATTCTTGTTTCCCAGCTGCGACTTGAGTGATATAGGGCATGAGATTATTGGGAATCCCTTTCGGATCCTCACCAATGAACCCACTCGTATGAGCTCCGATTGGATTAAAATACCGAAGAAGTGCGATGCTCCATTCATGATCAGAAGCATACATATCACGTAAAATCTCCTCTACCATCAGCTTCGTTCTTCCATATGGATTCGTCACACTGAGCTTCGACGTCTCAACAATAGGTACTTCTGTTGGATCTCCATAAACGGTTGCAGATGAACTAAAAACGATCTTTTTGACTCCATGTCTTTTCATCACTTCGCAAAGAATGAGGGTGCCTGAAAGGTTGTTTTGGTAATAATGAAGAGGAATTTGAACAGATTCACCAACAGCCTTAAGCCCAGCAAAATGGATAACTGCTTCTATATTATTTTCATGAAAGACTTGATTCACTTTCTCTTGATCAAGTAGATCAGCTTTATATACTTTAAAAGACTTGTTTGTAAGTAATTTCACTCTTTCTAATACTTCAGGACTGCTATTCGAAAAATTGTCCAGGACGACAATCTCATAATCAGCATTTAAGAGCTCGATACATGTATGGCTGCCTATAAAGCCAGCGCCACCAGTTACTAATACGGTCATCATTTCCTCCAATAAATATACAGTACTACAACCATACGTTTGAAAATAGTATGTAAGTATGATGTATACTATGTTGTATACTGTCTCTACTATATAAATGCTAAATCAGTTTTATAAATCCATCACTAATCTTCACATAAACTAAATCAATTGTCTATCGTAGAAAACTAGAAAAAATGACAAAATACACCAATTTTTTTACTTTAGTTAAAAAGGGTTTCTCCTTCTCTTTTAAGGATAATAAGGAGAGTATGCGGTCATCGCAACAAGAGAAATGCGGCAAGTAAAAAAATAGCCAAAAAGCTGATCAGTAATCTAATCAGCTTTGACACTTTTTGAAGCATGATAAATTAGTAGCATTGTTATAAATCGAAAAAAAAAATCCAGCTTCAAGCTGGACAAGAAGTGCTATATTTTCAAGGGGGAACTTGATGCTTCTATTATACCCGTTAATTATGACTAAACGATGACAAATTAAACACAAATCTTTTAAAACTTTATTTATCTTTTATTAATGTGAGTGCCAAATACGAGTGCCCTGACCCCCGCTACGGTAACGATTTTAAAGCACCGGGGGTCCAGCACTAAAAAAATCCATCTGCACGCTGGACAAAAAGAGATACTATATTTTGTTTAATAAAATCCACTTAAATATATCTATATCTATTTGAAAAACCTAATCATAATGGTAATATAAACCAATGAGGAGGTTTTTTTTTGTATAGCATTAATAAAGCATCAGAAATGTTAGGTGTCTCTATATCAACTTTGAGAAGATGGGAAAAAGAAGGTAAAATTAACTCCATTAAAACAACGGGTGGTCATCGTAGATACACAATTGAAGAATTAAATAAAATAAAGAAAATTAAACCCAAAGCAGGCAAAATAACCATAGGTTACTGCCGAGTTTCTTCTTCTGACCAAAAAGAAGATTTAAAGAGACAAATTGAAACAGTTTCCACTTTTTGTATCGCTAAAGGTTACACTTTCCGAATCATTGACGACTTAGGGAATGAGTTGAATTATAACAAAAAAGGTTTAAAAGAACTTATCGCTTTAATTCAAAGAAATGAGGTTGATAGAATAGTAGTAAATTATAAAGATAGACTCATTCGATTCGGTTATGAAATCATAGAACAAATATGTGATTTTCATGAAGTTGAAATCGAAGTGATTAATCATACAGAAGATAAATCGTATGAACAAGAACTAGTTGAAGATATGTTATCCATTATTACAGTTTTCAGCAGCCGTTTGTACGGTAGTAGGAGTCATAAGCAAAAAAAGTTAAAAAAAGCAGTGGAAGATGCACTTGCTGAAAGTGATTGAATGAAATAATCGGACATTAGGAGGTGAGAAAATGAGCCTGATTTACAATAAAAAGATTCAAGTAATCTTCACAAAAGAAGAAGAGTTGGTTCTGGATGGACAAAGTAAAATTTGTAATTGGTTGTACAATCAGTTGCTGGATGCATGTCAAAAGGATTACAAAGAGAATCATAATTCCCTAAAGCTGTTAGAAGGTCGAAATTTACGTAATTATGGTGTGTCTTTAAAAGAAAAATGCCCTTTTTTAAACACTGTATTTTCCTCTGTATTAAAAGAACCTTCAACACGTTTAAAAAAGGCGTATCAAAGTTTCTTTAAGGGAGATACACAATATCCAAAATTCAGAAGTTGGAAAAAGAAATGGTTTAGTTTAGTGTTTGATGAACCAAATAAAGGGTGGGAAATCCAAAAAAACGGTACAAAAATTTCCATTTCTTTAGGTGGTATTCCTGGTATGGAAACAGAAAAAGGAAAACGAAATCCGTCTATTATAGGAAATCTGAAAGAAAAAATGGCACTACGAGAAGATGAAATGCTGAAGACTTTTAGTCTATGTAAACAACAAGGAAAGAATTTTTATGCTATTTTTACTGTAGAACGATGCACAAAAAAAGAAATGGAATTTAAACAGGTTATGTCTGCTTATCGCAAGAAATATAACCTAGCTAAAAAAGAAAATAGAGAAAAACCACAAAAACCTAAGTTTAAGGAAGAAACAGTAGTGATACCGAAGAATGTTACATGGATAGCACTCGACCCGAATCATAAAAATTTCTTTGTGGGTGTAGACTTTGAAGGGAATTCCATTGAGTTTCAAAAGTTGAAGATGATGAAATACTGGGATCAGACCATTGATCAATTAAAATCACTTCGAGATGCGTGTGAAAAGAGATATCGAAAAAGAAAAACAAAACATGGTAATCCTTTCACAGTACATAGTCCTCGTTGGAATCGATTAAATCACGCGTTAAACATTGCTTATCATAAACGTCGAGAACAAATAAAGACGGCATTATACTCTATTGCGCATGCTTTATATCGAAAATATGACTTAGTGATTATCGGTGACTATACTCCAACAAACGGAACAGCTCCTTTTGATCATATGAAAAGAAGTATGCTGAATCAAGAAAAAATGGGAGAATTTCGTAAGGTCTTGGAATGGGTCTCCAGTAAGCTAGAAAAATACTACTTGATGGCTAACGAACATAATACAACAAAAGAATGTTGTGTTTGTGGGCATTTGGAGAAAAAGGAACCGAATATCCGAAGTTTTGTTTGTGTAAGTTGTGGAACTGAAATGTTGAGAGATAATAATTCCGCAGTAAACATCGGTAAAAAGGTTGGCTATTCATTAGATGTTACTGCATATAAGCACAAACTAAAAAACTTCACCTATAAAGGAGAAGCGAAATTTGGAAAGAAGATTTTATGGTTAGAAAACAACCTTTCATTGCCTTGCTTAGGCTAGTTAGGAGTGCCAATGGTATGTTTGTACTAACTACACTTGTGACGACATGCTCTCCCATTCGAGAGCAAGACAGTGCTCATTTGCACTTGGAAAAAATGTTGTTCTGCCAACAAGACCTACACGCTGCAATACGGTCTTGATTTGGAGATAAGATGATTACTCAGGCGTGACATTCTAAAAAATCTACCCACTTAGGTAGTTTTGATTAGGAGTGAAGAGGAAAATCAAAGCGGGAACTTGAAAAAGTTAGTTACTTACTAACTACTATCATACCGATTAATTATGACTGAACGATGACAAATTAAACACATATATTTTAAAATCTTATTTATCTTTTTTGAAGCAGTTGTTTTTTTTGAAATAATGCCCCAAATGAAAATATTTGGGGCATTTTTCTGTTTGTAAAACGTTTATTTTTTCAGTTTAGCCCATGTTTCATCAAGTGATTTCATTACTTCTTCTTTTGATTTTTGGCCGCCGACATATGCTTGGATACTTGCGCCAAATTCCTGTCCAGCTCCATCAGGATATTTCATAAACTGCCAAGAATATGTTTTTCCATTTTTAGAGTATTCTTGAATGGCAGCGCCTAAAGGGCCGATATCTTCTGCAGTTGCTTCAATTGTTTTGTAGGCTGGAACATATTTGAATTCTTTTACTAACGCTGTTTTACCAGTATCAGAAGTCACCATCCAATTTAAGAAATCCAATGCTGCTTTTTTATCTGCAGCAGGTGCTCCATTGTGAACAGCCCAGTTGGTTGGTACATCTACCATTAATTTATCCGTTTTTGCTTTATCATCATTTAGAGGCATTGGAATAAAACCAACTTCCATGTTAGGAGAGATTTTATCTATCATCGGCTGAATCCAGTTGCCTTGTTGGAGCATAGCTGCTTCACCATTTGCAAATAAAGTAACTTGTGTATTGTAGTCTGTTGTCAACGGATTTTTATTGCCGTACTTTAATGTTAAATCTAATAAGTTAAAGTAATTATCAAAATACTCGTTTCCTGCAATTTTAGATTTTCCTTCATTTATTCCTTTAATAAAGGCATCTGTATCATCCTGATAGGCAAATGGAACATTTAGACCATGGTTTGCTAATACCCACCATTCAGCGTAGCCATTAGAGAATGGCGTGATGCCTGCTGCTTTTAATTTTTTTGCAGCCGCTTCTAATTCAGAGAAAGTCGTTGGCAGTTCTTTTATGCCTGCTTTTTTAAATAGCGCTTTATTGTAGGCAAATCCATAGCCTTCTAAATTAACTGGCTGCCCGTATAGTTTGCCATCCACTGTCATAGGTATTAAAGCACTTTCATATGCATCTTTTACCCATGGCTGATCAGACAAATCCTCCAGTTTATCAAGCCATGTTAGTGCTTCTTGATAGCCTCCGTTTCCGAAAATATCAGGTGCTTTATTTGATGCGAATTTTGCTTTTAAAGCGGCTGCACCATCTGCACCTCCACCTACTGTTTCAATATTAAAGGTAACATCTGGATGCTCTTTTGTATAAGCGTCTGTTAATGACTTTAATTGATCAGCTATTTCCACTTTTCCGTTAAAAATATCCACTACCACTTTTCCATCTTTATTGCCGCCATTTTGGTTGTTGTTAGTTGATTCATTTGAGCAAGCGCTTGCAAAAATAAGTGAAGCAGTTAAAACACCTGTTAGTAAAGAATATTTTTTAAATTTTAAGAAACCCATTTGTTTCCCCTCCTGGTTTTAGGAAAAAATTATATGGAACTCAAGTCTCTACTGAAATTTTCAAAAAGTCCTGAGTTTGCTCCCGCTATTATTATTTAATAGAGCCATTTGTAATCCCTTTAATAATATGTCTTTGCATTGTAAAAAAGAATATCAATAATGGAATAATACCAATCATTAATGCAGCAAGTGCTAAATCCCATTGCTTTGTATATTGGCCAAAGAAAAAGAATGTTGCCAGTGGGATGGTTCTTAGTTCTGGGTTTTGCAGAACTAATGATGGCAATAGAAAATCATTCCATATCCATAAACTGTTTAAGATGACGATTGTCACAGTAATTGGCTTTAATAAAGGAAAAACGATTCTCCAAAACACACCAAACCGTGAACAGCCATCTATAATAGCGGCTTCTTCCAGTTCTACAGGAATGCCTTTTATAAAGCCATGATATAAAAAGATCGTCATCCCAGAACCAAATCCTAAATACATAAAGACAAGACCCCAAATGCTGTTTAATAAATTCAAGCTTCCTGCTGTTTTAATAAGCGGAATCATAATAGATTGAAACGGAATAATCATCGCTGCAACAAAAATCATAAAAATGACATTGCTGATTTTCTTCTTTGTTCGAACAAGCATATAGGCTGCCATCGAACAAAAGACGACGAGAACAAGATTGCTTGCGATCGTTATAATCAATGAATTAGAAAATACTTTTAAAAAGTCTAGTTTCTCAAATGCACTTACATAGTTTTCAAACTTTAAAACACTCGGTAAAGCAGAAGTATTTGTTAATATTTCTGCAAATGGCTTTAAAGAGTTGGATATGACATAATAAAATGGTACTAAAAAAGCAAGTCCAAGCAAGATAGCGAATATTTCAAGTATGAATGTTTTGCCATTATACTTATGCCCCATTAGGATTCAACCTCCTTCTTCTTAGAAATGGCTACTTGAATAACTGTAATGGCAGCAACTACAATAAAGAAGATCAATGCTTTTGCTTCGCCGATGCCGTAACGGTTATTGACAAATGCTTCAGTATAGATGTTAAGCGCTAACATTTCTGTTGCTTTAAATGGCCCTCCATTTGTAAGCGAAAGGTTTGCATCAAATATTTTAAAGGAAGAAGCAGTTGTTAAAAATAAGCAGATGGTTACAGCTGGTGCAACAAGCGGCATCGTAATATGACGAAGTATTTGCCATCTGTTTGCGCCATCAATTTTTGCAGCTTCAATCAATTCTTGTGGTACATTTTGCAATGCAGCGATATAGATAATCATAATATAGCCGGCGCCTTGCCAAACGCTTACTATGACAATTCCCCAAAAAGCTGTTTTAGCATCGCCTAACCATGCCAGATTAAAAAGAGGAATGCCTGTTAATTCACCAATAGATGCAAAGCCTTTAACAAAAATAAATTGCCAGATAAACCCTAATAATAGACCGCCTAGCAAGTTAGGCATAAAAAATATGGTGCGAAGAATGTTTCTTGTTTTTAACATTTGAGTTACTAATAACGCTAAACCGAAACCTATTAAGTTTGTTAACAGAATCGCGATAACCGTATACTTTGTTGTCAATAGAAAAGATTGTTGAAATTGTTTATCTTCTGTAAATACATAGATAAAATTATCTAAACCAACCCATTTAATTTGTCCGGTTATGCCGTTCCAGTCTGTAAACGAATAATAAATGCCAGAAAAAAATGGAATAAGTACCACTACTGTAAAAGCTAAAAATACGGGACCAACAAATAAGGTAAATAAACCAGCGTATCTCCACTTCTTTTTTTGGGAAAAAGATAGGGACTTATTCGTTTTACGTTGGCGATCAGTTGTAATAGCTGAACGGTTTACTTTTTCAAGGTTATTTTGATTATTCATTACTCCACCTCCTATATGTATAATGTAATAGATTGTTCAATAATATGAAACCGTTTACATTGACAGGTAGGGTGGAAAATATTGAACGGATGATGAACAGAATTTCCACTAGGTATAAGTATATAATGAAGGGAAAGGAAAGAATAAATTTTAGAGAGAGGAAGTAAATGTGATGAAATGGGGGATACGAAAGAAGCTTATTGTGTTTTTAATGTTGGCAGCAGTTTTGCCATTTGGAGCAGGCATCATTATCACTTATTATGAAACAACTAATTCCATTAATAAACGTTTTGTTTCTTCCAGCCATGATCAAATAGAAAAAGGAGAAGAAGAGCTTCATACCTATTTAGAAGATGTGGCACAAATATCAACCATACTATACCGTTATTCACCATTTATGATGGTATTAAAAAACGGAATTTCAGATAACTTAACAGCGAATCAAAGTGAGGTGACAAGAGCCTTAGCTTATTTATATAATTCAAGACCGGAGATAGAGCAGATGCATCTGTATATAGATAAAGGAAAAAACGCTTATACTAATTATCACTCGCAAATAAGTGGAAGAGGCGAATATAAGGATATTTTTTCCCATCCATATTATGCCCAATTTCAGCAGGAAAAAAATGATTATTCTATTATAGAGCCGCCGCATGTAATTTATAGTTATAATAATTTATCCGTCATTTCAGAATCAGAGAAAAAGATGGTTTTAAGTTTTCACAATATTATCAAGGAAATACCTTCGGAAAAGTTCTTAGGCTTTTTATCCATTGATATTAGCTTATCAAAGATTAAAGACATTGCAGATCGATTATATATGAGTAATGTGGAAGACCTTTATATTATGAATGAAGACGGTGTTGCCATCTATTCCTCCAAAGAAAAAGAAATAGGCAAGCACATAAAAAAGCAATGGTTTGAAAAAATAAAAAAAGTGGAACCTTCTAAAAGAAGTATAGGTTGGGAAGATAAAGAGTTCTCCGGTGTCATTGTTTTTGAGGATTTTTTTGTTCAAGAAAAGAAATGGTATATAGCAAAAAGAATTCCTTATCATGTTCTTTATCAAAGTGCTCGTGAAACGGTGATTACAAATAGTTTAATTGGACTAGTTTCTCTTGCCATTGTTTTATTAACAACATTTATTATTTCTATAAAAATAACCGCCCCCATTAAAGTGTTGATTGCTAATATGAAAAAGGTAGAAAAAGGAGAGTTTCAGGCGGATTTTGATTCGTTGGGCAATGATGAGGTAGGCATGCTTGGGAAGCATTTTAAATTAATGATTGGAACAATCAATACATTAATTGAAAGAGAATATAAATTAGAAATTGAAAACAAAACTTCGCAGCTTCGTGTTCTGCGTTCGCAAATTAATCCGCACTTTTTATACAATGCCTTGCAGTCGATTGGAACGTTAGCGTTAAAAGCAAAGGAAACACAAATTTATTCATTGTTAATGGCGTTAGCTGGCAGTATGAGATACAGCATGAATATGCGGGAAGATATTGTTCCTTTTTTATTAGAAATCAAACACGTGAAAGCGTATTTATTATTACAGCAGCAGCGCTTTGAAGAGCAGGTTGAATATCATATCAATGTAACAAAAGAGGCAGAATCGATACAGATACCGAAAATGATTCTACAGCCAATTGTGGAAAATAGCTTTAAGCATGGATTTATTCATCAAGACAAGAATTTTTTGGTCAAAATAGAAGCTTGGGTAGTAGGCAATGAGATTGTTTGTTCGGTAACAGATAATGGAGTAGGTGTAGATGAACAATCATTAAAGAGAATTTATGAAATGCTTTTACAAGAGAAAACAAATAGAAAAGGTATAGAGAGAGAATCCATTGGATTAAAAAATATTTATGACCGTTTAAAAATATATTATAACAATAAAGCAAGAATGGAAATCACAAGCAAAGAAAATGAAGGATTTACGGTTGTTTTCTATATTCCAAAGTGTTTGTAAAGTGGGGAGAAGTATTTATGAAAGCTTTGATTATTGATGATGAAAAACATGTTCGTGAAGCAATAAAGCTGCTTGCTGATTGGGAACAAAATGGAATACAGCAAATATATGAAGCAAGCAACGGAGAAGAAGCTATTCATTATATAAAAAAATATAATCCAGAAATCATTTTTTCAGATATGAAAATGCCAAAAATGGATGGAACCCAATTATTAGCATGGTTAAAGGAAAATCAATCCAGCAGTAAGATCATTATAGTAACAGGTTATGATGATTACCATTATATGCGTAAAGCAATTCATTTTGGGAGTGCAGATTATTTATTAAAGCCAATTGATCCAGAAGTACTCAATCAGGCATTAGAAAATGTGGTGCAAGAATGGAGAAAAGAAGAGGTAGACAGAAAAAAGAAGGTAAGCAATTATCAATTAATCAATCAGATGAAGCCAGTATACCGTGACAGGAAGCTGACCCAATTTTTGAACAGCAATGTATCAAAAGAAGAATTAGATAGTGAATTGGAGTTTCATTTAGCTAGGAATTATACCATTGCTTTAGTCCAAGTTAATGGAAAAACAATGCAAGCTTTTCGGAATGACCGTGATTTAACGTATTTTTCTATTTTAAATATAATAAATGAGATACTTATAAAAAGGAATGAAGGAATAGCTTTTCGCTATTTATCCAATAAGGGAGAAATAGTGATTATTTATTGGGCCGATAAGGAAGAAGTCACCCAATCTCTCATAAGAATTTACGTAACACTGCATCAAGTTCTTGAAGTTTCTTGCTCTATTTGTGTAGGAATACCGGTAATGGACAGCAGTATGTTAAAAAAGTCGTATGATGAAGCAAAACAGCTGCTATTAGACAGTAATCTATTGGAAAAAAAGAAAATAAGGGTATACCTAAAAAAAGAAAAAGATGTACCTAGTTTAAAAAGTTTAATGGCCTATTCTTCTGATATCAAATTAGCAGTACAAACAGGTGATCGCAAGTTCTTATCCGAATTGCTGGAAAGAATAATAAAGGATTATACAAGTGAACAATACTTGTCCTTAAAGCAGCTGTATCAGTTAGAAAATGAGTATGTAATAATCAGTCAAAGATGGTATAAATATTATCAAATTCAGCAAAAAACATACAGCGATATGGAACAAAGAATGGCATTGTTTTTTAATCAAGATGGCACTTTTAATATACAAGCATATAAAGATAGGATAACGAGGGAAATAATCGTTTTTTTTAAGCGAATCTCTGAAAAGAAAAAAATGAATATCATGAGTGAAATTGAAAAGTACTTATTGGAAAACTTTCATCGGGATGTAAAACTTCAGGAATTATCTGATTATTTCTATATAAGCAGAGAATATATTTCCAGAAAATTCAAACAGGAATTCCAAGTGAATATAAGTGATTATTTAGCAAATGTACGAATAGAAAAAGCAAAATCTTTATTAAAAAACAGCAAGCTGAAAATATTTGAAATTGCTAATATGGTTGGATATCAAGATGATAAATACTTTCGAAAGGTCTTTAAAAAAATTGTAGGCCTTACACCAAATGAGTACCGTGCGTTAGTAAATGGAGTCTAGTAATGGGGGAAAAAGATGGGAAACAAAAATTATGAGGAGTTACTTTCTATTCAAACGGAAGAAGAGCAAAAAGGTTTTAATCAATCTTTTCATTATCACCGCTATGAACCAACGCCTTATCATTATTTAGTAGAACTTTTTGACCAGTATGAGTTAACAAAAGAAGATCGTGTTGTAGACTTTGGCTGTGGAAAAGGTCGATTAAATTTTTTGATTCATTACTTATTCCAAGCAACGGTTATAGGAATTGAATTTAATGAAGCATTTTATCAGGAAGCATTAAAAAATCGGGATCGTTATTGTAAAAAAAGAAAAAATGGTAAAGATAAAATCTATTTTCAGCATTGTAAAGCAGAGGAGTACGTCATTCACCCTTTAGACAGTCATTTTTATTTTTTTAATCCATTTTCTTTCCCAGTTTTTATAAAAGTAATCAATAATATTTTACGGTCTGTTGCAGAAAACAATCGAAAAGTAGATGTTATTTTATATTATGCATCGAATGATTATCAGTATTTTCTAGACAATCATTCTTCTTTTAGAAGGAAAGCAACTTATTTTTTAGCAGAGTCTGAACATGATGCTCATGAAAGATTTCTCATATATGAAACGATATAATATTGCAACCAGGCATTATCTGAAGGAAAAAACAGGATGAAATAGTTGTACTTCTTATAGTTAAGGGGTATATTCATGATTACAGGAAAAAAATACTTAGTATCATGTAATAAATTGATTTTTATTGAAAAAAATACTACGTGTTCGTCCTTAGTTACGTTAAAGGAGAATATATCATGTTTACATTACCAGATGTTGATAAAGTAATTTATTTACAAGGTCATTATTCTATCCCTATTGTATTATTATCAATTGTCATTGCATGTTTAGCAGCATTTACAGCATTATCGATGCATGAGCGAATGAAGTCAAACAGCTTTGTCCCCCGTTATGTTTGGCTGACGCTTGCATCTGTATCAATGGGGTTTGGAATCTGGTCTATGCACTTTATTGGAATGAGTGCCTATATGCTTCCAGTTAAAATGGAATTTAATAAATTATTAACGGTGATTTCTGTATTGCCGGCAATGATCGCTTCCTTTCTTGCTTTCTATATTACTGGTCTTCCGAAGCAGTCGATTAGAACATATAGTATTTCCGGAATTGTGATGGGGCTTGGCATTTCTACGATGCACTATGTAGGAATGATGGCAATGGTAATGGAGGTGAATTATGCCTATCATATTGGCTATTTTATTCTTTCGATTATCATAGCTATTGTTGTCTCCTTTGTATCTTTATACATATTTGGAAGTCTTTATAAATATATGAAAAATGTTATCTATAAAGTTGTTACAGCGATTATTATGGGGATGGCTGTTGCTAGTATGCATTATACAGGCATGTATGCTGTTCGATATTATGTCGTATCTACTATAAATATAACGGAACAATATATGCATCATATGAATATGAATTTTTTTACAACCATTGTTACTTTGGGCATCGTGATAATATTAGTAACATCTATCGTATCCAGTTTAATAGATCGTTATGTTGATTACCGAATTAATTATTTTGATGTTTTAACGAAACTTCCAAACAGAAGACAATTTGAAAAAGCATTAAAAATAAACGGGTTTTCGAAGCAGTTAGCGATTCTTCATATTCATGATATGGGAAAATGGAATACAATGTATAACTATTCTTTTGGTGACAAAGTGATTCAGTATATATCTTCATTATGTGAAAGATTAAAACCGGTTGGTATCGAGTTATACCGTATTGAAGGAAATCGATTTGCATTTGTAGCCAATCATGATGCATCAAAAGATTTACTTACAGAATTAAGGAATATATCTACTATTCTTTCAAAGCCAATATCAATAGATGATCAATTGGTAACGGTAAAAACGGTGACAGCACTTTCTACATCAAAGGAAAAAAATAATGGTAAAAAAATCTATGCGCAAGCATTAGCTGTTTTACATCATCACGCTACTTTATTTGAACATACAATAATCGCCTTTGATCCTGCTGTTCATATTCAATCGATGGAGAATCAGCTTGTACAGGATGTAGATCATGCGATGGCAGAAAATGATTTTTTTGTTGTCTACCAGCCCAAAGTTGCTGTTTATAACAAGGGGATATCTGGTGTGGAAGCATTATTAAGATGGCATCATCCTATCCACGGTCTGT
Organism: Niallia sp. 01092; assembly: GCF_052318935.1. Taxonomy (NCBI): domain Bacteria; kingdom Bacillati; phylum Bacillota; class Bacilli; order Caryophanales; family Bacillaceae; genus Niallia; species Niallia sp. 01092. Next base: position 9,502 of record NZ_JBQRKO010000032.1, on the reverse strand, counting down.
TATCTCCAGGCGTTTTTATTCCTGTATTGGAGAAAAGTGGGAAAATGAACGATGTAACAGATTGGATTATTAATGAGGTTTGCAAACAAATTATCACTTGGAAAAATGAAGGCATGGACATGCAGGTATCTATCAATATACCAGGACCATACGTTACTTCTCCAAGACTACTTTCTTTTCTACAAGCAAGTATCATGAATTATGGAATTAAGGCAGAACGATTAGAGCTGGAGATGACGGAAACGAGTGCAGTAGCTAATATAGAAGGAGCGATTGAATCTGTGCAAGAATTTCGAAATTGCGGATTTTCTGTTGCATTAGATGATTTTGGAACAGGAGTATCTTCTTTGTCTTATTTAAAAAGATTGCCTGTATCAACGTTAAAAATTGATAAGTCTTTTGTTGATGGCGTCCCTCATTCTGAAAAAGATTCGGAAATAATGAAAGCAATTGTTGCCCTTGGCCATTCCTTGGATTTAAATATTGTAATTGAAGGGGTAGAAGATAAAGAACAAGTGGAATTTTTAGCGTCTGTCAGTGGCCGTGACATTAACATACAAGGTTTTTATTATGCAAAACCGATGAAACCGGAAGAGTTAAAGGCATGGATAGAAAGTAAAGTAGAGGGAAAACAGCTCGAAAACGGCAAAAAAAATACTGCTATTCTGTAAAATCCATTTTCTTCAGGCAACTTTTGAAGAAAAAGAGCTTTACTTTTTCACAGCAGCAAAAAATGATTTGTAGAAAATATAAGCAAACATGATGACGACTTCAACTAAAAATAAGCCATTAAGAAATTCAGCCATTATTATTCCTCCTAAAAACAAGATTTTTTATAATGGAGATAAGAACTATTTCTATATAGTTGATACAAATTCAGTATAGAAAAATTGTTTAAAGGCAGAATGAAGGGTTTATGAAGAATTTGTAATGGAATATTACGATTTATTAAAAATAGATCCTTATATTGGTAAAGGAGTAAAAGTATGTATCTTACAATAGAAGAAACATCGGAATTATTATCGATTTCAGCAACTCAAGTGAAAAAACTAATTATGGAGAAACGGATAAAAGCAGTTCATGATGGAGAGCAATATTTAGTAAATAAGGAACAATTTAATACACATTTTGAACAAGTAGAAAAATATAGGAAATATGTAGAAGAAGTGTTAAATGAACCTATTCCAGAAGACTTGGATATTAAAGATGAGGATTAATTAGAAATAGGATGAGAAAATATCGGGATTTCCCTATAAAACATAAACACAACAAAGAGGTGCCTTCAAAAAGAATGTGCCTCTTTGTTTTTATAAAAAATGGATTAATCTCTTAACCATTCTTGCGACCATTTTTCGATTTCTTTCATGAGAGGTTCCAGTGAACGTCCTTTTTCTGTTAATGAATATTCAATTCTTACTGGTGTTTCAGGGAATACTTCTCTAGAGACAATTCCTTGCTGTTCTAGATCTTTTAGTCTTTCTGAAAGTAGTCTTCCACTGATCCCAATAGATGATTCGATAGAACAAAAACGCTGAGCCCCATTTAATAGCTGATAAATAATTAATCCGGTCCAACGCTGGCTCAAAATTCCCATAGCCCTTTCGAACTTTGGGCATAAGATGGATGGGTTCATGTTTATATCACTCCTTCCTTATAGAGGATGTTCAAAAAGGCACCAAATGATAAGCGGCGAACCTCTTCGTTGGCTTGCTTCTAATTTGTTACCTTTTTGAACACGCATTTTTAGTATACAATATTTATTATTTTACGTAAAAATATAATTATTTAAAAGTTAATAACTTTACAGCTTTTGATAATTAAAATATAATAACTTACAAAAAGTAAGTTAAATTTGGTAAAATATACTTGTGAAAGGGGAATATATAATGGGATTTCATTCAAATCCAAATATATATACGAGCAGTGTGACATTAAAAGTGAAGAATTTAGAGCAATCTATTTTATTTTATCAAACGATGATTGGTTTTCAAGTGAGGGAGATATCAGAAAATAAAGCAGTTTTAACGGCAGATGGCAAAACTCCATTAATTTATTTAGAACAACTATTTAATATAGAAACGAACAAGGTTCGCACTGCGGGATTATATCATGTTGCTTTATTAGTACCGAGCAGAGAAGATTTAGGTGTGATGCTCAAGCATTTAGTACAAAGCGGCTGCCCATTGCAAGGAGCTTCTGATCATGATGTAAGTGAAGCAATTTATTTAGCGGATCCAGATGGAAATGGAATTGAAATTTATCGAGACCTTTCACCAGAAACATGGGAATGGAAAGGGGATTTTGTGAAAATGGGCACTCTTCCAATGGATGCAGACGGGGTGATTGCAGCTGGTGATCATAAAGAATGGACTGGTTTGCCAGCTGGTACCATTATTGGCCATATCCATCTTCATGTAGGTGATTTAGATAAAACAGTCCAGTTTTATGTAGAAGGATTAGGTTTTAATATCGTTCAAAAATATGGATCACAAGCGTATTTTCTTTCAACAGGAAAGTATCATCACCATATAGGTTTAAATATATGGAACAGCCGTGGTGTACCAGCTCCGAAAGAAAACGATACAGGGCTCAAGCATTATGATTTAAAGCTCCCGAGTTTGGAAACCTTCTATCAAATAGTAAATAGACTAAAAGAAATGGGAGCACCATATAAACTAGAGGAAGATATCGTTTATACAGCAGACCCATCAGGAAATCCGATTCGTTTGACGGTTTAATGAAACTGGTTAGTGCTATTAATTCAACATGAGCTACTTTAATATTAGGATAAGATGTAGAGTTTTTAAAGATAGGCTCTGTTAAATTCCATTGTTGATTTTCAAAGGGGCAGGGAATCCACTCCCTTTCCGCGGACGAACTGGCAAGCCTCCTCGCTTGTACCTCGTGGCCACTGAAGAAGTGTTTTATTATATAAATTATAGGTAAAACCCTTATATTTAGTGGAAATGGTATAGAGAGTTTGAAAACGACCATCATGTTGGTTTGGAGAGGCGTCCGCACGACTCCTGCGGGATTAGCGAGACAGGCGAGACCCCACAGGAGCAAAGCGACGAGGAGGCTCGGCGCTCGCCCCGCGGAAAGCGTGTGGTAAGCCTCGGAAAACCGAACGAAAACCTCTGAGTGCTTGTATTTCCATTATCTGTATTTCATAGCATCCACTTTTTCAGTGACCTCCGTACCTCACTGCGGGGTCTTTTCCACAGGAGTCTCGCAGATTCCCTTCCTATAAACAACGTTACTGTTTAACAGATCCTTAACCTTAAGATAAGGTAGTTAATATAGTGAATACGAGGATAACTAAATAAAAGATATCCTCTCTTCTTCTAAACGATAATCTATTTAATAAGAACTGCTTCTAAAGCATGCTTAACCGCTTCTTTTGCATGCAGATACGTTGTATTAAATAATGGCATATCTGTATCTTCTTCCGTTATTAATAAAGGTATTTCTGTACATCCTAAAATGATGCCTTCTGCTCCCATTGCTGTCAGCTTATCAATAATCTCTTTATATTTCTCTTTCGATTCTGGAAGAAACGTTCCTTTACATAATTCATCAAAAATAACATCATGGACAATTTGTCTATCAGCTTCTTCTGGAATAACGGTAGAGATTCCATGCTCTTCTAAAATGGCTTTATAAAAATCATGCTCCATTGTAAATTTTGTACCTAATAAGCCAACCTTCTTTAGACCTTTTCTAGTGATGCTTTTTGCTGTTGCTTCTGCAATATGGATTAAAGGAACAGAAAGCGCCTCTTGCACTTCAGGAGCCATTTTATGCATCGTATTTGTACAGATTAACACTAAATCAGCACCGCCGTTTTCTAATGTTTTCGCAGCATGTACCATTAATTCGGTAGCTTTTTCCCAGTTTCCACTCTTCTGCAGCGCAACAATTTCTTCAAAATCAAAAGAGTACATTTGACATTTAGCAGAATGCAGCCCTCCTAATTCTTCTTTTACTAATGTATTAATAAGGCGATAATAATCGACCGTTGATTCCCAGCTTAGTCCACCAATTAAACCGATTGTTTTCATCGTCCAATCCCCTTTTTCGTGTATTTTTCAAAATCATAACATGTTATACTGGTATAAAATAGAACCAGAAATTAAATACTTTTATAGTACCAGATGAAAGTTAGGAGTGTTTACAGATGATTTTTACAACCGTGGACCGCTCTAGTTCTAAGTCTTTAACACAGCAAGTATATGAACAAATCCGTAAAGGAATTTTAGATAAAGAGCTGCAGGAAGGACAAAAAATAGTATCTTCAAGAGAATTATCTGCAACGATTGGTGTATCTCGAAATGTTGTTTTAGAAGCATATGAACGGCTAATTGCAGAAGGATATTTAGAGGTGAAACCGAAGTCTGGTACGTTTGTTGCAAGAGGAACGTCGTTATCGAATATACCGGTTTATGCCTATAAAAAAGAAAAAAAGGAAGAAAAAAAACAAGAGAATACTGTCATTGATTTTCGAGGAGGCAACCCTGCTATTGATCATTTTCCTCGGAAAAAATGGGGGCAGCTGACAAAAGAAATTTGCAATGAATCCCCACAGCATATTTTTGGCTATAGTGATTCGTGTGGCATCAGAGAATTAAGAAATGTATTGGCAGCTTATTTGCAAAAAGCAAGAGGTGTCCAATGCCAGCCCGATCAAATTATTATTACTTCTGGTGCAACGCAAGGGTTAAGACTTATTACGGAACTACTAATTTCTAATCCTCAAAAAGAATATATTGCGGTGGAAGACCCCGTTACAGATGAGATGCGCAATATTTTTTCCTATGCAAAGGCAAAAATATATCCTGTTTCGGTAGATGAAAATGGGATTATTCCAGATTTGCTGCCGGAAGAAAAACCAAGTTTTGTATTTGTTATACCTTCTCATCAGTATCCTTTAGGGGGAATCTTGTCTATTCAAAGGAGGCTTAAGCTAATTGAGTATGCAAGGCAGATGAATTGTTATATTGTAGAAGATGATTATGACAGTGAGTTTACTTATGAAGGAGCTCCTGTGCCTTCCATGCAAGGAATAGAACAAGAACATGTCATATATGTTGGCACATTTAGTAAAATATTGTCGCCAGCCTTAAGAATAGGGTATGTTGTGTTGCCGCCACATTTAGTAGAAGCTTTTCAGCAGCTAAAATGGTTTACAGATCGTCACACCTCTTCAATTGAACAATTTGTATTGGCACGTTTTATTGAGGAAGGGCATTTAGACCGGCATGTCCGCAAAATGAAAAAAATCTATCAAGAAAGAAGAGAAGTGTTAGAAAGCAGTATTTTGCAATCCTTTAAAAAAGCAAAGATAATCGGCAAAGCAGCGGGGATGCATTTAGTAGTTGAAATACCCGGTGTTGATTTTACCAATGAAATTTGTGACAAAATAAAATCATTAGGAGTATGTGTTTATCCTGTAGAACAATATAGTATAAAAAAGGGCGACCATAAGGAAAAAATAGTGATGGGCTATGGGGGACTGACAACCGAGCAAATCAAAAACGGTGTAGCATTATTAAAAAAAGCACTTGAGTCTATTTAGCAGATTTTTCCCGAACTTTTTGAATATCCTCTTTAATGCAATTTTAATAATAAACATGCATTATTATGATATAAAAGTACTAAAGTGAAGAGAAAGAGAGTTAAGAGGTATGGAAATATGAAGAATACAAATAGAAACAGACATTTTAAAAAATTATATATTGCGATCATCGGCATAATGATAGTATTAGTGTTTATTCCAACTCCTTATTATTTAAACCAGCCAGGGTCGATTGAACCTCTTGCAGCAAAAGTAACCGTGGAGGATGGTCATAAATCGGAAAAGGGCAGTTTAAATTTAACAACTGTCTATTCCATTAAAGCGAGTAATCCGTATATATGGCTGTACGGACTAGTAGCACCGCATACGGAAGTGAGAAAGGAAGAGGAAGTAAAAGGAAATCTTACAGATGAAGAGTATAATGCGCTGCTGCTTCATATGATGGACAATTCAAAGCAAAGTGCCATTGTAGCAAGTTTTCATGAAGCCAAGAAGAAAGTGGATTTTCATTATAACGGCATATTTGTATCTGGAGTACTTCCTGCTTCAAAAGCAAAATCGATCATCAGTGTAGGGGATATTATTCATAAAGTCGATGGTAAAACATTTAATGAAGCCAATCAATTAATCGCTTATTTTAAAGAGAAAAAGGCAGGAGAAAAAGTAGAGCTGCAATTTTCTCATGGTAAAAAATTAAAAACGGCTTCTATTGAAACGATTATAGTAAATAAAAAAACAGGGCAAGTAGGAATCGGCATCGCACCAGAAGATAATTTGTCGATTGATCCTTCTTTAGATGTAAAAATTAACAGTGAAAATATCGGTGGACCGTCTGCAGGATTAATGTTTTCATTAGAAATATATAATCAAATGGCACATGGAGATTTAACAAAAGGGTATAAAGTGGCTGGTACAGGCACAATGGATGCAAAAGGAAATGTCGGTCAAATTGGCGGCATCAGACATAAAATCGTTGCAGCCCATGAAGCAGGTGTTGATATTTTCTTTTATCCAAAAGATATCAACAAATACGATACAAATGAAGTGGACATTAAAGATCAAGTAAAACAAGAAGGCTATGATATAAAAATTGTCCCTGTTAGTACATTAAGGGAAGCAATTGATTATTTGGAGGCGATGCCTGAGAAGTAATAAGGTTGGTGCCACTGTCACCATCTGAAAAATCTTGTTTCAAATGTTCCACAGTTAAGGTGAAAATGGTGGGTGACCCAATCGGTTGCTCACCATTTTTATTGTCTATTCATTGTACGTTTAAAGTTAGAAAAAAAGGGAACGGTATAAATACAATCAATATAAAGTAGAGAAATCCAACAATTTGTTCATAGGAGGCGATTCAAAGTGATAGACTTTTTTAATGGACTATTTAATATATTTTACGGATTTTTTGCAGTCCCACTTTTATTAGTATTTGTTGTCATTATTTTTTATGCTGTTAACAGAAGAAGAAAAAGAGGAAAATCACCAGTGGAAAAAATAGAAAAAGAATAAGGAGTAAAATTGTTTTTAGGCAAGCTGAACATCGGGGAATTAGATGAAGTATCTGCTTTACCTAAAAAATTTTTTGATTTTTGTGAAAAATATGTTAGAATTTCTTACAAATAAGATGACAAAAAATATAAAGATGGTAAAGTAAAACATATAATTGAAAATTTACTTTAAAATGTTGTATCATGAATGAATATCATTCATTTATGGAGGGTGTTTATTTGATTAGCGCTGCAAATGATAAATACAATAAAATATTACAATCTGCCATTGAAGTTATTTCTGAAAAAGGACTTGATAAGACTTCTATTTCAGATATTGTAAAAAAGGCAGGAGTAGCACAAGGTACATTTTATCTGTATTTTCGTTCGAAAAATGCTTTGATTCCTGCAATCGCAGAAAATCTTTTAACGTTGACTCTTGATAGAATTAAAGAAAAAGCACAAGGCAAAGATTCCTTTTGGAGCATGCTTACTGTGTTTATCAATGAAATTTATCATAATACAGACGAACACAAAGATGTGCTGGTTCTTTGTTATTCTGGTCTTGCTATTGACTATTCAATGGAAATTTGGGAAGCCATTTATCAGCCTTTTTATCAATGGTTTGAGGATATTTTGAATAAGGCTATTGAAAAGAAGGAAATCATTGGAGACATTCATGTAAAATGGACAGCAAAAATGATTATCAATTTAGTAGAAAATGCAGCAGAACGATTTTACATTGGCAGAGACCAAGATGTAACATTGGAACAATCCCAAGATGAACTATTCCGATTTCTAAAAAGATCCTTGTTGTTAAAAGGGAGTAATATTAGTTAACAACTAATATTACTTTCCATTTTATTAAAATTTTTTAAAGTAAAATGACTGATATTCAGTCATTTATAAAATATTAACAAAGGAGGAAAGAATATGATAGAAACACAAAAACAGTTTTTACATGTAAAAATGTACATCAACGGAGAATGGCGTGAATCTTCCAATAAACAAAAAAGAGAGATTATCAATCCAGCTAATGGAAATATCATTGGCTACTCAGAAGAGGGAACAATTGAAGACGCAAGAGAAAGCATAAAAGCGGCTCGAGAAGCATTTGATAGTGGGATTTGGTCAGATTTAAGTGCGGGAGAAAGAGCTGAATTTTTATATAAAATTGCAGATAAAATTATCGAAAATCGTGAAGAGCTCGCGCGTCTTGAAACGTTGGATAATGGCAAGCCTTGCAGGGAAGCGGAGGCTGATGTTGATGATGCATCTGCTTGTTTTCGCTATTATGCAGGGCTTATAACAAAGCCTAACGGGCAGACATATGAGGTTCCTGCTCCGATGCAAGCAATGGTTATTAGAGAACCAATAGGAGTATGCGGATTAATTGTACCGTGGAATTATCCTTTACTAATGGGCGTTTGGAAAATAGCACCTGCTTTAGCGGCTGGAAATACCATCGTCTTTAAGCCTTCTGAAATAACGCCTGTAACATCGCAAAAGCTTCTGGAAATATTTGAAGAAGTAGAACTTCCTAAAGGGGTTGTCAATTTAGTATTAGGTGCTGGGGCTGTTGTTGGTAATGAGATTGTTGAAAATAAAGAGGTAGATAAAATTTCCTTCACTGGCGGAACCGTAACAGGCAAGCATATTATGCGAACTGCTGCAGACACAGTAAAAAAGATTTCATTGGAACTTGGCGGAAAATCACCAAATATTATTTTTGCCGATGCTGATTTTGAAACAGCTGTAGATTATGCACTATTTGGCATTTATGCAGGAGCAGGTCAAATTTGTGCAGCAGGATCAAGAATTTTAGTAGAAGAAAGCATTTATGAAAAGTTTATAGAAAGATTTGTCGATCGAGCTAATCAAATTGTAGTTGGTCCAGGCAACGAGTCGAAGTCTGAAATGGGTCCATTAGTAAGCGAGGAGCACTTGAATAAAGTTCTTTCATATATTGATCTAGGGAAAAAAGAAGGGGCTACTCTTGCAGCTGGTGGAAGCAGGCTAACAGAAAATGGGCTAGATAAAGGTTATTTTGTAGGTCCAACCGTGTTTGTTGATGTACAACCAGAAATGCGAATTGTTAGAGAAGAGATTTTTGGACCTGTAGTCGTTATTCAAAAATTTAAGGATGAGCAAGAAGCGATCAAACTTGCCAATGATTCTGAGTATGGATTAGCTGGCAGTGTGTTTACAAAAGATGGAGCAAAATCACTCCGAGTAGTTAAAAAGCTCAAAGCTGGGATTACTTGGGTGAATACGTACCACTATACGTTTAATGAAGCCCCATGGGGTGGTTACAAACAAAGTGGATTTGGCCGAGGATTAGGAACTTTTGGATTAGAAGAATTTCAAGAAGTAAAACAAATCAATATCAATTTAGAAGTAGAACCAATTGGCTGGTTTAATTAAGAAAAGCGGAAGCGCC
>NZ_JBQRKO010000031.1:0-39648 GCF_052318935.1 Niallia sp. 01092 | reverse complement strand
GCTGTGCGCCTGTTGGGTCTCCCTCTGACTCGCTTTTCCCGTAAGAGTCTCACGCCTGGAACGAAGATCAACATAGTGCCAAAATCAACAATGAGCTTTAACATAACTATTTAATTAAAAACAATCCTAATAAACATCGATTTGTTTGACGCTTTTTCAAAAAAAGAATTGACTTTTTGTCCTATGGTTTGTATTATATATCTTGTGTCTAATAAATATTATATTATGGCGGTGTAGCTCAGCTGGCTAGAGCGTACGGTTCATACCCGTGAGGTCGGGGGTTCGATCCCCTCCGCCGCTATCTCTTAAAAAGACTGTAGAAAATTTCTACAGTCTTTTTTTATGTTTATTCACAAGGGTTAGATGCTGGCCGGTTAAATACGCCACGTCCTGTGGCGACACCGGCACTAGTACATCCTGTACGTCGGAGCTGGATGCGGACACAACCGCCAAGCTATCCACAATCCCATTTCGTTTATAATTTCCTATACGACAAAAAAGCAAGCCAGTACGGCTTGCTTAAGCTACGGGAATATATAAACGATAAACCGTGCTATTTATTAGAAATTCAGCAGCAAGTTACCCTCGTCTAGCGCCTCTTCCCCCGCGTTTAGACTCAGTATTTCGTTTTAGAGATGCTAATCGATCTTCACTGTCTTTTAAGAAACGAGCCATCTTTGACTCAAAATTCTCTCTCGGCGCACGATTATCATTCTGTTTTGCGTGACGTGGTCTTTGAGAGTTACCTGAATATCCACCTCTAGATTCTCTTCTTTCTCCGCGCTCATATGATCTCTCTGGCCTTTCTGGTCTTTCTGGTCTGTCTTTTGCTTTTTTAATGGACAGGCCAATTTTTCCGTCCTTCTCCACATTAATTACTTTTACTTCTACTTGATCGCCTACTTTTAAATGCTCGTTAATGTCTTTAACATAATTGTCTGCGACCTCACTAATGTGAACAAGACCTGTAGCGCCTTCAGGGAGTTCAACAAACGCACCAAAATTAGTAATTCCTGTTACTTTTCCTTGTAACTTGCTGCCTACTTCGATTGACATAAAAAAGTTTTGCCTCCTTAAGGATATAAAAAATCATGCTTATACTATATTATACAAAATGAAAAAAAAGGGTGTCAATATCAGGCTGTCGACAAACGCCCGCTTTCTTCGTTGTTAGCCTTGCTCAGATGCTCATACCCAACCACGGTAACGCCGCTCCTCCCAAGGCTTCACGCTGTGATGCATCAAACGTTTTCGATCAGCCTGAAGTTTCTGCTAAAATCACTTCGTCTACACTCTGACTACAACTGACTTTCTTATTATTTTTCACTTTTCTTATTATCATCTTTTTCATTAGGAATATTAAAGATTATTTCCCCTTTTTTAGATAAAAATAAATCTTTGCGAGCGAGTTTTGCTAAATACTCTTGATCATTTAGTTTCGTAATTTGATCATTTAGCTTCTTTTCCTGTTGTTGCAGTGAAGCAATTTTCACATCCAGCTTCTTTTTTTCTGCTGTTTTCTCTTCTAATGTGGAGCTTTGAGATATGAGTGTAGATATCATCAAAAATCCAATAACTGCAACAAAAAGTGAAAAAACTGCTAATCGACGGAATAATAGTTTTTTCCTTCTTGCCCCACTTATACTGGTCGCCTCTTGTTGCATAGAATATTCTGGTTGCATTTTTGCAATATCTTCTTTTTTTAATGCACTCATACAAGGCTCCTCCTTTCATTATTGTTTTTTTCTATTAGAAATCCATGTTATCCAATAATTCTTTATTTTATTGGAATATCCTGCAAATTTACTAAAGAACTTCTCGACGTATTTTTTACCTTTATTCGGCATAATAAGCCAAAAGAGTGTGAAAATCCACTTTATCGGCATAAATAATATCTTTAGTATAAATCTTAATACCGTTACCACAAATTTCGACAGTGCCATAAGTCCCTTAAATAAAATAATCATAATGGAAACAAGCAATAAAACCAAAGACCTGATTGGCTTGTACACAATCGTGATAAGTAATTTGACGATAAAATGATAGAACTGCACACTAATAGAAATAAACCACTTTAATGAACGAAGATATGGTGTTTTCACAATACTTTGGTAAAAAGCAAATCCTAAAACTAACGCTAAAGCAATATAAACACGCACTTCACCCTGGTTAACTAAAAATAGAACATAAAAGATCAACAGTGCTTGAAAAATCCAAAAAAGAAGATCATGAAAAAAAACAATGATTCGTTTTCGTTCCGGTCTTTTTAAAAAATATTGATACGTATCTAAACAAAGTCCAAACAATAAGCCCATGCCAACCATCGCCAGCATGGTCATAAATTGCACCGATAAAGTCATCGGAATATCTTGCTAAAGAAACCTTTAGCTTTTTCTCCATTTTGTTCATCTACATATACTAAATCAAAAACCTTTCCTTTTATAGAAACAATGCCTTTTTCCACATCTAAGTTTTTCATTTGAAGATTTTGTCCTCTAATAGATAAAAAACCCATCACCGTTTCTAATAGAAACTCTTCGTTATCAAAGCTCTCCACTTGCTTAACCCCAGTAATATCTAGAAGCTTTCTTCCTCTCATAATAACATCATGTTCTACCGTACTGCTTTTAGTTGTATTCGACTCATAATATTGGCTCATATTTTATCCCTCACAATCGCATAGTACAATCTACTTGTACCATTGTATGAAGAATAAAAAAAATTAGAACATGAAGAAAAGCGGAAGCGCCTTGCTCAGGACATGAAGCTGACACCTGTCTATATTCAGTAAAAAGTCTTTATACTATTATACACTTAAGAAAGCGTTTCTTCTTTAAGAATGGTAAACATATTAGCTGCATCTTCCTTTTTTGTTGAGTCCTGCAGTATTTCCACCTTTACTGTTACTACTTTTTGTCCGAAGCGCACTTGGAGCTCATCTCCTACTTTTACGTTGGAGCTTGCTTTTGCTTGCTGCCCATTTATTAATATTCTTCCTTGATCCGCAACTTCTTTTGCTAATGTTCTTCTTTTAATTAATCTTGATATTTTTAAAAATTTATCTAAACGCAATATAATCCCTCCGTTATTCGATTTCTTTCTTTTTAGCTTCCTCCCAAAACTCATCCAACTTGTCTAAACTTAACTCATGAAAAGATTTACCGACCTTTTTTACTTGTTCTTCTATATACTGAAAACGCTGAATAAATTTCTGGTTTGTTTGATAAATAGCCAGTTCAGGGTCTATTTTGTAAAACCTACCTATATTAACAATGGAAAAAAGAATATCACCAAACTCTTTTTCCATCTTTTCCGGATGATTGCTATTTGCAAGCTCTTCTTTAAACTCTTCTATTTCTTCTTGGACCTTTTCCCACGCCTGTTCTACCTCAGACCAGTCAAATCCTACACCTGCTGCTTTTTTTTGCAGTTCAAATGCTCTTAAAAGATTAGGAGCCGCACTATTAACCCCATCTAAAATAGAAGCTTCCGTTTGTTTTTGTTCTAAACTTTTTGCTTTTTTCCAATGTTCCATGACATCGTCCACTGTTTCTGCTGTTTCTTCTCCAAAAACATGGGGATGTCTGCGAACCATTTTAGAGGAAATCCCCTCAATCACATCATCAATACTAAAAAATCCTTCGTCTTCCCCAATTTGACTATGGAGCATGACTTGCAATAAGACATCTCCTAATTCTTCTATTATATGATCAATATCTTTTTCATTAATGGCTTCAATCAGTTCAAAACATTCTTCCACAAGATATTTCCGTAAAGATTCATGTGTTTGTTTTTTATCCCATGGGCAGCCATCTGGTCCCCTTAATGTTGCAATAATTTGTCGCAATCTCGTAAATTCTTTATTTAATATCTCTTGATTACGCACAGGAGGAACATAAACAGAAGTTAAATTATTTAAATTTACTTCCCTGTCCAACTCATGCAATTCTATTTCCTTTATCCACTCATCCTTGCTTCCAGCGGCCGTAATGATTGTAACAGGATAATCATAAGGAAGCTTCTCCATTAACGTTAATTTTACTTCTGAGGCAGAAAACGCATCATATACTTGGCCAATAATCAAATGATGTCGAAACTGAATTTCATTAATATGAAGAGACGTACCATCCAAAAGCTGAAATCCGTCGATTGGATCTACCTTTACTGCTTGAAAGATGCTGTCTAAAAAGCTTTGACCACCGCCAAATGATAAATCCACTTTTCCTTCTTTGCTTTTTTCAATTAAAAGCTGCACCGTTTTTTCGGCTACAAGGGGATGTCCTGGAACCGCATAGATAATTTCTTCTTTGCCCGCTTCTTCCAACAGAAACGCAACTATCTCTTTATATACCGCTTCAAACTGATCATGTTTTTCATAAATAGCATCAAAATAATGAAAGTTTGCTCCTTCTGCCTCTAAAACTTCCACAACCGGATGATCCATTGTACGCATATATACCTTTTTTTCTTTATTCATTAAAGTTCTATATACACCTAAAGGAAGTTGATTTATATCCCCTGCACCTAATCCAATAATCTCAATTGTTTTCAATATACTACCTCCTTTTTTCCGGTAAAAAAATCAACATTTTACTGCCAAATGGCAACAATATCAAGTCTTCTTTTTTAAAAATATCAGCTCTAATCACAATAAAAAGATAAGTGATGGTGCCAAGTATGACACCACTCATTGCTTGAAAACTCGAAAAAAGCCGGTCATGATGAGTAAAAATGGCAAAAAAATCAGTTAATAGTAAATAAACTTTTAAAACAACAAACATCACTAAAGCGCCCCAAAATATAACACCAACACTTTTTTTATTTACGAGCGGGTGTTTTAATACAAACGCTAATCTTAATAACAAAAAGATCATTATAATAATCAGTGTGATATTGGAAGCAATACTTGCTCCAACTGTTCCATACGCCTCTACTAATAGTTTATTGAGGCCGTATTTTATAAAAAAAGAACATAATATTACGACTGCAGGATACAAAGGATGTCCTAATCCTTGTAAGATTGCTGTAGATGTAACAATAATAGCATTTAATAAAATAAGAAAGGAAAAAATAGAGAGTACAGCCGAACCATTTGTATTTTCAAATAACATCGTATTCGTTTCCTGTATAATGCTAAGCAGCCCTACAGTTGCTCCTATCCCTATAAATAACCCAATGGTTAGCGATAATTGGATTTTTTCCACTAATTTTTTTCGATTATTTTTAAGTTTTTCGCCTGTAATAAAAGGAACAAGTGTTAATGCCATGGACGTAGTTAAAATGGTCCCCACCTGTATTAACGGCTGACCTCGATCATATACTCCTTTTAATTCCTTTGCTGTATTACTGTTGATCCCGGAGGAAACAAGCTCCGCATATAAATTTAATGAATCCGCTAGTTGCAGTAATATTAAAAGCATACTACTGATGGAAATGGTTAACCCTTCAAAGATAAGTTTTTTATATATTTTTTTATTACGCTTTTGATTATACGTAGGCGGTCTAAATAAGGAAAAGGAATAAGCGCCTTTTTTATAATAGTAAAATAGCAGCAAGAGAGAAATCAAACCTCCGGTAACGGATCCAAACATTGCTCCTGCTCCAATCGTATACAAAGAAAAGCCCTGATAAGTAAAAGTGATTGCCGTAATTAAAATCGTACTAACACGAATAAGCTGTTCTCCTACTTGAGAAATAGCCGTTGGCACCATAAAACCTTCTCCTTGAAATATCCCCCGCAAAAAGGCAATAAGCGGCGAAATAAGAAAAGAAAAAGAGATAACCTTTAATAATTGAGTTAATGCAGGATCTCCCATTAATTCCGCTAAATAATCAGCACTAGTAAATAAGAAGAAAAATGAAATAATGCCTATACATGATAAGAAGAAAAATGACGACCTTAGCAAATTAGATAACCCAATATGATCTTCTTCCATCTTCAATTCCATATATAACTTTGAAAGAACAACAGGAAAACCATATGTAGAAAGAGCAGCAACCACTCCATAAAACGGATATACTTGTTGATAAATATAAAACCCAGTATCACCAACAATATTTTGAAAAGGAATACGATAAACTGCACTTAATATTTTTGTAATTAACGCCCCAATTGTAAGAATAAAAGCTCCTTTAAACCAGTCGCTTGATTGTATATTAGGCTTCACAAGAAAAGCCCCTTCCTATATCTGTATCGCTTGTATTATAGCATAGTTCCTTTGTGTATAAACTTATACAATTTCACAAGTTTGAGTCAAGCATTTGTGGGCCCTCCAGAAAAGAAAGCAAATTCATTATTTTTGGGTTCTCTCTTGGTACATATTTTTCATTTTTTTAAAGCTCATTGTTGATTTTATAGAAGGTCCGCAGCAGGAATACACTTCGCTTTCCACGGGCGAATGCCAAGCCTCCTCGTCGCTTCGCTCCTGCGGGGTCTCGCCTATTTCGCTTTTCCCGTAGGAGTCTTCGTGTATTCCTGCTGCTCGGTACTTCAAATAGAGACAAAAACTATAATACAATTGGTTAAGGCGTTCTTCTTGATTCTCCGTTTCCAGCGTTCCACTCATTCAAACAATGTTTTCAATGCCAACTGATCCAGGATAGCCACCAACCCAGTGATCATGGCACTTACACCTTTTTCCACCCAACTACAGTCATTTTTAAGTCTTTTGGCAAATACGCTCATTGTCCCCCCTTCCATTGACAAACGATCATTTGATCTTTCACCAATTGAAAGGTTAAGTTTTTGCCCACATTAATTTTACTCATACATTTCACAAAACTTTATTAGTGTACAGCTCCTCATAAAAAAAAGAAACCAAGCAAATACTTGGTTTTAGCTATCGAGAAAAGATTGTTTTTATTATCGTTCTTTCTCCTCAAATGCTCCTACTAAAAGCTTCTCACCAAACCTTTTATGCAATGAAGCTAATAAACAGAATAAGCAAAATAGGAACAAAAACAACCACATAACCCATCGGATGAGCAAAATTTAATGTCCAGCCAATCCCAAACCTCTTTTCAACAAATATGGAAGGATCATTTTTATTAAAATAAATGATGCCGCCTTTCCAAAAGCGATCTTCATCTACATCTACTACTTTTTCGTTTTCTAAATTAACTTCCATTTCCAACTTGGAATTTAACTTCCCTACTTTTACAGCAAAAATAAGGGAGCCTGCCAATGTTAAAATCAAAAATGCCATTGGCAGAATAATGATGAATACCGAATCATAAAGTTTCTGATATAATGTCGCAACTTGTAAAAATGAAAATAACATCGTAATAAAAATCGACATAAGCAGTAAAAGCCAACTTGTATATTTACGAAAAAGCAATTGTCTGATTCTAGAACCTTTTATATTTACAGCACTCAATTTTATGCCCGATCTTTTCGTTAACTCATGCATCCCTAAAAACATCCCTTGCATTGTTAGTAGTACTAGTAATAAAGCGATAACCGAAAAAGGTGTTTTTTCTGCAAAATGATCTGGCTGGCCATTAGGTCCCCAATGAGTAGGAATGCTCGCTGGAAATTGACTGTATTGCGATAAAGTAAAGATAATAATACCTATTGCAACGATGACTGGAAATAAAAATAAGTACCAAGGAAGCATTTCATCAGACTGTCGTAGACTTAATTGAGCCACCCTCACTTCCTTTAATTCGGAATACCATTGTTGGTCTCTTTTTAAGTGCAGCAGCTTACCGTGTAAATAAAAATACAAAGAAAGACACCATAAAATAATCCCGAATTGAACCATCAACCCTATTGTTGCAAGTTCATTTTCAGCTGCGTTAGAATATATTCCCCAAGCATAAAAAGTAATAAGAGCAGCACAGGAAACAAAAAATGTTATGAAAGAATATATTTTTTTATAATAGCGAACCTTCGGATAATTTATTTTTTCATCTGGTATACTTACCCCAAATACAACAGTTTTTCTTACGATAAACGGCAATATTGTTTCCATTAGAGAAATAAAACCAATAATGATTAAAAAAATTGTCATTCCCACAAGTATTACTCCCCTTCCACTACGGAACTTATATCGTTCACTAACTTATATAGATCTTCTTTGTTCATCCCTAAAACCAATGCCTCTACTATTACCGGTCTAAATTGGTCAACCAACTGCTGATAGCGCTCTTTTTCTTGCCAACTTTTTTGCAAGCAAATAATGGCTCCTGACTTAGGAACAATTTTGATGATTCCTTTTTCTTCAAGCTCATGGTAGCTCTTATTTACTGTGTGCATATTAATACTAAGATCGGCCGCTAATGACCTCACAGACGGCAGCATATCACCATCTTTTAACTCTCCGCGAATGATGCCTTCCATAATTTGATTGGTTAATTGCGCATAGATAGGTATATTAGATTGAGGCTCAATCTTAATTATCATTTTTCCCCCTCCATCTGTTCTATATATATTATAACAAACCTGTTCTATGTTTAGTAGAACAAAAATAAATATTTTTTTCTCCACATAAAAAAGGCAGCACATAGCCGGCTGCCTTTTTGTCATTCCAATAAATAACACTAATTGTTTACGATTCCATTTGTCTTGCTAAAAATCCTGCTGCTGTTTCAACTGCCTTCTTCTCTACTTCACCAAGTGTATTTTCCTTAGAGAAAATAATAACTGCACCTATTGGGTCTCCGTTGGCAATAATAGGACCAATCGCATAAGCTGAAATACTTTCAGTGTTACCATCAATTAAAGCAATTTGATCTTGTTGGTTCATTAAGATAGAAGTTCTATCCTCCATCGCTTTTTCTACCAGATCGCTTATATTTTTATTTAAATAGTCCTTTTTTGATCCCCCTGCAACAGCGATATAAGAATCCCTATCACAGATTAATACAGAGTTGCCTAAGCTATCATATAAAGCCTCTGCATACTCTTTTGCAAAATCACTTAGTTCACTGATAGGAGAATATTTTTTTAAAATCACTTCTCCATCTCGATCTACAAAAATTTCTAATGGATCTCCTTCGCGAATACGTAGTGTCCTTCTGATTTCTTTTGGGATTACCACACGGCCCAAATCATCGATTCGACGCACAATTCCAGTTGCCTTCATATCATGTTGCCTCACTTTCATCAGATGATTTTTTTAAATTTGGCAAATATTTATGAAATGTTCACCATATTTAAGAATAGTATCTTTCATATGGAAAGTTCTATGCATTTAATATGTAAAATTTTCTCTATGCTGTGATTCTTTCCAAATAAGAAAAGCGCAGGCTCCTTGATCAGCCCCGAAGAAAAATGTTCTCTTGTCTTAAAAAGCGCTCTTTACTTTTGGCTCTTTTCGTATAGATTGTTGTTATGTAACCCGCAGCATGAATACACTTCGCTTTCCGCGGACGAGTGCCGAGCCTCCTCGTCGCTATGCTCCTGTGGGGTTTCGTCTTTCTCGCTTTTCCCGCAGGAGTCTACTTGTATTCAGGCTGCTCAGTGCTTCAACCATGTTTATTGTTTTATTCAAAAACAACAAACTTTTAGAGACAAGAGGTTATCTTTCACAAGCGCCTTGTTCATCACTTAGATTATTTTATAAACACAAAAAGAGGGCAGCAACCCCTCTAGAATGTGAAGACAAAACTACAAGTCAGAAAGTATTTTCATTTAACTTGCTTCTTGCGGCTCCTTTTTAAAGCTATTAAACGCTTCTACCATTTCATAGCACGCGTCCAGCCATTTATCTGTTTCAATTCCTTTTACATAAAGGACCATTTTTAATTTTTTACCGTCCATTCCTAAACCAATCATTCTTCCATATTTAGAACTCTTTTCAAAAATCTTTTGACCATCAAGAAGATTACTGCTTTCCTCTGAAATAAGAATAAGCACTTCCTCTTTTGTTTGTTTGATTATTTCTACTCCAGCTTGTTTTCCGTAAACTTTCATTTCTGTTAACTTAAACAAATAAGCTACCTCAGCAGGATAATCTCCAAAACGATCAATCATTTCTTCTTGCAGTTCACTCAATTCTTCTAATGACGTAATGCCTCTAAACCTTTTATACATTTCAATTTTTTGCTGCCCATCATTAATATAAAAATCCGGGATGTAGGCATCAATATCTAAATCTAACTCAATCATCTGATTTCGCTGTTCATCAAAAGTTCCTCTTTTTTCTTCGATTGCTTCCTTCAACATTTGAGAATATAAATCAAAACCTACTGAGTCAATAAAACCGTGCTGCTGAGCCCCTAATAAATTCCCTGCACCTCTAATCGTTAAATCTCGCATAGCAATCTTAAAACCGGAACCTAGCTCTGTAAATTCTTTAATTGCTTGCAAACGTTTTTCTGCTACTTCTGTTAATACTTTATCTTTTCGGTATGTGAAATAAGCATATGCCACACGATTGGATCTTCCAACCCTTCCCCTTAATTGATAAAGTTGAGATAATCCCATCCGATCCGCATCTTGAACAATTAGGGTATTAACGTTTGGAATATCTACTCCTGTTTCAATAATCGTTGTACTCACCAGCACATCATATTCCCCTTCAAGGAAACTTAACATGACGGATTCCAACTCATTTTCTGTCATTTTCCCATGCGCATACGTAACTTTTGCATCAGGAACTAACATCGAAATTTCCTCTGCTTTTCTTTCAATATCTTCCACTCTGTTATAGAGAAAATAAATTTGGCCATTCCGTGCCAGCTCTCTCTCAATGGCTTCTCTTACAAGGCCTCCATTATACTCCATTACATACGTTTGAATAGGAAAACGATTTTCTGGAGGGGTTTCAATAACAGACAAATCTCTTACCCCCAACATGGACATATGCAATGTTCTTGGGATAGGAGTAGCTGTTAACGTTAACACATCGACATTTGTTTTTAACTGTTTGATTTTTTCTTTATGCGTAACACCAAATCTTTGCTCTTCATCAATAATTAATAAACCTAAATCATGATATATAATGTCTTTTGATAGAATCCGGTGTGTACCCACAACAATATCAATGGTTCCTGTCTTTAATCCTTTTAATGTTTCTGTTTGCTGCTTTCTCGTTCTAAAACGGCTTAATAAGCCTATTTCGATAGGGTAATCTTGAAACCGTTCTCTCAATGTTTCATAATGCTGCTGGGCTAATATGGTCGTTGGTACAAGGAATGCAACCTGTTTTCCATCAGCTATTGCTTTAAATGCTGCACGAATGGCAACTTCCGTTTTTCCATAGCCAACATCCCCACAAAGAAGGCGATCCATTGGTCTCTCCCGTTCCATATCCTTTTTGATTTCCTGGATAGAACGAAGCTGATCATCTGTTTCTTGATAAGCAAAAGATAACTCGAATTCTTTTTGCATCTCTCCATCTGGAGAAAATCCATACCCTACAGAAGCTTCCCGCTCAGCATATAGCTTAATTAAATCATCAGCAATATCTTGTACAGAGGATTCTACTTTCTTTTTCACTCTCTTCCAATCATTGCCGCCAAGCTTATATATCTTCGGTTCCTTGCTCTCTGATCCAACATATTTTTGCACTAAATCGATTTGTTCAACCGGAACGTATAATTTATCGCTTCCTTGATACCTTAAATGCAAATAATCTTTATGAACACCATTTATTTGCAGTGTTTCAATTCCTAAATATTTTCCTATTCCATGATTAACATGAACAACATAATCGCCAACTTTTAACTCAGAATAACTTTTTATCCTCTCTGCATTGGACAATTTTTGTCTTCGTTTGGAGCTCTTTTTCGTTTTTGTTTTAAATAGTTCTTCCTCTGTTATCACCGTCATTTTTAACATCGGAAGCTCAAAACCGGACAAGAGATTTCCTTCTACAAGCTGAACTTGCCCTTTCATAATCGATTGATCGGTCCCTTTAATAACCGATTGAATTTCATAATCACGAAGAACTTGTTCCAACTTCTCGACCCGTTCATGATCGGTTCCTAACACGATAACGGTAAATTGGTTTTTCTTCCAACGTTCTATTTCTGTTTTTAATACATTCATCTGTCCATGAAAACTTTGCATCGGTTTGCAAGAAATATTAATAATATTTTGCGGATTCGTATTTGGTACATGCCGCAAGAATAAAGACATATATATAATAGACTGCTTGGAATGATGGAGATGGTCATTAATATTTTGGGAAAGTGTCATGTCATGGATTATTTCTCCATTACTTAACAGGCTTGTATACCAATCTGCCTCTTCTTTTTCTAATGTATCATTCATTTCTTGCACTCTACTAATTTCATCCACAAAAATAAGTCCATTTTTTGGAAAGTAATCTAGCAAACTTGTTTGCTCTCCATAAAGAATAGATAAGTACTTATATAACTGCTGTGGCTTTTGTCCGTTTTTTAATTGTTCTATTTCATTTCCAACTGATTGTGCTAATAATGTTTTTGTTTCAGTATCTTTTATTTTCTTTAAACTATTTGCTAAACCTGATTCCAACTTTAGAATAAAGGCAGACACCGCTTCTTCTTTAAATAGAATTTCTGTGGCAGGACCAATCGTTACACTTGTCAATTTTTCTTTTGATCGTTGATCGTCTAACGAAAAAGACCGGATAGAATCTATTTCTGTATCAAATAACTCAATACGCAAAGGATTCTCTTCTGTTAGAGGATAGATATCAATAATTCCGCCTCTGACACTAAATTCTCCTGGGGCAGACACCATGTCATTTCGTACATATCCCATCTCTACGAATAACTTTAATTGTTTTTTTAATTCTATTTCTTCCCCGACCTTTAATAAAACTTGGCTTTCTTTCCAAAGTGTTGGTGGAGGAAGCATCCTCCTTAACCCAGCAACGGGTGCGATCATAATTCCATTCGATTCTTTTATCCAATGATTTAGTGCTTCGATCCGCTGTGCTTTTAATTCCGGACTTGCAATACTTATTTCTGCTGCAATTAATTCATTGGCAGGATACAAATAAACATTTGCATCATCCATAATATTCGTAATATCATCATAAAGCTTTTGCGCTTGCAATAAATTATGCGTTACTACTAATAAAGGTTTTTTTGTTTGCTCATATACAGATGTTAAAAACAGCGTCCTTGAAGATCCGGACAACCCAGAAATTAACTGTTCATGTAACCCTGCTTCCAATCCAGAAATTAAATGTTGGATCTCTTCTTGTTGATTAAATAGTTTTTTTAGCCCTAACAATGATTTTGTCCCTCCTTACTAAAACTTAATATTAATTCTAAGTATTATTAAAAATTCTCATCAGATCTTTTATTTACTCAAATATATCATCATATAAAACGAACTACTCATTAGTATAAATTAACCTATCTAACCTAAAATTCCCATCAGTCGACCCTTTCGTTTTTGACTGATGGTTCTTTCTAATTTATATTCTGTTCCTATGTCTTTTGATCCCTACTAAGTATTTTTTGATAAATAGTAGGATGATTATTTAAAGCATTACTATTAAGAAAACAAGGTTCTTTTCGTATAGATTGTTATTATTTAACCCGCAGCCTGAATACACTTCGCTTTCCGCGGACGAGTGCCGAGCCTCCTCGTCGCTATGCTCCTGTGGGGTCTCGTCTTTCTCGCTTTTCCCGCAGGAGTCTACGTGTATTCAGGCTGCTCCGTGCTTCAGCCATGTTATTATTTTATTCAAAAACAAAAATAGTGCTAGTGATTGTATATACGATATTTACCGCTTATATTCCTGCTAATACTAAATATTTAACTTGTTTCTTCTATAAACAAAATATAAATGGGAAAAGGAGGGCGCCCTTTAAGCGTCTAATTCTACGTATAATAAGAATTAGACTTGCTGCTTTAGGAATACCCTCTTTTAGGGACAAGCATTTATTCATCTACATACTTACACTAGATTAATGAAGTAAATAATTATTTTCATAATAATGAGGATTTTTCATTAATGATTCTTGACAATCTTCACATATCGATTTAATAAAAACTTCTCCGTTTGTACTATAAGTAATCATCTCTGAGCGATCTTCCTCCGTTAATACATGCAATCCCAATTGGTTTGTTTCCACTGTTTTTGAATCTATTGTTCCAATTTTTACTCCACAATGTCTACAATGATAATGTATAGCCAAGCAAAGGCCTCCTTATTCACCATAAATACTAAAGATAGTATTTACATATAAGAAGAAATTTATACCTTTCCATATAGGGTTGTGAGGGAAAATTAATAGTAATAATGTAAGATAAGTACCGAATTATCGTCCTTCAAAAGCTCGTTAGAAACATATTCACTTATTGAATATTATATTTATTCATCACTTGTAAAAATGGTTCCTTCATCCATTCACTACAAGCGTCTACGCATTTTCGAATGATACTTTCTAATGCTGCCTGTTCTTCATTCGTAAACTTGCCCAGCACATAATCAGGCACTTTCATGCCATTTTTTGGTCTGTCAATTCCCACTCTTATTCGGTTGAATTTTTCCGAACCTAAATGTGCAATAGTAGACTTAATACCATTATGTCCCCCAGAACTTCCTTTTTGTCTTAATCTTATTTTTCCTACTGGTAAATCTAAATCATCGTATATAACAGCAATATCTTCTAATGCAATTTCAAAGTAATCTGCGAGAGGACGTATCGATTCTCCAGAAAGATTCATATATGTAAGAGGTTTTAACAAAATCACCTTTTCTCCACCGATGATTCCTGTTCCGAATACTCCTTTAAACTTTGCTTTCTCTAAAGGAATCGAATACTCTTTAGAAATAAAATCAATAATTTCAAAACCAATATTATGCCTCGTCTTTTCATATTGTTTCCCAGGGTTACCTAAACCAACAATTAATTTCACATGAACCATCCTTTGTATAAATGTTTATATAGAAAAAGAAGGTTTGTCCAAAAGAAAAGTTCTCCTTGGACAAAACCTCCCGTTCGGCCAATTAGGAAAGCGCAAGCGCCTTGTTCGGTCCTGAAGAAAATGTTCCTTTCACTCCAAAAGGGCTTTTTACTTTTAGAGGCAAAGGGGTATTTTTCACAAGGGCTAGGCGCTCTAGCTAGACACTTTCTAACTTTAGCAATTTATACTATCTTTCCTTTGTAAAAATTGCTGAACCTTACCTATTAATCATAACAAAATGGTACAAAGGGTAAAAGAGAAAGCGAAATTCTATTCTACTTCCTCTTTTACCGTTTCTCTTCCTTCTAAATTATCTGGTGTTCCGTCTTCTTGTTGTTCTCCTGTACTAATTTCTTCTTCCTGTCTAGGAGCAAGAATCGAAGCAATTACTTCTTCTTTTTCATGATTGATTTCCAATGCCTGATATTCTTTTATATCTGCTATTGTAAGCGTTTCTCCTACTTGCAGTTCACTAATATCTAGTTCAATCGATGCTGGGATATCATTTGGTTTTGCCGTTACTTCCACTTCATGCAGCGGTTGTTGCAATACACCACCATCTTTTACCCCTATGGCATCCCCTATTAAAGAAACTTTTACAGTAGCAGTTATTTCTTGAGATAAATCAACAGCAAGAAAATCTACATGCAATATATTTCTTTTAAGGGGATCTGAATGATAATCGTTTAGTACAACATTATGCTTTTCTCCATCAACCATTAATTCTATTACACCATTTCGGCCAACCTCTTTGATTGTTTTTAGAAAGTCTGCTTCATTTAAATAAATAGATGTACTTTTTGTTTTTGATCCATACACCACACCTGGAATATTTCCTTCATTGCGAATTCCTGTTAAAGTAGAATGTTTAAATGTTGTACGCTCTTTAGCTTGTAATAATGTACTCATCCTATTTCTTCACCTTCCATCATTTTTTTAAGAATCACTCTATTAGTGTGTGATCATCCTCTATAAAAAAATGCCCTAAATCGGGAAAATTTAAACATAGCAGCGCTATCTAAAAAAGCAGGAAGAAGAACTCCATAAAAGAAAAGAGGCCGCTTTCCAAAGAAAACGACTCAAAGTGTAAACAAAGCACATTTTTTGTATATGTCTATTAATCAAATAAAAAGCTTACTGACTGATCAGAATGAACTCTAATAATAGCTTCACCTAAAAGGTCCGCTACTGATAATTGAACAACATTATCAGATAGTTTTTCTTCGCCAAGTTCAATAGAGTTTGTAACTACAAGTTCTTTTATTTTTGAATTTTTTATTCTTTCCATTGCTGGTCCTGATAATACCGGATGTGTACAGCATGCATACACTTCTTTTGCACCATTTTCAGCAAGAGCATTTGCACCAAGTGTAATCGTTCCCGCTGTATCGATAATATCATCAATTAGAATAGCAATTTTCCCTTCGATATTACCAACTATATTCATCACTTCAGCCACATTTGGTCTAGGGCGTCGTTTATCGATGATAGCAATTGGCGCTTTTAAACGTTCAGCCAATTTACGAGCTCTTGTAACTCCACCATGATCTGGAGAAACAATGACAATATCTCCATCAAATTCACGTTTACTAAAATAATCTCCTAAAATAGGCACTCCCATAAGGTGATCTATCGGAATATCAAAGAATCCTTGAATTTGCGGAGCATGTAAATCCAACGTAATAACACGTGTTGCTCCTGCAGTTTCTAAAAGATTAGCAACTAGTTTAGCTGTGATAGGCTCACGTGCTCTTGCTTTTCTATCTTGTCTCGCATATCCATAATATGGTATCACTAAGTTGATTGTTCTTGCAGATGCACGCTTTAGAGCATCAATCATAATTAATAATTCCATGATATGCTCGTTTACAGGGGCACTTGTCGATTGGATGATATACACATCACATCCACGAATACTCTCTTCAATATTTATTTGAATTTCCCCATCACTGAATCGCTTTACAGAACACTTTCCTAATTCTACTCCGATTGATTCAGCAATCGCCTCTGCTAACTTTGGGTTTGAATTTAAGGTAAATACCTTTAAATTTGGATCTAAATTCTTAACTGACATCCCTGAACCTCCATAGACTTATTCCTAACGAATAGGTTGTCCCATTTTAAATAAACGCTCTTTTCATATAGATTGTTGTTATTTACCCTACAACCTGAATAACACTTCGCTTTCCGCGGACGACTGCCGAGCCTCCTCGTCGCATGCTCCTGAGGGGTCTCGTCTTTCTCGCTTTTTCTAAGCAGGAGTCTACGTGTATTCAGGCTGCTCAGTGCTTTAGGCATGTTTATTCAAAAACAACAAACTTTTAGAAAACAGCCTTATCTTTTTATTCGTTTTTTGCATAATTCTCTTTATTAACTTGACGGGCCCGTGCAATGGAAAGTGCACTGCTAGGTACGTCCTCTGTAATAGTGGAACCTGCTGCAACATATGCTCCCATCCCAATAGTAACAGGCGCGATTAAATTAGAATTGCAGCCGACAAATGCTCCATCCTCAATCGTTGTTAAAAATTTATTTTTACCGTCATAATTAACTGTGATTGTTCCACAACCAATATTAACATCATTGCCTACCTTAGCATCACCTACATAACTTAAATGGGATGCTTTACTGCCTTTCCCAAATTCAGCCTTTTTAAGCTCAACAAAATTGCCAATCTTCACTTCATCAGCAATATTCGATTGAGGACGAATATGAGCAAATGGTCCAATGTTTACGTCTAATCCGATCTTGCTATCATGTGCTACAGATTGTTTAATAATGGTATTCTTCCCAACCGCACAGTTTTTTATTTCTGTATTCGGTCCTATTATACAGTCAGAATCGATGATCGTTTGACCTGAAAGAATGGTTCCAGGCATAATTACTGTATCTTCCTTAATGATGACACTTGATTCTATATACGTATTGGCAGGATCTATGATGCTAACTCCATTACGCATATGAAATTCATTTATTCTTTTCTTCATGATTCGTTCAGCTTCTGCTAATGCAACACGATCATTGACGCCCAGTGTTTCTTCAAAATCCTCTGTTTGAAAGGCTGAAACTACACCACTCTGTTTTTTTAGTATTTCAATAACATCTGGTAGATAATATTCTCCTTGAGCATTTTGATTGGAAACTGCATTAAGCGCTTGAAATAAAGAACGATTATCAAAGCAATACGTTCCTGTATTAATTTCTTTGATTTCTTTTTCTTTTTCTGTTGCATCTTTATGTTCAACAATCTTTTCTACATCGCCTAAGTCATTTCTAATAATACGGCCATAACCACCAGGATTTTGTGCTAGGGCTGTTAATATAGTAGCTTTTGCAGATGTATTTTCATGATGTTTAATAAGCAGCTCTATTGTTTCATGCTTTATTAAAGGTGTGTCTCCACAAATAACCAATGTTACTCCCTCTTTATTTTTAAGAAGCTCACTTGTCTGGATGACTGCATGTGCTGTTCCTAACTGCTCGGCTTGATAAACATAACTTACTTTATCGCCAAGCTGTTCCTTTACTTGTTCAGAACCATGCCCAACAACAGTTACAATTTCTTCCATCTGAAGATTTGAAACTTGGTCAACAACATGCTCTACCATCGGTTTTCCGCATACAGGATGAAGTACTTTATATAATTTTGACTTCATTCTAGTTCCTTGTCCTGCAGCTAATATAACTGCGTAACGAGTTAACATTCACAAGCCTCCAATATAACCTTTTTATCCATTAAAAATATATCTTAAATAGTCGTTGATTTCAAGAAAGGATTCGAATATTTATGCTTTTATCTAAATAAAAAAGGCTGTTTTCATATAGATTGTTGCTTTTAAACCCGCAGCCTGAATACACTTCGTCCGTTTAGCGAGCGTCGAGCCTCCTCGTCGCATACGCTCCTGTGGGCCCGAGTCTTTCTCGCATTCCCACAGGAGTCTACGTGTATTCAGTCTGCTGAGTACTTCTTCTCCCATTTTTTTATATAAAAAACACAAAAAACTTTGAGAAAACAGCCATAAAAAAAGAGCCGTACTCATTGGAAGTAGGCTCTAGCTGCTATTATTTTTTAGGAAGCACCAGCTTCTTCAAATTCAACTTCTAATTCACCTAAACGGTGGTATTCTGCCAAAACGGCTTCTTGGATTTTACCTCTTGTGCCGGAATTAATTGGATGTGCAATATCTCTAAACTCTCCATCAGGTGTTCGTTTACTAGGCATGGCTACAAATAATCCATTATTTCCATCAATAACCCTAATATCGTGAACAACAAATTCATTATCAAGAGTGATAGAGGCAATAGCCCTCATTCGTCCATCCGTATTAACTCGGCGTAGTCTTACGTCAGTTACTTCCATTCTGTTCACCACCTTTACTAGAAGATAAAACCTAGTTAACTAATTCAACAGAACTTTCATAACTCCTTCTTAAATGGTAAAATTTTTTAGAATATTTAGGAGAATTTGATGAAAATTGCTAAAAAATAGAGCAAAATCATTATTTTTCCCATTTAATAAAGATAGGCTCTTTGCGTATAGCTTGTAGTTATTTAACCCGCAGCCTGAATACACTTCGCTTTCCGCGGACGAGTGCCGAGCCTCCTCGTCGCTATGCTCCTGTGGGGCCCGAGTCTTTCTCGCTTTTCTAAGCAGGAGTCTACGTGTTTTCAGGCTGCTCAGTGCTTCAACTATGTTTATTGTTTTATTCAAAACAACAAACTTTTAGTAAACAGCCTAAAGATAAAAAGGTCATCTTTTTACTCTACTATTTAAGATAGAAAAAGCCAACCATATGTACTAGTTTATCAACAAATGGCTGGCTAATATCTAATAGTCTCTTATTTACAAAGTGCAATAACTTCAATTTCTACTAATACATCTTTCGGCAATCTTGCTACTTCTACACAAGAACGTGCTGGCTTATGTGTATGAAAATATTCTCCATACACTTCGTTGATCGCAGCAAAATCTTCCATATTTTTAATAAAAACGGTTGCTTTTACTACTGTATCAAAGGATGCATTGGCAGCTTCAAGTACAGCGCCTAAATTCTTAAATACTTGATGGGTTTGTGTTTGCACATCTCCTTCCACTAACGAACCTTCAGCTGTTAATGGAATTTGACCCGAACTGTAAAACATATTATTGACGATAATTCCCTGAGAATATGGTCCTATTGCTTGTGGTGCAGCGTTTGTTTGAACTACTTTCATCATTCATTCCCCTTATAAATTATTTTGGTCGAAGTAATTTCCTTTTTCTACAGAAATACTTTTACCCTTTACATCGACTCCAGATAATTTTACCAGTGATAAATAATCATCTACAAGTCTTTCTTCTGCTTCTTCCGCTTCCACTAAAACAGCGATTCCAGCGACAACAGCATTAAACTCTTCCAACAAGCTGATCATGCCATTTACCGTACCGCCTGCTTTCATAAAATCATCTACAATCAATACTCTTGATCCTTCCTCCAAACTTCTTTTGGAAAGAACCATTGTTTGTATTCTTTTTGTTGAACCAGATACATAATTTATACTAACAGTAGAACCTTCTGTTACCTTGCTGTCTCTTCTTACCATAACAACAGGTACATTTAAGTATGCAGCTACTGCATACGCCAGTGGAATTCCTTTTGTAGCAACCGTCATTACTACATCAATTTTTGTATCTGCAAACGCAGATGCGAATAATTTTCCGACTTTTTGAACAAGAGCTGTATCACCTAATATATCGGTCATATATAGATAACCACCTGGTAAAAGTCTTTCAGGATTCATTATGAGCTCACAAAGTTCCTTAATAAAAGGTTTTGCTTCTTGTTCACTTACTTTCACCTGATATTTGACTCCTCCAGCTGCCCCAGGCAAAGTTTGAAGGATTCCTATCCCTCTTTGCTCAAAGGTGTCTTTAATGATTGCCAAATCTTCACTTATGGAAGATTTTGCAGAACCATACTTTTCAGCAAAGTAGGATAACGATACAAGCTGCCTTGGATGCTCTAACAAATAATTCGTCATGTCTATTAAGCGCTCACTACGACGAAATTTCATACTGCGAACCTCCAAAATCCGAATATTTTAACGTTAATATTTCATTATTATACGTGTTAATCAAGGGTATGTCGACTGCCTATTATTCGGACTGCAAATACTTGGTCACAAAACCCTCTTAAACCATTATATACACGATTCATTCTAGAATCATGATGGATTAAACCAAAAACCGTTGGACCACTTCCACTCATCAACACTGCATCTGCTCCAAATTTTTTCATTTGTTCCTTAATTTGAGCAACCTCTGAATATAAGTTTAATGTAACGTCTTCTAGTACATTCCCGACGTTTTGACACATATAAGAATAACTTCCATCGTAAATGGATTGAATCATCTTTTTTGTATCGGGATGTTTTATTTTAGATACATCAAGCCTTTTATAAATATCTGCAGTAGAAACACCTATAAAAGGTTTTGCTAACACAACCCAGCAAATGGGAGGCGCCGGCAATTCTTTAATGATTTCACCTCTTCCAGTTGCAAGCGCAGTTCCACCATAAACACAAAACGATACATCAGAACCAATTTCTGCTCCGATTTCTGCTAGTGTATCAATTGATAACCCGAGATTCCATAGTTTATTTAAGCCTCGTAAAACAGCTGCTGCATCACTGCTTCCACCTGCAAGCCCTGCTGCTACCGGAATGTTTTTTTCAATCTTTATTGTTACGCCTTTTTTAACATCAAACTTATCCTTTAATAGCCTTGCTGCTTGATACGCTAAATTCCTTTGATCATCTGGAACAAATCTATTAAGAGAAATAATTTTTATTTCGTCATTTTCTTCTAATGTAAGCTCTAATCTATCAGCTAAGTCAATGGTTGTCATGATCATTTCCACTTCATGATACCCATCCGGCCTTTTGTTGAGTACATCTAATGATAAGTTTATCTTAGCTGGTGCTTTTACTAACAGCTTCAATATTTCCACCTACTTCATTTTCTTTGTCTCCATTTTTTGTCCTATTTTACCACAAATAAGAAAAGCGTAAGCGCTTGTTCAGACCTGAAGAAAAATATTCATTTGACTCCAAAAGTGAATTTTACTGTTAGAGACAAAGGGTTATTTTTCATAAGGGCTAGGCGCTGGCCGGCTAAGTACGCCAAAGAGGTAAAGTTGATTTTCAAAACCTTCCTATTAACAACATTATCGGTTTAACAGAACCTTCTCATAAAGAAAAACACTATTTACTTTCCCGATCATCAATATTTTATATGAGTTAAAAAGGACACGCTATCATCTATATGGATATAGTGATTTTACCATAAAATATCGATTGTTTATTAGTTCTACTATTGTTTTTTACATGTTATTCTATCCGATTATCGCTTTATTTAAAAAGTATGTGAGACCTTTTTATATTACATACATTTTTTATAAAAATACGGCTCCACATTTTTATTTATTAGTAAAGTAAGCTTACTAATAATAAATGTGAAGCCGCATTATAAACTGATACCGTGAATAAATCCATTTAAATAGGATTCGTTGTAAACAAGTGAACTTAAGGGTTACAAAAACTATTCTTGTTTTTGATTAAGAAGACTTTGTTCGGCAATTTCAATCGCTCTTTTGACCATGTTTCCTGCATCTCTTGCTCGAATGCCACCCCAACCGTCTTTTTGAACAACATCATAAAAGCCTAATTCTTTCGCTAATTCTTCTTTTAAACCTTCAGACATTACACCTTTTCGTCTACCCAAAGTGAATCTCTCCTTTCATCACTCACGGTATTTATAGAAAGTGTTCAAAGAGTTCTGGAAAAATAGCTGTCGAATTTCTGCGTCAACTATTATCTTCCTTTTGAACACGCAATTATAGTATGCTACTTTCTTGTTTTTTCATAAGTAATATTTCTTACCAACTGAAGATAAATTATTTTTCCAACAAATGAAAAAGCAGTAAACAAATTGTTCACTGCGATCCATATCTATTAGCTTAAAGCAACTTGTCCTGTTGTATCCTCGTAGAAGGTAATTTGAACCGTTTCTGTTAAAACATCCGCATAACTGTACGATACACGTTCAAATGCATTTTCATCCTGATCTAATTCAACCACAAAAACAGAAGGATAGGTCTCTGTTAGTACACCGGAACGCTCTATAGTTTTTCGACGTCCACCATTAGCTTTTAGCATAAGCCTTTTCCCTAAATTTGAATCAAGAGCTTTTTTTATATCTGATAATGTTTTCGCCATTCGGTCCACCTCACTGTGTAAAGTATATCACACTGACACAATAGAGTCAAACAAAAATATAAATTATAACAGTCTTTTTTAGAAGTTGTCAACATTTTTTATTCTTATTTGCCTCTTATTTTTCAATATTTTTATCTTTACCCAATTTTTGCTTTTTATGTAAGTAGATGCATTTTAAAAAAAATAGCTTAAAAAAGGAGATAATGTTGTAAATAAACGCTTTTAAAATCCCCTAAAAAAAGACGATAGAAAACAATTGCGTTCCCATTCGTCTTTAAAATATTATTCTGGATAATTTATATTATATGGCATACCTGTTCGCAATACTCCTTTTGTTTCAAGTCCTCCAAGTCCCTTTTCCCCTGTTAATGTATTTCGCAGCACATCCCATACATTTACTCGTTCCATAAATGGTGTAAAACTAATTTTTGCAACGATATAAACCGGATCTAGTGCATGAATATTTACTCTGGAAGGAGAACTTGCAAAATTTGCTCCTGCATGTATAAGTGATTCAAAATGAGATTGACATGCTCCTGCGAATATGACTAGCTGATCTAAGTGAGGAATTTTTTTTCTTGCCTCTCTAACTGTTTGCACAAAGTGTTTGGAATGACGATATGCATTAATATCCTGCATTCCTCCCATTGCCTTTGAATAAGCATCATGTCCTGTAATGACAAGTATATCTGGTCGATAATAATCAATAAGTTTGCCAATCTTTTGCGGCATTTCTTTTTCATTACAATGTATACCTGTAACTGGAATACCGATTTTTTCATATAAAGTTAAACATTTTTCTAAATAAGAAGAATCTCCATCTAAATGCAATACTTTTCCTGGTATTTGAAAATAATTGGTTTGTTTATTAAAGGAATTTGTTGCAATATACTCTTGTTTTTGTCGTAATAAATGAACATCCTGCCGAAATAATTCTAAAGATTGTTCTTCTAAAAACTGAAATTCTTGTGCTATTTTTCTTTGCATCGGTTTATTGATACTGATTAAATCTTCATAAGGAGCATCTGCAATAAGACGAAAATCCTCTCCGTATAAAACAGCAAGCTTTTGTCCATTTTCTTCTTTCATATCAATAATTCGAAAAACAATATCACATTGATACGATTTTCTACCGACGATATCCATGATATTTATACTCACTGTCGTCACTCCAATTAGCCCTAATTTAAGAGCCATTTGTTTCTTCCCTATCTTTTCTTACACTATGCAAAAGTCCATCCAGATGTGAGCAAACATGTTAGTTCCCTTCTGTTTTATTGAGTTGTTGTATAAATAAAAGAAAAAACGTGAAAATCAACAAAAAAACACAAGAAACATTAATTTCCCTGTGTTTTTTAGTCTCTGCTTATTTAAATGTCTCATATAAAGCGTCACTTAACTTTGCGAACTCTTCTATGGATAACGATTCTCCTCTTCTAGAAGAGGCAATATCAGCTTGCTGCAACGCCTCTATTATGCATTCTTTTTTTTGTTTGCCATTCTCAAGCTGACTGGATAAATTATTTAATATTGTCTTTCTGCGCTGTGCAAAACTTGCTCTTGTTACCCGAAAGAAGAAATCCTCATCTTTAACGGAAACTAACGGAGTATCCCTTCTTGTGAGCTTTATTACAGCAGAGTCTACATTTGGCTGCGGTACAAATACTGTTTTAGGCACAATCATAACTACTTCAGGTACGGTGTAATATTGTATCGCTATCGACAAAGAGCCATATTCCTTTGTCCCTGGTTTTGCTGATATTCTTTCTGCCACTTCTTTTTGAAGCATCACGACAATTCCTCGAAGCGGAAGTTTTTCTTCTAATATTTTCATGATAATGGGAGTAGTTACGTAATATGGCAAGTTTGCCACTAACATGATATCTTCAATGCCTTGGAATTCTGCGTCTATCACTTCTTTTACATTTGCTTTTAAAATATCTTCATGAATCACTTTCGTATTTTGATACGGCGATAGCGTTTCACTTAATATCGGTAATAATCGTTGATCTATTTCAAAAGCTACAACCTTTTTGCTGCGCTTCGCCAATTGCTCTGTTAAAGCTCCAATTCCTGGACCAACCTCGATAGCTCCAGACTCCTCAGAAAGCATAGCATGGTCTACAATATTTCTTAATATATTCGTATCAATTAAAAAGTTTTGCCCTAAACTTTTTTTAAAAGAGAATCCATATTTCTCTAGTATTGCTTTCGTTCTAACAGGTGTTGCAATATCTTTATCCATCGTTTTCCTCCTGGCGCATTACTATTAAAGCCTCTGCAAAAGCTTGTTTTGTAATTTGAAACATCATCAACCTTTTATGCAGCTGTTTTCCATTTGTATAGCCTATTTTCAATATTTTCCCTAATTGCTCACGTCGTTCCTTTGAACCTTCTCCACCGATAAGCTGCGCACATATTAAATCTTCTTGTGTAATTTGTTCCATTACGGTTTCACTCATTAAATGAGCATCTTTTAAAGCGTCTCTAATCGTTTCTATAGATGCATGCTCCACTCCAACCCCTTTTCCATGCTTTTGCAACGCCTTTTCCTTTGCAATAAAAGCATGCTTGCATCCGGGAACATGTTTAACAATTGTGTTGCGTATTTTTTGTCCAGGATAATCAGGGTCTGTAAATATAATAACCCCTCTCGTTGTTTGGGCTAATTTTATTTTTTCAATGGTTTCTTTATTGATGGCTGAACCATTTGTTTCAATTGTATCTGCATCAACTGCTCGTTTAATGGCAATTGTATCATCTCTGCCTTCCACTACTATTATTTCTTTTATCTTCATGGAACCTCCAAAAAAAAATAAATATTTGAAAAAAAAATGAAACATTTTTGTAACATGAAACGTCTATATATACAGAAAGATAATTCGCACGTAGATTATAACATTCATTATAGCTTAAATGATTATTTTCAACAAAATACATTCTTCAACAAAAAAAAACAGAGAATGCGATAGATTCTCTGTTAATAAGCACAAGCGCCTTGTTCATCGCCGTACGGACTGAGCTGAGCGAGTAAGTACGCAAAAAAGGTAAATCGACTAAGTACGCCACGTCCTGTGGCAACGTCGATTGACTCGCATCCTTCGAGCCTGTCGCAACATCGGCACATGTACATCCTATACGTCGGTTAGACACTCGTCTAAGTTGAAAATTTTATATTTTCTTACCAAATGAAACTTTAATTAATTATTTTTATTTTTACTGTTCTTGAACCCCAACGATATGCTTCTGCTGTCGTTGCGAAAAATACGTCGATTTTCTTTCCTTGTATAGCGGAGCCTGTATCAGCAGCTACTGCGTAGCCATAGCCTTCAACATATACTTTTGTACCTAATGGAATATAATCTGGATCGACAGCAATTATTTTTGCATTTGGATTTGCTTTTAAATTTATACCAGTAGCAGTATACCCAGAACAGCCATTGCAGCTTGCTGTATAAGCAGTTGCGTTTACATACATTTCTGTTCCTGCTGCTTCACTTGCACCTCGGGACGCAACTTGTAAAACTTCTGGTTTTGTTCCTACTGCAATAATTTTATCCTGTTTTTCTTTAATGATTTTTTGACTGAGCAGTTTTCGAGAAACTTCTTTGCCGTTTTTTAATGTTATCTCAAATTTTTTTGATGCTAATCCTTCTTTACCTTCTTTAAGTACTTTTTCAGTACCATTTTTCAAGCTATCATCTTTTTGAGTAACAACAGCATAATGAATTGGTTGTTCCACTACATCGGTGACCTTTTCTATGCGAGTAATATTTACAACAGTTTTTTCTTTCACTTTTTCATTTAGATTTGGTTCAACTTGGTCTAATTTTGTAAGTGAAATTCCTTGTTGTTTTAAAAAGTCAGCGACCGTAGTCGAAGTGGACCATAGTTGTTTTTTCTTTCCTGCATCTACTAGTATAATTGGATATGCTGTATGTACAACAATCTCCATGTTATTTTCTATGCTGGTTTTCCCTTTTTGATTAATCTGATCATATTTGTTCAAAGAAATTTTTTGTTCTTTTAAAAACTCTTCAACATTTTCAGCTGTTGTCCAAACCGTTTTCTTCTCGTTGTCTATTTTCAATTCAACCTGTTTTGCTTGTTTCCATACAACTTTATCATCGTCTTTTACCTTTGTTTCTAACGAAGGAAACACATAGTCTTTTGAGTGGACTGTAATTTTTAGATCATCATCAAATATTTCTTTTACAGTGGATGAATGAGTTCGGATGACCTTTTCTTCACCATTTAAAGTTAGCGACACAGTTTTTTTTGAAGTCTCGTATATAAGAAAGCCGAATGCACTTGCAAAAACTATGAAGCTAGCAATAATAATGGCCCATTTTTTCCTACTCAAATATGTGGAAAACAGGTTTTTCATGTTTTTAATTACGATGAAAAACGCCTCCTTTTCTCTCGGAGTGATTATATAGAGTATCCTGCCTGCTGTCAACCCCATATACTTTCTTTGACCGTACCTCCTATTATGCAAAATATCTTCACAAAAAGAAAGAAAGATTTCTCGACACAATCATTCTATGCGAAGTTGTCCAAAAATGTTCGAAAAAAAAAAGCTGTCGAATTTCTGTGTCAGCTTTTCTTTACGCTCTTCAAGTATTATAGTAAATCTTCAACTAAAAATACTTACCCCATTGAAGTCATCACATCCTGTGGAATTACGATGCTTCTAAGCTTGCACTTCCTTAAAATTCTCAGCTCTTTTGTCCTTCTTTTTGAACACGCACTATGAGAAAAGAAAAGGTTGTAGAACTAATTAAAAAAAGACAAGCATTTCCCTTATTCGACATCATTGCTTATCAATTTATGCCGAATAATTTTTTTGCATTTTCTGTAGTTGCTGCTGCTACTTCCTCGAAAGAAATTCCTTTTATTGCTGCAATTTCTTCTGCAACAAATTTAACATAGCTAGGTTCATTTCGTTTGCCTCTAAACGGGGTTGGAGCAAGATACGGACAATCCGTTTCGATTAAAAGTTTTTCTAATGGAATAGCTGCTGCTACTTCCTTTGGTTTTTTTGCATTTTTAAATGTTACCGTTCCTCCAAGTGAAATATAGAAATTCATATCAATACACGCTTGTGCTGTTTCTACACTTCCACCAAAACAATGCATAATTCCTCCAACTTCTTTTGCATCCTCTTCTTTTAATATATCCACTATATCTGCCGTTGCTTCTCGATTATGAATAATAATCGGCAAATTCACTTTCTTCGCCAACCTTATTTGTTTTCTAAACACTTCTTTTTGAATATTTTTCGGGGATTTATCCCAGTGATAATCTAATCCCATTTCTCCTATAGCAACCACTTTAGGATGGTTTGCCAACTCCTCTATCCATAGTAAATCCTCTTCCGTCATGTCAATTGCATCAACTGGATGCCAGCCTACACTTGCATAAAGAAAAGAATATTTCTCTATCAGTTCCATTGCTTTTTCAATTGTCGGTCGATCAAATCCAACAACAATCATTTTTTCCATCCCTGCATCAATAGCACGTTGAATAGTTTCTTCTAAATCTTCTGTAAATTGCTCTGCATTTAAATGTGTATGCGTATCAAATAACATTAAAAAGTCTCCTCTGTTCCAAATATTATTTTTTATTCCTATACAAAAATTTCGCAATTAACCACTACAACCACCTAATTTGAAGAAAAACATAGAAATGTTCCATAACGAATGAATGTCTGGATACTTCTATGTTTTTCTTTTAGGCTCTGTTAAATTCCCTTGTTGGTTTTCAAAAGGTTATGGAATCCACTCCCTCCTAATTAACAACTTATCGTTTAACAAAGCCTTCTTTTTATATTAAAATTTATTTCACTTTAGCACCAAGTGGCAATGACTCATCTACAGAAGCGACAGAAAGAATTCCATCCTGACTCCCTGCAAGAATCATTCCTTGTGATAGTTCGCCTCTTAATTTAACTGGTTTTAAATTCGTTACACATATAACTCGTTTTCCAACCAATTCTTCTGGCTTATAATATTGAGCAATGCCAGAAACTACTTGTCTTTGCTCATAGCCTAAATCCAGTTGCAGCTTTAACAATTTATCTGCTTTTTTCACTGGTTCAACCTGTAATACTTTTGCTACTCGCAAGTCTACTTTCATGAAGTCATCAATTGTTATTTCCTCTGTTTCAGGGACTTCTTGCACGTTTGGAGCTTTTTCCTCTTCTTTGGCAGGACCTTGCATTTCTACTTTAATAAATTCCACTTCTTCTTCCATGTCTAAACGTGGGAAGATAGGTTCGCCCTTTTCGACCTTTGTTGCCGTTGGAATGCATCCAAATACGCCTAAACTTTCCCAAGATTTTAAAGAATCATCTTGGATATTCAACTGTTGGAATATTTTATCAGGCGTTCTTGTTAAAAATGGTTTTAACAGAATCGCAATCCTTCTTAAAGATTCAGCCAAATGAGTCATTACATCCGCTAACTGTTCTTGTTTTCCTTCTTTTGCCAACACCCATGGTTGTGTTTCATCAATGTATTTGTTATTTCTACTCACCAATTGCCATAGATTCGTGAGCACAACAGAAAATTCCATATTCTCCATATGTTCTTCATATTTCTGCAAAGTTTCCTCATGGGCTTTTACAAGTGACTGTTCAAAGTTTCCTTTTGAACCTTTATATTCTGGAATAACTCCATCAAAGTACTTATTAATCATTGCCACTGTTCGGTTTAGTAAATTTCCTAAATCATTAGCTAAATCAAAATTTACTCTTTCCACAAATCCTTCTGGTGTAAACACACCATCCGCTCCAAATGGCACTTCTCTCAATAAGTAATATCGTAAAGCATCTAAACCATATCTGTCGATAAGTGTTACAGGATTTACAACATTCCCTTTTGATTTCGACATTTTTCCGTCTTTCATTAAAATCCAACCATGCGCAAATACCTTTTTCGGCAGTGGAAGATCTAAAGCCATTAACATAATCGGCCAATAGATGGTATGAAAACGTACAATTTCTTTTCCAACTAAATGAACATTCGCAGGCCAATATTTAGAATATTTAGACTCATCTTCTGTACCATAACCTAATGCTGTGATATAATTAGACAACGCATCAATCCAAACGTATACAACATGTTTTGGATCTCCTGGCACTTTTATTCCCCAATTAAATGTTGTTCTTGATACAGCAAGATCTTCTAAACCTGGTTTAATAAAATTATTAATCATTTCATTTTTACGGGATTCTGGTTGAATGAATTCAGGATTTTGTTCATAGAACTCTAATAAACGATCTGCATATTTGCTCATTCTGAAAAAGTAAGATTCTTCTTTAACCAATTCAACAGGATGGCCACTATCAGGACTTTTACCACCAATAATTTTACCAGCATCATCATATATCGGATCAACTAACTGTAATTCTGTATAATATGTTTCATCTGATACAGAATACCAACCTTGATATTCGTCTAAATAAATATCTCCTTGGTCCACTAATTGTTGAAACATTTTACTAACAACGTCTGTATGGCGCTTTTCAGTAGTACGAATAAAATCATCATACGAGATATCAAGCTTATCCCATAACTTTTTAATACCTGCCACTATCTCATCCACATATTCTTGTGGAGTGATACTTGCTTCTTCTGCTTTACGTTGAATTTTCTGACCATGTTCATCTGTTCCCGTTAAATATCGAACATCAAAACCTCTCATACGTTTATAACGGGCCATTGCATCCCCTGCTACTGTCGTATATGCATGCCCAATATGTAGATTTCCGCTCGGATAATAAATAGGGGTTGTTATATAGAAAGTGTTGTTTTGATCTTTCATTTTTATCCCTCCTGAAAGTAACTTATACATTATGTACAATACTTAAATAGTAAACGATAAACTATTGTTTATGTACTTCTTATTGTATCAATACTTGTTCAAATTCCAAAACACCAATTTAATATTTCTTTATTTTTTATAGAAAAATTTATTAAATATTGCCATTTTTTCATTTACACCATCAGAATATACATAAAATTCATTTATTCTGCAACTAACTAATGCCTTTTCTCTTACTAACTTCACTGTATATTTCTAAAAGAACAAATGTCGTTTTCACTGTTTTTTGTAGAAATTTGTCGAAAAAATACATGAAATACTTTTATATCTTTATTTTTCATCTCATTTGATATAGAAAATACTGGTATGCACCTATCGTAAAACATTGCTATATAAACATTTGTCGATTCTCAAAAATTTCTAAAATAAAATAATTGACGGTTATGGGAATGGCTGGTATTATAGAACCAAACAAAGAAATTTGTCGAATATTAGCGAAAAAAGATAAATATTATTTATTTGGGAGGAGAAAAGGAAATGAAATCTACAGGTATTGTTCGTAAAGTTGATGAATTGGGGCGTGTAGTTATTCCAATCGAATTAAGACGTACGTTAGGAATTGCTGAAAAAGATGCACTAGAAATCTATGTTGATGATGAAAAAATCATCTTAAAAAAATATAAACCTAATATGACTTGCCAAGTTACTGGTGAAGTTTCAGACGATAACTTAACTTTAGCTGGTGGCAAATTAATTCTAAGCCGCGAAGGTGCAGAACAGCTTTTAAATGAAATCAAAAGTTCTTTTGAAGTATCTAAATAATTCCACTATCATTTGAATTTTTATAAAAAAAGTATGGAAACATAGCGTATTGCTGGATTTCCATACTTTTTTCTTTAGTAGAGAAGTTTTTCAACTTAGATGAGTGTCTAGCTCCAGCACCTATCGTACTTAAGGTCTTCTCCCTACGATAAGCCAACATCGAATCGCTAACGCTCTTCGTATTTCCTTTATCTCAGTCAAAGCCCTTCAGTCTGTACGACGATGAACAAGCCGCTTCCGCTTTTCTTTTTTATTCATTTACATGATACTCTTGATATACTTCTCTCTTTTGTATCCCTCTATCGACAGCTGTTTTTTTAATAGCTTCTTTTGCGGTACATCCTT
Source organism: Niallia sp. 01092 (assembly GCF_052318935.1). Classification (NCBI taxonomy): domain Bacteria; kingdom Bacillati; phylum Bacillota; class Bacilli; order Caryophanales; family Bacillaceae; genus Niallia; species Niallia sp. 01092. The sequence continues at coordinate 7,541 of NZ_JBQRKO010000031.1, read as the reverse complement.
CATCGTTTAAATACTGTTCAACATGCTCCACTACAGTAAGATCAGTCCACCAATCCGTTACTGATTCTTGCCATTCTCCTTTTTCTATTACAATACAAAATTCTCCGCGTATTTCTTCTTTTTCCGCCCAATCAATTACTTCATGAACTGATCCTCTTATAAATTCTTCATACATTTTTGTTAATTCTCGGCAGAGAGATATTTTTCTATTGCCTAATATTTCATTTATTAATATTAAAGTTTCTTTTAAACGATGTGGGGATTCATATAATAAAATGGTACCTTGAATCTCCTTAAGAAACGTTAATTCTTTTTTCTTTTCTTTTTTCTGTCTATTAAGGAAGCCATAAAAGAAAAATGGATGGGTAGGCAATCCAGATGCAATCAATGCCGTTAATGCTGCATTTGCACCTGGCAATGGTATAACCGGCAACTTTTCTTCTACTGCTGCAACTACCAACTCATAACCCGGGTCAGCAATAGTAGGCATACCTGCATCACTTACTAATGCCACTACTTTTCCTTCTTGTATTGCTTGTATTATTTTACGGCCGCTTGTTTCTTTATTATGCTCATGATAGCTTACAATAGGTGTTGTTATATCAAAATAATTACATAATTTTTTTGTATTTCTTGTATCTTCTGCAGCTATAAGATCAGCTTCTTTTAATAAGCGTACAGCCCTAAAACTCATATCTTCTAAATTTCCAATTGGCGTTGGTATTAAGTATAAACACCCTGTGTTCTCATGATAGCTTTTTTGCTGCCACAAATGCTTCACCTGCTTCCTTTTTTACATACTGTTCCTTCTTTTTCCTATCCAACTGTTTAAAACGGTATTCAGCTTTTTGTGCTTCAGATTTATTAGAAAAAACTTCAAAATACACTAAAGTAACGGGCAGACGTCCTCTCGTATATTTAGCACCTTTTCCTTTATTATGTGTATTGACTCTTTTATCTAAATCATTTGTATACCCTGCATAAAATGTCCCGTCACCACACTGAAGAACATAAAAGTAATGGTTACTTATTTCCATATAGGATTCGACTCATTTCTTCTGTATATTCGTTTGCATCATCATATACAAATAATGGCGGAAGTATTTTTAAATCTGGTTTCCCATCTTTTATTGCTTCTACTAAAAGCACATTTGCATCCTTCCCCTTTTTTGGATATACAAATCGGATTCGTTTTGGCTCTAATCGATATTGTCTCATTAATGTTACAATATCAAGAAACCTGCCTGGCCTATGCACAAAAGCTACTTTTCCACCTTGTTTGACTAATTGACTGGATATGCGAATCGTATCCTCTAGTGTACATAATATTTCATGTCTAGCAATAGCAAAATGCTCATTTACATTTATCTCTTCTGATGAATCTGTTTGAAAATAAGGCGGATTACATGTAACAACATCATATTTTTCATACCCTATAATTGCAGGAACTTCTTTAATATCTTTATGAATCATACTTACTTTTTCTTGTAGGTTATTATACATAATGCTTCGATTAGCCATATCATAAAGACGTTCTTGAATTTCCACTCCTATTATTGTTCCCTTTGTTCGCAACGACAGAAATAATGGGATCACACCATTTCCACTACAAAGGTCAACTAATTTCCCTTTATTTATTGGAACAGAAACAAAGTTCGCTAATAAAACTGCATCAAGGGAAAAAGAAAAAACAGAAGGACTTTGAATAATTTTTAATTCTTCCGCTAATAAATAGTCCAGCCTTTCATCTCCTATTAATTCAACCACTGTATGAACCTCCACTATCTAAAAAATCTTATATACCATAAAACATGTAAAAAAAAACCTTCCTACGGTAAGGAAGGTTCCAGGCTGTCGACAAACGCTCGCTTTCTTCGTTGTTCGCCTTACTCGGATGCTCATTACCCAAACACGGTAACTCCGCTCCTCCCAAGGCTTCACGTCTCGAAAGACAAACGTTTTCGATCAGCCTGAAGTTTCTGCTAAAATCACTTTAATCGAAAGTAAATATCCGACAGCAGATTGGGCTATTTTTTATTAAGAAACGATAAACAGAACAAGCAATCTCCATCTTTTCTTGGACTGCCGAAATGAAGATTACAAATATGAAAACCCTCTTGATAAAGTCTGGCTAGGTTGTCATATCCTTCTCCTACATCTATATTTTTTTCTTCTGTTTGGTTATTAGATTTTGAATTTATCTTTTTATTTGTTTCTTTATTTTTGTCTTTTACCTTTGCTTGTCTTTCTAGATGCCTTCTTAAATTCTCATTTTCCAGCTTTAATGTGTTGTTCTCCTCAATCAGCTCTGCAACATGTTGCTTCAACTCACCTAATTGCTGATATAAATTCCCAATTTGGCTTTCCATATTAATTACTGAATCAAAAACTTCTTTTTTATCCACTCTTCCACCTCATTAATCTGTGGATTGAACTGAAACAGTATCTTCTTGCAGTATTTCTTCCAATGTATATTCAAGCACTCGTTCTTGTTCAGAAATTTCCACTTGGAGTAAACGTTCTAAAATATTTAACCCTACTACTTTTCCTTTTCCTTGAGGAGTTTCAATCCACTCTCCTAAGTCTGGCAATTGTTCTTTGGCAGATTCGTATTCATCATTTTCATATTTTAGACAACACATTAATCTACCACATAAACCAGAAATTTTTGTTGGATTTAATGAGAGATTTTGATCTTTTGCCATCTTTATTGAAACTGGTTCAAAATCTCCTAAAAAGGTGGAACAACAAAGCATTCTACCGCATGGTCCAATTCCACCTAGCATTTTTGCCTCGTCTCGAACACCGATTTGCCGTAATTCTATTCTCGTTCTAAAAATTGCAGCTAAATCCTTTACTAATTCGCGAAAATCTACACGGCCGTCTGCTGTAAAATAAAAGATTACTTTATTTCGATCAAATGTATATTCTACATCTACTAACTTCATGTCCAAATTATGAAGACTAACTTTTTCACAGCAAACTTCATATGCTTCTTTTGCTGCGCTTCTGTTCTCATCTACAATCATTTGGTCTTTTTGATCCGCTATCCTTAATACTTTTTTAAGAGGTAATACAACATCCGTTTCGTCAACCTTCTTTGGAGCAATAACTACTTTACCATACTCAACTCCTCGAACTGTTTCCACGATAACAAAGTCCTCTTTTTGAATGATTATATCATTCGGATCAAAATAATATATTTTTCCAGCTTTTTTAAAGCGGATTCCTACAACATCATACAACTGAAGATCCCTCCTGCAGCTTTAGCACAAGCTGCTCCATCAATAACTGTGGATTCATATTACCTTGCAGCTTACGCTTTGCTTCAAAAATAGCTGATATTTGTTCTGTTAAACTTTGATTAGAAAGCTTTAAAGCAGAAGCTTCTAAAAGTTCCTTTTCGTTTATATGAACAATTTTATCGTGCTTGCCAAGCTGTATATATAATAAATCCTTATATAGTAGCAACAATAAATCTAGCCCTTTGTCATATTGGTCTTTTTCTTTAAAATGCAAAAACCAATCCCGTTGAAGAGCTACTAATGCCTCTAAGGAATTTCCCTTAAGAGTCTCATATAATTTTACCACTATTTTTTGTGCTTGTACAAACCATTCATCAGAACTTAGAAGCAATGCCTCTTCGTAATTATTGGTAAGCTGGGCAAGTTTTGGAGCATCATTGTTTTTTATCCCATTAATAATAAGCTGATCTACCAATTTGGAAGGAGTCAAAGGAGTAAAAGATAATATTTGGCATCTAGATAAGATAGTTGGAATAATTTGTTGTATTTGTTCTGTTAATAAAATAGCCATTGTTTCTGCATTTGGTTCTTCTAAAAACTTTAATAAGCTATTAGCTGCATTAGTTGTCATTTTATCTGCATGACTAATAATATAAAGCTTCTTTTTTGATTCTACTCCCATTTTAGAGAATTCCTCTTGCAAGCTTTGAATTTGATGCTTTTTTATAGATAATCCATCTGGTTCTAAAATATGAACATCTGGATGATTTCCATGAGTTATTCTTTTGCAATTAGAACATGTTTCACATGGAACATATTTATCTAATAAGTTCTCACATAAAACACTTTTTGCTAGTAGTATGCTAATATCTTTTTTGCCTGTTCCTTTCATTCCTTCAAAAAGGTATGCATGTGCAAGCCGGTTCTTTTTTAAGCTGTTTCTTAGCATTTTTAATACAATGGGCTGTGACTGCTCTAGTTGGTCCCATGTTCTTGTCAAGACAATCACTCACTTACGTATATAAATTAATTAACATTCCTTTTTGTCCTTCTGTTTGAATATGGACTTAAAATTGTTTGAATTGTTCCACTGGCAGTACAAAAACAGTTGCCCCTCCTACTTCTACTTCAACTGGATATGGAACATAAGAGTCTGCGTTGCCACCCATTGGAGAGACAGGTGCTACTAGCTGATCTCGTGATTGGCAGTTTTCTTTAATAATTTCCATACATTTTTCAACGCGAATATCTTCCGTACCTATCATAAATGTTGTGTTGCCTGATTTCAAAAATCCACCAGTACTGGCTAGTTTTGTTGCTCTAAAATTATGTTCAACAAGGGCATTTAATAGCTTATTACTATCTTTATCTTGAATAACAGTCAAAATTAATTTCATTTTTACCATCCTTTATTTTATATTTTCCGAATAAAAAGCTTCCTTCTATTATATCAGTAAATTATGGAAGAAACATGTATTATAGATAATTTGGAGCTTGTATTAATAAAAGCGAAGGCGCCTTGCTCAGCTCCGAAGAAAAATATACTCTTGGCTCAAAGAGTGTTTGTTATTTTTAGAGACCGCGGTTATTTTTCACAGGGGCTGGCTGCTTGCGCTACACAGTTATCTAACTCGAAGCATATCCATTCTAATATTAAAATAAAGGTCTACTTTTAGAAAACAGCCTAAACTTATAACAGCTTGCTTATCATCCTTTCTGCTTGTTGAAAAACTTGTTCCAGCGGTTGAGCTGCATCTATCTTTTTGATTCTATTAGGAAATTTGTCCATCACTTGATAATACCCTTCTTGAACACGTTCATGAAAATCCAGCTTTTCTAAATCTAAACGGTTTATTTCTCTATCTTTTGTTTTATTGATCCTAGCCAATCCTATCTTAGGATCTAAATCAAAATAAATAGTCGCATGCGGCATTAATCCATTTATCGCAAATTCATTTATTTTCCATACTTCATCAATACCTAACCCTCTTGCATGTCCTTGATAAGCAAGAGAACTATCAATAAAACGATCACACAAAACAATATATCCATCCTGTAACGCTGGAATTACTTTTTCGATCAAATGTTGCCTTCTAGCAGCTGCGTATAACAAAGCCTCTGTTCTTGCATCCATTTCTGTATGATCAGGATCTAATATTACACTTCTGATTTTTTCAGCAATTTTTATTCCGCCTGGTTCTCTTGTTTTTATTACCTTTATGCCTTTTTTTATATAGTATTCTTCTAACATTTCTAAAATGGTCGTTTTTCCAGCTCCCTCTGGTCCTTCCATTGTAATAAAAAGCCCTTCTGCCATTAGATATTTCCTCCTACTACACTTTAGTTATCTTATAAAAACAGTAATTTTACGATGATAGATGGAGGATTCTCCTTGAAACTTTGCACCGTTTTCGATTAATTTTTTCAAATGATTAATATGATTTAAAGTTATTTCTTCCCCAGGAAGTAGCAACGGTATACCTGGTGGATATGGAACAACGGTTTCTGCACTTATAAAGTGTAAAGCCTCATCTAAACTTACCTGCTTTTTCTCTCGTTTTAATTGTTCTTCTTCATTAAGCTTTAATTCTACTATATTGGGCTCTATATTTATAGTCAGGCTTTTACCTTCCATGCCCCTTCTATTAGTTGCAACTGGTTGTAATGCCTTTTTGATTTTTTTTAGAGCTTGTTGTAATGGGTATTCCATTCCCTTTTTAAGTAAAGGGAATATTAATAATACATTAGTTGTATCCGCTAACTCTGAATAGACCCCTTCTCTTTCCATTAATTTTTGAAGTTCAAATCCATTTAGAGAACAAGCCGATTGAATTGTAATTTTTAATGGGTCCCCTTTACCCTTTTTATAAGATAACACTTTTATTTGATCTATTTTACTAAGTTCTTCTCGAAATGCATCAATTTCTTTTATTAAAAACTCTCCATCTTCTTCTTTAAATGTCCCTATATAACTTCTCGCTATATCCAAAGATGCCATAATTGGATAGGATGGGCTACTAGACTGGAGAATCGATAAATAATTCTCTACCTTTATTTGTTGGATCTTATTGCTATTAAAATGTAAATAAGCTCCCATTGTTAAAGCAGGCAATGTTTTATGAGCAGATTGTATAACAATATCTGCTCCCAACTCTACTGCTGATGCTGGAAAATAAGAAGATCCAATAAAATGAGCACCATGAGCTTCATCCACGAGCACCACTATTTCATGCGCTTGTGCTAATTGAATAATCTCCTCTAATTCCCCTACCATTCCATAGTAATTAGGAGAGGTTATAATTAATACTTTAATATGAGGATATAGTTTTATTGCTTTTTTTAAAGTAGCAACAGATAAAGTAGCTGCTATCCCCCATTCAGGGTCGTATTCTGGACTTAGCAGAATAGGCTTGGCTTTAGCTAAGCGAATTCCATTCATAATCGATTTATGACTATTCCGTTGAACAAATACCCCTTCACCTTCCTGAACAGAAGCTAGGATCATGGCTAAATTTCCTACTGTTGATCCATTCACTAAAAAATAGCTGCTTTTTACTTTATATAATTGAGCCAATAAATTTTCAGCATGTAAAATTATTTCAGTCGGAGCATGAAGATCATCTAATCCAGTAAGTTCTGTGAGATCATAATGCAACAAATTCTCTCCCCACTCTTTATACGCAGGGAAGAGCATCCCATTTTTATGGCCAGGTACATGAAAAGAAATATTTATTTTTTGCTGAAATTGAGCTAGTTTTGTATATAACGGCGTTTCCTTTTGCAAAATTTTCACCTTTTCTTCTTTGTGACTTTATATATTTTATCATTCGTTCCATGTGAAACAAGTTGACCATATCAAGATATGTTTTTTCTTATCTATTTAATTTTATTCTATTCTTTTGATGAATCAAAAAGTTCGTTTTGTAATTTTCTGAATATTGTATATAGATGGATTTATATGGATAACATGGTGATATGGAGGTGGAGATTTTGAATTTCTCTTTAAACAAAACACAGCTGCATCAGATTAAGGAAAAATGTTTAATTTGTGAGAAGCATAAATTAATGGGGATCCATTTATATCATACCTTTATTTGTTCTGATTGCGAACAGGAGATAGTTCATACTAAAACAAGTGATTTAAACTATCTTTTTTACATTAACCGCTTAAAAAAAGCTCAGAACTGTCCATAAAAGAACAGCGATATTATAAATACCATTCAACTATTTGGAATATATCTTTTTATTCGTTAAAAAGTTTAATCTACAAAAAAAACATCTAATTAATATTAGATG
>NZ_JBQRKO010000030.1:0-42318 GCF_052318935.1 Niallia sp. 01092 | reverse complement strand
TCTGCCATTCCATGGAATGGCAGATTTTTTGGATGGAAAATAGTCATTGATAAATTGACTATAAATAACCATTATTTCCTTCATCCGATAGATCGTTTGTTTGCTATAATAGTAACTATACATAAAAACAAATTTTTAAAAAATAGATAGGGTGACTTTTGTGAAGTTTATTCATACAGCTGATTGGCATTTAGGAAAGCTTGTACATGGTCTATATATGACAGAGGATCAACGATACATATTAAATCAATTGGTTGAACTCGTAAAAGAAGAGCAGCCAGATGCTTTAGTAATAGCAGGTGATCTTTATGATCGCTCCATTCCGCCGACAGATGCGATTAATTTATTGGATGAAATATTATATACCATCAATGTGGAACTTAATACACCGGTTCTTGCGATCTCAGGTAATCATGACAGTTCAGAAAGATTATCCTTTGGGAGCTCATGGTATCAGCAAAACAAGTTTTATTTAAACGGAAGAATGGAAAATAGTTTTACACCAGTACACATTAACGGTGTAAATTTCTATTTAGTTCCATATTGTGAACCGGTTATCGTACGACAATTATTTAATGACGAATCAATCATGAACCATCATGATGCAATGGTAGCAATCATAAAAAAAATTGAGGAGCAACTAAACGAAGAGGAGCCAAACGTATTAGTAGGACATAGCTTTGTGCTTGGAGGAAAAACAACAGATTCAGAAAGAGTTCTTTCTGTAGGCGGCACTGGATGTGTTGGTGCAGAATTATTTTCTCCATTTACATATACTGCATTAGGACATTTACATAGTCCAGATGCATTAGTACATGATACCGTTAAATACGCTGGATCTTTAATGAAATATTCTTTTTCAGAAGCAAAGCAAAAAAAATCTGTTTCTATTATTGAAGTGCAAAAAAACGGAAGCTTTACTGAAAGATTTCATACGTTTGTTCCTCAAAAAGATATGAGAGAATTAGAGGGATATATAGAGGAGTTATTACATCCTGACTTCTACAAAAAGCAAAAAATAGATGATTATTTAAAAATAACGCTGTTGGATGAAGGAGCTATCTTGGATCCAATTAATAAATTACGGCAAGTTTATCCGAACGTTTTGCATTTAGAAAGAAAGATTGAAAATGTAGATCAAAAGAAAAAGACGTCTGTTAAGGTCAATAAAGAAAATAAAAAAACAGAGTTAGATTTATTTGCAGCTTTCTATGAAGAAATGACGACTTCCACCTTTTCAGCAGAAAAGCGCCAATTAATGGGGAAAATGATTGATGATTGCTTAAAGGAGGAAATCAAGTGAGACCGCTAAAATTAACGTTGCAGGCATTTGGCCCTTATGCAGGAAAAGAGGTAATTGATTTTACTGTATTAGGAAATCGGACAATGTTTGTGATTTCAGGGAAAACCGGATCAGGTAAAACAACGATTTTTGATGGCATCAGTTATGCAATTTACGGGAAAGCAAGTGGAGAAGACCGCAATGGACCAGAACTTAGAAGTCAATTTGCGCACAATTCTCTTTTAACCGAAGTACAACTTGAATTTAAACTAAGGGAACAACGCTACCTAATTATTCGATCCCCACAACAAGATAAAAAGAAAGAACGAGGGGACGGATATACGCCGATAGGTGCCAAAGCGGAACTGTATACTTTTGATGAAAATGGCGAACAAAAAGTGCTTGCATCGTCTATTCGCGATGTAGAGGAAAAAGTAAAAGAAATTATGCAAATTGATAGCAATCAGTTTAGACAAATACTGATGATACCTCAAGGTGAGTTTCGTAAACTTTTAATATCAGACAGCAAGGAAAAAGAGGCTATACTACAAAGACTCTTTCATACAGAAATGTATAAGCGGATTGAAGACAAGCTAAAAGAACAAGCTTCCGGATTAAAAAAATCGGTAGAGCAGCAATTGTATAAGCGTCATACAGCCTTACAGAATATTACGAGTTTCTATATAGAAGAATTACAAACTAAAATACAAGAAAATAGTGAAAACGATGTTATCATTCTCCCATTGTTAGAAAAAGAAATAGTCGCCATGGAAAAGGCTCTAAAAGAACTAGAAAAAACAATAAACGAAAAAAATAAAAATAGAGATCAAATAAGACAGCAATTATTTGAATCGGAAGCTATTATAAAACAAATGCAGCTTCGTGATTTATTAAAAGCAAAAAAGCAGGAACTGTTAGAAAAACAGGATTATTATAAACAACAAGAACAATCTGTTCAATTTGCCCAAAAAGCAGCGGTATTAACAAAGCAGGAAGAAATATGCCACCATATTAAAAAACAGATTGATGATGGGGAAAAAGAAAAGGCAATATTAAATGAGTTAATAGAAAAAGAACGAGCAAGTTGGGTAGAAGCAGTAAAACGGTATAAAAAAGAAGAACATAATGAAGAGGAACGTAAAAGATTAAATGAACATCTTACTTATTTAAATAGTATTAAACCAGATGTACAGGTTATTTCAGAAATGGAAAAAAACGTCGCTCAAACGTCTCAATTTCTAAAAAAAACAGAAGTGAAAAAAAGGGAACTACTTGATAAAAAAGAGATAATAGAAAAAATCATTGTGGAGAAAAAAGAGCAAAAAAAACAACTAGAAACTTCCAAACTATTGTATTTAGAAAATAAAGAGCGACTAATCCATTTGCAAAATATGGTGGAAAAAACAGCAAAATATAAAGAAGTAACAAAAAAAACTGTACCTTTGTTTGCGGAAATAACGAACAATGAAAAAATAGTAGAAAAAATTACAAGCCGTTATCAAGATGCAAAAGAGTTAGCAGAAAAAGTCGAAAGAGATTGGCTTGCAGCACAGTCTTATCTTTTAGCTGAAAAACTGCAAAAAGGGGAGCCATGTCCTGTTTGTGGAAGCACCGAACATCCAAGATTAGCTAATGATACTGTTGTACACATCATGAATGAGGAAGATGTAAAAGCAGCTAGAGCGGACCTTTTACAAATAGAAAAGGACAAGTTAGCAGCAGAATCGAATTTGTTGCAATTGCAAACACAACTATCCTTTTTACAAGAGGATCAAAGATCATGGCTAAAAGAGATAAATAAATTAATACCAGATTATACAGCAGAAAATGCTGAATCCATTAACAGTAAAATGGATTCAGACCTAAACCTATTAAAAAAACAACAACTAGAGTTAATAGAAGCGGAAAAGAAGCTGAAAAATACAGAAGAAGAAATCACTACGATTGAACAACAGCTGCAAAAACTACAGATTGAAACGGAACAGGTTTCTAATGAAATTCAATCAACTTCCATCCAATTAGCGGAGCAGACAACGACATTAAATAATATTAAGAAAAGGATTCCAGAAGAATTGCGAGATGCTGAACACTATCATCATGCCCGTAATACTGCTAAAACTACGTTGCAAAGATTAGAAGAATTATATAAAAAGGCGCAAGCTACTTTACAAGAAACAAAAGATGCTTTGCAAAAAGTAACGATTAAACAAGAAAGTGTAGTAGCGAACCTTAAAGGACTAGAGAAAGCTTTGACATCAGAACGTACTATTTTTCTAGATAGCATGAAAGAACAAGGATTTTCAACGTATTCTTTTTATATACAATCTAAGCTTCCTAAAGAGGAAATAGAAAATAGATTAAAAAGCATTCAAACATATCGGGAAGAATATCGTTCTGTAAGTGATCGTTATCATGATTTGCAGGATAGTTTACAAGATGTAAAAAAACCTGATATCACAATCTTAAAAGCCAACTTAGCAGAAATAGAATCAGCAATTCATCATATCCAGCAAGAACATACTAATTTAATGGTAAAAAAGCGGGATAATGAAGACGTGATGAACCAAGTTGTAACAATAAATAATGAAATAAAACAATTAGAAGAAGCGTATCAAATAATCGGTCATTTATACGATATAACAAGAGGTCAAAATACGTACCGCATCACATTTGAAAGATATGTTTTAGCATCCTTTTTAGATGATATTTTACAAGAAGCGAACTTGCGCTTAATAAAAATGACAAATGGACGATATCAATTATTAAGAAAAACAGATCGCTCCAAAGGCAATGTGCAAAGTGGCTTAGAGCTGTTAGTGTATGATCAATATACTGGCCAAGAAAGACATGTAAAAACATTATCAGGCGGAGAAAGCTTTAAAGCAGCATTATCATTAGCACTTGGCTTGGCTGATGTCGTGCAGCAATATGCTGGAGGTGTATCGTTAGAAACGATGTTTATTGATGAAGGCTTTGGAACATTGGACCCAGAATCATTAGATCAAGCAATCGAAACACTGATGGATATACAAAGTTCAGGAAGATTAGTTGGCATTATTTCACATGTACCGGAACTAAAAGAAAGAATGGAAATTCGTTTAGAAGTAATTGCTGGACAAACAGGCAGTACAACGGCATTCCATTCGCTTCATTAAATAGATCACAAAAAGCATGCTTGACGAAATAGTCAAACATGCTTTTTTGTATTAATAAATGAGATGTTAGAAAAAGAAAACAAAAAAAATTAGATTTTGTCGACTTATGTCGGATTTGGTAGGCGGTGTTATATAGTATTAATTAAATGAATTTAATGTAACAAAAGTTAACAATAATAGGGGGAAAATGAATGAAAAAATATGGATTAGCGGTTCAAATTTTAATTGCACTTGTTTTAGGAATAATAGTAGGTGCAATTTTCCACGGGAACGAAGTATTTGTTAAGTTTGTACAACCAGTAGGTGATATTTTTCTTCATCTAATTAAAATGATTGTTGTTCCAATCGTAGTAGCCGCTTTAATTGTATCGATTGCGGGAGTAGGTGATATTAAAAAGCTCGGCAGACTTGGCGGAAAAACAATTCTTTACTTTGAAATTGTCACAACCTTTGCTATTTTATTTGGTTTGCTTGTTGCTAATGTTTTCCAGCCTGGTGTTGGTATTCATGAAGAAGGATTAGCAAAGTCTGATATTTCTCAATATGAAAAATCTACCGAAGAAACAAAAGATAGTCATGGAGTTGGAGACATTCTTGTTCATATGGTACCGACAAATGTAGTCGGAAGTATGGCAGATGGTGATTTATTGCCAATTATCTTCTTTTGTGTATTATTTGGTTTAGGCGTAGCTGCAATTGGAGAAAAAGGAAAGCCGGTTTTATCTGTTTCTGAGGGAATTCTGGAGACGATGTTTTGGGTAACAAACATAGTAATGAAGTTTGCTCCGTTCGGTGTATTTGCTATGATCAGTATTACCGTTTCAAAGTTTGGACTTGAAACATTGTATCCACTAGCTAAACTAGTCCTATTAGTTTATGTAACCATGGTGTTTTTTATTGTAGTGATATTAGGAATTATTGCGAAAATAGTGAAAGTAAATATCTTTACTTTAATGAAAATTTTAAAAGATGAGTTGATTTTAGCATATAGTACAGCTAGTTCTGAATCTGTTATGCCAAGGTTGATGGACAAGCTGGAAAAATTCGGATGTCCAAAAGCGATTACGTCCTTTGTTATTCCAACCGGTTATTCGTTTAACCTTGACGGTTCCACGATTTATCAAAGTATTGCTTGTTTATTTATAGCACAAATGGCAGGGATTGACCTTTCCATTGCCCAACAAATAACATTAGTGCTCGTGTTGATGTTAACTTCAAAAGGAATTGCAGGTGTACCAGGTGTTTCCTTTGTTGTAATTGCTTCGACATTAAGTTCTATGAATATTCCAATAGAGGGAATTGCTGTTATTTTAGGTGTTGATCGTTTAATGGATATGCTTCGTACTGTTGTTAACGTAGTTGGAAATGCTGTAGCAACCATTGTAGTAAGTAAATGGGAAGGCGAGTTCGATGAACAAAAATCAAACGAGTATATTTCTAATATTAAAAAGTCAGAAGCTGCATAAAAAGAGTGATCTTTATCACTCTTTTTTCTCTTTCTGTAAGGTCGTTTTCTCAAAGTTTGTTGTTTTTTTATTTAAAAAAATGGGAGAAGAAGTACTCAGTAGACTGAATACACGAAGACTCCTGTGGGAATGCGAGAAAGACGAGACTTAAGCAGAGCGTATGCGACGAGGAGGCTCGACGCTCGCTAAACGGACGAAGTGTATTCGGGCTGCGAGTTTAAAAGCAACAATCTATACGAAATCAGCCTTCTGTAAAAAACAAATCAGCAATTGAATTGTAAAGCAACAAAAGATATACTTATCTGCATTAAAGGTAGGTGGAGAGACAAAATGAAAATACATCAATTGCTTAAATCGAATACTTTTATTATTTTCATGATGATTATTATGGTGCCTATTGCTGGGGAATTTAAATTTTTTCCATTGCAAGACCAGTTTAGGGTTAGCTTCGCTCCAACGATTTTCTTTTTTTTGCTTCTATTTTTACCTCAAAAGAAAATAATTCAAGCAGGTATAATAACAGGAATTGCTGTTGGGATTTTTCGAATGTTAGGAGACTTTTTCTTTTTAGAGTCTTATACATTGGAACACTCATTTATGATGCGATTACCAGCATGTTTTTATTACATAAGCTATTCTCTCTTTTTTTTAATTTGGAACGTAAAAAAAATGCAAAATCAAGTATGGAAAATTGGTGTATTCGGGATCATACTAGAATTAACTTCTCAATTAATAGAGTTAGCTATACAATCCACGATCATTGGTGTTAAATTAGACTTAAGTGCTTTTATGCCGATAGGAACAATTGCTATCTTTCGCAGTTTTTTTGTAGTTTCTTTCTATAGTATGATTGTTTTATATGAGGCAAAAATTAGAGAAGAAGAAATTACGAGTAAAAATAAACATTTGCTATTATTATTATCCAGTTTATACGAGGAAAAAATGCAAGTGAAAAAAACATTAAATAATGTCGAAAAAATAACAAAAGATTCTTTTGAATTGTATCGATCATTAAAAAATGAAGAGATTACACGATTAGAAGTACAGCATTTAAGTCAAGAAGCTTTAAAAATTGCTGGTGAAATTCATGACATAAAAAAAGATAATCAAAGAATATATGCAGGAATTTCAAAATTAATCGCAAGTGAAAACTTCTCAGAATATATGTATTTACCTGATCTGCTGGAAATTATCATAAGCAGCAATAATAAATATGCACAAACCCTTGGAAAAAAGATTCAGTTTTCAACAGAAATAAATGTTTCAACTGATAAATATGAAGTATATTTTTTGCTTTCTATATTAAATAATCTTGTGTCTAATAGCATTGAAGCTATTAAGGATACAGGAGAAATAACGGTTCATGCATACGAAAAGACGGATTGGTTGTATTTAGAAGTGATAGATACAGGACTTGGCATCGAAGAAAAATATAATGATTTAATATATAAACCTGGATTTTCTCTTAAATTTGACGATGAAGGAATATCGTCAACTGGAATAGGCCTGTCCTATAGTAAAGAAACGATTGCCAATTATGGCGGTGCTATAAGTCATGAAACAATACCGGGTAAAGGCACTAAATTTATGGTGGAATTACCGAAAGTACGATTAATAAAGGAGTAAATAAGATGCGTTTTTTTCTAATTGATGATGATGAAGTGATTCGGTCTTTGCTTACACATATCATTGAAGATGAAGATATTGGTGAAGTAGTTGGAGAAGCGGAAAATGGAGAAATGGTAACAAGTCAATTATTAAATTTTAAAAAGGTGGATATTGTCATTGTTGATCTTTTAATGCCTATTCGGGATGGAATTGAAACCATTCGTTCTTGGAAAGGTGAATATAAAGGAAAAACGATTATGCTTTCCCAAGTAGAATCAAAAGAACTAATTGGAGAGGCCTATACATTAGGAATAGAGTATTACGTGACAAAACCAATAAACAGTACTGAGTTTCTAACCATTACAAAAAAGGTTATTCAAAATATTTTATTAGAGAGAACAGTAGGAGAAATAAGTCGAACGTTAAATGGCGTTTTAGGAATAACCAATCAGGAAAGCAAACAAAAGCAGTATAAAACCAATAATACGATTACAGAAGCTGGTGAATTTCTTTTATCTGAATTAGGGATAATTGGCGAAAATGGCAGCAAAGATTTAATGGAAATTATTCAATATGTATACCATCATGAAGCAAACGATGTATTCGAAAAGAATTTTCCTTCGATGAAAGAGTTATTTGAAGGAATAGCAAAGCTGCGTGTCGGGGAGCATGCTTCTGCCCATGAAGTTTTAAGAGAAACAAAAGCTAGTGAACAGCGTGTTAGAAGAGCAATAAATCAATCTATTACTCATTTGGCAAGTATTGGATTAACAGATTTTTCTAATCCGAAATTTGAAAATTATGCTTTGAAATTTTTTGATTTCTCTATAATAAGAAGTAAAATGACTGAGCTCAAAAAAGACAAAGCAGTACAATCAAAACAAGTAAAAATTCATACGAAAAAATTTATTCAAGTACTTTATTTTGAAGCGAAAAAACTTGTTCATCCAACCCGCCATGATTTGGAATAAACATAAATGATAGTTGATTTTCAAAAATGCAAAAGAGCAGTCCTCCAGTTGAATAATCCAACTAAAGGACTGTTCTTTTTGAACAACCTCATTACATAGAAGATAACAAATAATAATAAATTAACCGACTAGTTGTTTCAATCGAAGAAAAATGAGTACGCTCATATGCATGAGAGGAATCAATGCCAGGTCCGATTAATCCATGAACAATATCATTCCCAGCTCGAATGGCAGAAGATGCATCTGAACCATAATAAGGATAAATATCCAACTGAAAAGGTATATCATGATCTGTAGCAAGTTGAACTAGTTTTTTTCTTAATCCGTAGTGATAAGGACCGCTTGCATCTTTTACACAAATAGACACAGAATATTCATCTGTGGATTGTCCATCTCCTATTGCGCCCATATCAACCGCTAAATACTCAACTGTTTCTTTTGGAATATTAGAGTTTCCCCCGTACCCGATTTCTTCATTATTAGAAATGAAAAAATTCGTTGTATACGGAAGTATTATGTTCTTCGTTTTTATTTCCTTTAGCAAAAGTAATAGAATAGCTACGCTTGCTTTGTCATCGAGATGTCTTGATTTAATAAATCCTGAGGATGTTATTTCTACCCTAGAATAAAAAGAAATAAAATCACCGACTGTAATGCCTAATTTTTTGACATCTTCCGCATTTTTGACTTTTTCATCAATTCTTACTTCCATATTCGCTTGATTTCGTTCCGTTTTGGCTGCATCTTTGTACACATGTACAGAAGCTTGATGCAATAAAATAGTGCCACTGTAAATCGTCCCATCTGCGGTTTCAATAAAACAATTTTCTCCTTCGATGCTGTTATAGGTAAATCCACCAATTAAATCGAGCCGCAATCGACCATTTGTTTTTATTTCCTTTACCATTGCACCCAATGTATCAACATGAGCAGTAACGACCCTTTGCTTATCGCCTGACTCACCTTGTATAGTTGCCATTAATCCTCCTTTATTATTTCTGCTTGTGTTAATTTTAAGCTCTTGCAAATAATGTTCAATAAAATCAATTATTTTTTGTGTGTTTCCAGATGGACTACTGATGGTTAGCAGTTTTTCTAGTATCGTTATGTATTCTTTTTGATTTAGTTTTACCAATGAAAACGCCTCCTTTAGTCGCTTAGTTACATTATACTTAAAAAATGGACAAATCAATAATTTTGCTATGTCCATTTGAAAAGAAAGATGAAAATTTTAAAAAAATGAACATAAATAAGTTTCCTGATTATTATTATTAATAAACGTAAATAGTTTTTTACTAGAAATTTATAAAAAATTAATGTAAGATATATGTTGGTTTGAATATTAACAAAATTATCCGTTTTTCCCCATAAACATGAAGAATCTTCCCAACTCAGAGGTTAAGAGGACAAAGAAGTGAAGGTACTGGCTAGTTGCAGACGAATGCGAAGTGTCCTATCGTTTTTGTTTACACTAATCGATCCTGTGTGATATACTTAACAACTAGAATAATATGGAAAAACAGGTAGATTTATTTATTTTGATTTTGATAGGTATATGTTATAATTGGATACGTTATTTGTAAAAATCATGTAAATTTTTTGTGAAGATTAATGTTGGAAATGGAACACAAGTAGAAACGGAAAAGGGAAAAGAAAGATCAATTTTCTCTTATATGAAACGAAACTTCCAAGTGGTAATTATTATTTGGAAACTTTACAGTCTGCTCGAAAGCGTTTGTTGACAGTCTGAAAGAAAAGATTAAGTTTAATTGAGGTTATATTTTGAATTGAGGTGAACAAGATTGAAAGGTACAGTAGAATTATTTAATAAATTTATATCTAAACATTCTTCTTTCTTTTTAATCGCCATTGTTTTATTTTGGGTTAAAACATATGCAGCATATCAAATTGAGTTTAGTTTAGGGGTAAATGGAGCGTTTCAACAGTTTCTTTTATTTATAAATCCAATCAGCTCCGCTTTATTTTTTATCGGACTTGCATTATTTATTAAAGGCAAATTACAGCCAATTATGATAACAGTCATTACCGGCCTGATGTCTGCGTTACTGTATGCAAATATTGTCTATTATCGTTTTTTTACTGATTTCATCACTGTTCCCGTTATGATGCAAGTAAAAGTAAATGGCGGTCAATTGAGTGACAGTATTTTATCCTTAATTAAAGTATATGATGTTTTATACTTCTTAGATGTAATCATACTGATAGTATTGCTTGTCAAAAAGATTTATAAACCAACTGTGCAAAAAAACAGAAGAAAAGCAAAGTCTATTTTTGCTTTAGCGATATTAACTTTTATTATTAATCTTGGTTTAGCTGAGGTTGATCGTCCAGAATTATTGAGTCGTTCTTTTGACCGCAATTATTTAGTGAAATATTTAGGGGCATATAATTTTACTATTTATGATATTGTCCAAAATGCCCGTTCTGAAAGCCAAAGAGCCTTGGCAGACAGTAGTGATATTTCAGAAGTACAGAACTACATAAGTGCAAACTTTGCTGCACCTAATTCTGTATATTTTAAAAAAGCTGAAGGTATGAACGTTGTCTATATTTCATTAGAGTCATTGCAATCCTTTATTATTGACTACAAATTAAATGGACAGGAAGTAACACCATTTTTAAACTCGCTAACCAAGGATAAAAACACTTTTTATTTTGATAATTTTTTCCATCAAACAGGTCAAGGGAAAACTTCAGATGCCGAATTTATGATGGACAATTCATTGTATGGGATGTCACAAGGATCTGTTTTTGTTAATAAAGCACAAAATACTTTGCAAGCTGCACCAGCTATTTTAAAAACAAAAGGGTATACTTCAGCAGCATTCCATGGAAACTATAAAACATTCTGGAATAGAAACGAAATGTATAAATCCATCGGATATGATAAATTTTTTGATGCTGAATATTATGATATGTCACCAGGAAAAATAAAAAACTACGGAATGAAAGATATACCTTTCTTTCAAGAAAGTATGCCGTTGTTAGAAGGCTTAAAAGAGCCGTTTTATACGAAATTTATTACTTTATCAAATCACCATCCATTCGAAATGGATGAAGGCGACACTGATTTCCCAGCTGGAGATTTTGGGGATACTGTCGTTAATGACTATTTCAAATCAGCCCATTATTTAGATGAATCGATTAAACTGTTTTTTGACCAGTTAAAAGAAGCTGGATTATACGATAATACAATGATTGTTATGTATGGAGACCATTACGGTATTTCAGAAAATCATAACAGCGCGATGGCAAAAGTGATGGGGGAAGATGAAATTACGCCATTATTAAATGCAAAATTACAGCGCGTGCCATTGTTTATCCATGTGCCAGGAGTGGAAGGTAAAGTCGTAAGCAAATATGGCGGAGACGTAGATGTTATGCCAACTGTATTACATTTATTAGGTGTTAATACAAAAGATTATTTACAAGTTGGTTCCGATTTATTATCAAAAGATCATCGTGAAACTATCCCGTTTAGAAATGGAGATTTTGTATCGCCAACGGTTACTAAAATAGGGGATAATTGTTATGATACAAATTCTGGTGAAATTCTTGCTGGAGAATCATGTGATAAACAAGCGGAAGGTGCAGCGGCAGAATTAAAAGTTTCGGACAACATCGTCAATAAAGATTTATTGCGCTTTTACACACCTGAAGGATTTAAACCAATCAATCGTGAAGATTATAATTATATAAAAAATGCAGAAACAACTACAAATAAATAGTTAGGAAAAAACCTCTTATTCCATCAGATAAGAGGTTTTTTCTTGAGTTATAAGAAAATTGGCAAATGCATAAAAAACCCATGCCTTCCTTAAAAGACATGGGTTTTTTATGAGTAGAATTATTTTTCTAAGCATAGTATAATTAAAGAATACAACTATTTTCAATTTTGTATAAATATACCTAATTTAATTATACCATCATTATTCTTACTAGTCAAATAAAAAGCTTTAAGGAGTGGGTTATATGGCTGATTTAAAGGAAGAAGAAGTTTTTTTAGAGCAAAAGAGAGTAGAGAAAGTAATAAAAGAAATTGACGAAAAGATGGAAAAAGATAAAAAAACGAGCAATATGATAGTTGGAGATGCAGAACAAATTCGTAAAACATTTTGGCAGGATGTAACCGTCAATGTAGATGAACCTGATGATTTGGCGGAAACCTATATAAGTATAAAACAACAAGCAGAGCTATTAGGTGAACGGGAAAGAAGCTACGGCCAATTACATAAACAACTTAAAACATTAGGCAAGTTAAAATATTCCCCTTATTTTGGACGAATAGATTTTGAAGAAACAGGAGAAGGAATAGAGGCAATTTATATTGGTATTGCTTCTTTTATGGATAAAGAAGAACAAAATTTTTATATATATGATTGGAGAGCGCCTATATCGAGTATTTATTATGATTATTTACCAGGATTAGCAAGTTATAATACGCCTGCAGGCAAAATTGATGGGGAGCTGTTGTTAAAAAGACAGTTTATTATTCGTAATGGCAAAATAGTTCGATTATTTGATACAGGGGTAACAATTGGTGATGAATTATTATTAGAGGTGTTAGGAAATAATGCTAACACCTTAATGAAAACAATTGTTGCAACGATCCAAAAAGAACAAAATAAAATCATACGTAATGATAAAAGTAAAATATTAATTGTTCAAGGTGTTGCAGGAAGTGGGAAAACCTCTGCTGCTTTGCAGCGTGTTGCCTATTTATTATACCGGCATCGACAAACATTAAAGTCTGATCATATTATGCTGTTTTCACCCAATCCTTTGTTTAATAGTTATGTTTCCACCGTGCTTCCGGAGCTTGGAGAAGAGAATATGCAACAGTCGACTTTTCAGGAATATGTAGTGAATAGAATTGGGGCTGGATGGAAAGTAGAAGATCCTTTTTCACAATTAGAGGTTCTGTTATCAGAAGGAAAACAGAAGTTACAAACGATGCGTCTAAAAAGCATTTCCTATAAAAGCAGCATCGAATTTAAAAATAAATTAGATAAATATGTAGAAAAATTATCAACCGAGGGAATGATTTTTCATGCTATTTCTTTTCGGAATAAAGTGCTTTTTTCAAAAGAAGAACTGACAAGAAAATTTTATGAATTGGATCCATCTATTTCGATAACGAACAGACTGCAATTATTAAAAGAATGGGTTCAAAAAGAAATGAAACTGCATGCAAAACAAGAAAGAAAGCAATCCTGGGTAGAAGAAGAGATACAGTTATTAGACAAAGAGGAGTATTTAGAGGCGTATAAAGCAACACAAAAAAAGGAAGATGATTTTTCCTATTTTCATCATGAGGAGCAAATATTACGAAAATTGATTGTAAATAAAAGGTTTAAAAAAATATATAAAGACATAAAATCATTGCGTTTTATTGATTATGCGGCGATGTATCAAGCAGTATTTTCAAGAGAATCTTCTACGGAAAAAGAGTGGGAGCTAATCCGAGAAAAAACGATTCATACGCTAAAAAACAAGCAGCTATGGAATGAAGATGCAACACCATTTGCCTATTTTAAAGATAAAATAGAAGGGAAAAAGTCCATTACAAGTATAAAGCATGTATTTATTGATGAAGCACAAGATTATTCCTCATTTCAAATGGCTTATTTAAAAGAACTGTATCCGTATAGTAAAATGACTTTATTAGGGGATGTGAATCAAGCTATATATGCACACGACAACAAAATGTTAATGGGAGATGATGGAGAAGAACAGGTAGAGAGGATTGTATTAACAAAAAGCTATCGATCGACACAAGAAATCGTTGAGTTTACAAGAGGCATCGCTGTAAATGGAGAATTGATTGAACCTTTTAATCGTCACGGAGAAAAGCCGATAGTGAAAGAAATAGCAAATGTAACATCGCTACCAACTGATGTGATGACGCAATTACAGCAACTAAAAAATAAGGGTTATGAAACCATTGCAGTCATTTGTAAAACACAAAAAGAAAGCAATACGTTGTATAAAGTAATAAAAAAACAAATGGATGTTCGTTTAATTGAAAAAGGCACGATTGCCTATGAAAAAGGAATTTCGGTGATTCCAGCTTATTTAGCAAAAGGAATTGAGTTTGATGGAGTCATTATTTATAATAGTTCGGTTTATCACAATGAGCTAGAGAAAGAATTATTTTACACAGCATGCACAAGAGCGATGCATGAATTAATTCTATTTACAGAAAAAGACCGTCTTAATCCATTTATTAAAAGGATCCATAACAATACTTATCTTTTTGAAAGAGGCAGAATATAATTAACTATGGCTGTTTTCGTATAGATTGTTGCTTTTAAACTCGCAGCCTGAATACACTTCGTCAGTTTAGCGAGCGTCAAGCCTCCTCGTCGCATACGCTCTGCTTAAGTCTCGTCTTTCTCGCATTCCCACAGGAGTCTACGTGTATTCAGTCTGCTGAGTACTTCTTCTCCCATTTTTTTACGTAAATAACAACAAACTTGAGAAAACAGCCTTAACTATTAATAAAGCCTTCCAATAGCAGAACGACTAATGGAAGGCTTATTCTTTATGATAATATTGAAGACAGTTCATACCAGTATGTACAGATGGTTAGCAAGCATTTATCATAATTTTCTAAATGAAAATGTTCATTAGGAGCGTGAAAGTTTTCATCTGGAAGTCCAAAACCCATCAATACAATTGGCAATTGCAGCAGTTCATCGAATACAGCTACAATAGCTGCAGATCCTCCTCCACGAGTATAAGAAGTTGGTACTTGATACACTTGTTCATATGCTTTGCCAGCAGCTTGAATGGCAGGGTGATCAAATGGTGTGAGAAAAGGGGCTCCTTTATCAAATAATTGCATTGTCACTTCAACACCAGCAGGAGTGTGTTTTTTTATATGTGCTTGCAGCAAGGAAAGTATCTCGTCTGGGTCTTGATTTGGAACTAATCTGCAAGTTATTTTGGCGCTCGCTTCAGATGGAATTACGGTTTTGATTCCTTCTCCTTGAAATCCACCATTTATTCCATTTATGTCAAGTGTTGGGCGAACCCATATTCTTTCCAATGTACTAAATCCTTTTTCCCCAACTAGTGCTGGAACACCAGTTTGATCGATAAATTGACGATCTTGAATAGGCAGTGCTTTATATGCTTGTTTTTCTTCTTCTGTTAAGGAAGCTACCTTATCGTAAAAACCGGAAACGGTTATTTCTCCATCTTCATTATGAAACGTCGATATAGTATGTACAAGTGCTGTTATCGGATTTTGCACAGCTCCGCCAAAAAGACCTGAATGCAAATCTCCATTTGGACCTTTTACATTTATTTGCAGCCCACAAAGACCTCGCAAACCATAACAAATGGTTGGTTTCCCTTTATCTAGCATAGTAGTATCGGAAATCACAATCACATCAGCACTTAGCAATGACTTGTTTTCTTCTACAAATAATGGCAAATGGGGACTGCCGATTTCTTCTTCTCCTTCTATGCAAAATTTAATATTAACCGGCAGCGTTCCAGTCGTTTTTAAAATGGATTCAACTGCTTTAATATGCATAAAAACTGGGCCTTTATCATCACTAGCGCCTCTTGCAAAAATTTTACCGTCTCTTATTTCAGGCGAAAAAGGGGGACTTTCCCATAAATGCAGCGGATCAACAGGTTGAACATCGTAATGTCCATAAACGAGCACCGTCGGTTTTCCAACTGCATGAAGGTAATCGCCGTAAACAACAGGATGACCTTCTGTTTCGTACACTTTCACATTTTCCATGCCAGATTTTTTTAATGCTTCTGCTGTCCATTCCGCTGTTTCTTTCACTTTCTGTTTGTAATCAGGAAGTGCACTAATACTTTCTATTGATAAAAATTGGCATAATTCGTGTAAATGATCCTCTCTATTTTTCGTTAAATAAGAAATAATTCGACTATCCATTTCCAACCTCCTCATGTAATTTAGAGTATCGAAATAAAAATTCGATAAAAAAGCCTGTGTTTCCTTTTTTCACTTAAAGAAAATGTTTGAAAAAAAGTATAGAATAATGTAAAATTACACATAAAGTATAAATTAATTGTTTTTGTGTTGAATTTATCAGGAAGAGGTGGGGGAAAAATGTCTGCTGAACAAGGCAAAAAAGATATCTTTACATCCGAATTAAAACAGCTGCATATCCATCAATACATAACAACTGCAGAACATGACCATGTATTACATGCGTATCATACATTTTATGAAGACAAGAAAATAACATCAGATGCATCTATTAAATTAGCAAATCAAAAAGAAAGGAAAGAGTCATCTCCGAAAAAACAAAAAGAAAAAAAAGTCCGCACAGCAGAGCAGCTGCGTGAAAGAAATATCGGGTTTTTATTATATATTGGTGTACTATTACTATTAATTGGCGGATTATTTGTTGCTACAAGCAATTGGGATAGTATGACAGGATGGATGAAAGCAGGCTCGATCTTTTTCGTTTCGTTTCTTTTTTACGGATTTGCTGTATTTGCAAAAAAAATAGTAAAAATAGAAAAAACAGCTTTTGCTTTTTTTGTGTTAGGAAGTTTCTTTTTACCAATTGGTATATTATCAGTTAGTTGGTTTGAATTATTAGGAAATTATTTATCTTTTGAGGGAGAGGGAAACTATCTCCTTGGTGTGATAGGTACTGCCTGCTTGATACCAATTTACTATTATTTAGCCAATTTGCTTCTTTCCCGTTTTTTTCGTGTCGTAACATTAGCCACGATTTCTTGTATGGCAGCTTTCTTTTTATTAAGCTTACACGTATCAGAGAATTTATTTTTCTTCTTTTTTATCGGATATAATAGCCTTTTGATCATCATTCTCTCTAAATGGAAAGAGAAGAAGTGGGTAAAGAGGTTTGGAAGAGAACTGCCCATTTATACGCAGATTCATCTTGTCCTTACTACTATTTGTTTATCGATATTTTATGGAGGTGCAATATTACACGGAATAAATTTTTTATTGTTAAGTGTCTTATATTTTGGCATTTTATATGAAACAAAATTTAAGCAGTATCATGTTTTTGTAACATTAATGTTTGTTATTGGATGTTATAGAATTTTTACAACCGATCTTTTTTATAATTGGAGTCCGCTTCTTTTTGCATGTGTAGTTTTGATCATTTTGATGTTTGGATCAGTTCTAAAAGGCTCTATAAGCTGGGGGAAAACGTGGGAGATTACAAGTGTTGTTGTAATTGTCTTAACTTTTGTATATAGTCAGTCATTTAACATGGGAATTATTTCTCAAGGTTCTATCGTAATAGCAATCACATATTTATTGATAGCTTGTCAATTTACTTATCTTGTATATAAGTTAGAAGTTAAGATCTTAAAATATTTACCTGCTGTATTTATCGGTTTCTCCTTATGTCAAGTTGCTTTAAAATATGATGTTATTACGTCGTTTCAATCAGCACTGATTACTTTATATAGTATTGGCTTCGTTTTGTTCGCTCTTTTGGGATTTTATAATCGTATTAAAATATTTAAAAAAATTAAGTACAGCTCTGCAACAATTGGATTAGGAATGATGATTTGTTTCGCTTTAGTCTCGGGAATCTTTTATTTAGGAAAATGGTATGTGGGCTGTTTATTCCTTCTGTTAGGGTTTAGTTTTATACTTGTAAAAAAAGAAGGTTGGTCTGTATTTTATTTGTCCGTTTTACGATATTTGATTCCGTTATGTTTTGCTGCTGCTTATTTTGCTTTTGGTGAATCTTTTTCATTTTTAGGAAATAAGGGGATGGCATTCAACATTGCCGTTTCAAGTGTTATTTTATTAGCAACTAAAACATTCTTTTTTAAGAATGATCTGGTTTTAAAACGAAATAGCTTTTTAATTGGGCAAGGGTTGTATATTATCGCTATATTTGTGTCGTTGACATATCCAGTTTATGGTGATTGGACACGAACATGCATATACGCTGTAGGCATACTCGTTTTTATCGCATTTTATCAAGCAAGGAAGGATGAGTTGGTAGCCTGGTTAATCAGTATAGTTGCCACGATGACCTATTTTGCCTGTATATCAGACATATTTGCACAATCTGAGTCCATGCAAATGAAATGGCACACATATGGCTGGGTTGTACTATTTGTCTTAAGATGGATGGTAAAAGAACAACTGTTTAAACGTCCATTTATTATTCTTGCTCATGTATATTTGTTGATTTCGATTTCCGTAGATTATGTTACCAATGGAAATGGGATGTATATGCATTTTTTATATGCTTTATGTGCTTATTTGATTAGTCTGTTTATTGTAAAGTCAAATTGGATGAAAATTCTTTTCCAATATGCTTGTTACTGTTGTTTCTTTTTATTTTTTGCAAATACCATTCAAAAAGATGTTGCTGGAGGCGGTGCATTTTCTCAAGCCTTTTTATTAACTAGCATTCTATTATTTATTGTTTATGTTTTGTTCCAAAAACTGAATAAAGAAGCGGTAATCTATTTCTTTATCCCTTTGTCCATCATTGGGATTGGATGTTGGATCATCACTTCGGCATTTTCTACAACTGCTTATATTGTGGTATTATGTTATATTTCTATATATTTACTGCTTATGTATATATCAAAAAAGCATTACTTCAGTATAGCTGGTCTTATCATGTTAGTAGCAGGCACAGAACGGCTTGTATATTCCATTAATATGATGGCGATGGATCAATTTTTGCTTTACAGTGTGATCGGTGTATTGCTTGTATTTATAGGATCATGTGCTTATAAAACTGTCTATAATAGGGAAGGAGCTTATCTTGATTTTTATAGTTTTACAAGTATTGTGATTTTTGTCTATTTATATTCTTTCAATATCGATTTTGTTTGGGGAAAGATTCTTCCCGGTTTATTTATTTCAGTCACTTTATTTATCCAAAAAGGAAGAGTACCACAAAAGATAGCGTGGGTTCCTGTGCTAGCAGCAGTTGTCTATTTGCTGCAGCCGTATTATGCAATAATAGAGCAATTGTCGATACCATATTATTTTTCAAAAGAAAGTATCGTGCTTCCCTGGGTATTAATGGTCATTATTAGCAAAAAAATTGTAAAGGGAAACTATATCCATATAATCAACAAGGTAGAGTGGGGGATTTTACTGCTCGTTTCCTATTTTTTAATTATAGATGCACTGCAAACTGCCACTATTACTGATGCTATTATCGTTGGAAGCTTATCTGTACTTTCTGTTATTTGCGGATTTTATTATAAATATAAATCGTATTTCTTTATTGGCATCATCGTGCTTTTGCTAAATGTTATGCTGCAAACAAGACCGTATTGGGGAAATTTCCCATGGTGGGCTTATCTTCTTATAGCTGGAAGTGTTCTCATCATTGTTGCAAGTTTTTATGAAATGCAAAAGCAAAAAAGCGGCGGGAAATTTATGTTGAAGGTAACAGAATGGAAGAATAAAATAAGAAAATCTTTATCAAGGTGGCAATAATCAATGATACACGTTTTTTAGGTTAATGGAAAAATGAAGGTTGGAGGATGTTAATAAGCAGTATTTTTGCTTTATTATATCCTCCTTAACCATTCATAATGTAGCGTCGACAGATTTAATTAGATCTGCTGTAATGATATATCGTTGTGGTGCATCACCAATAAAATAGAATGGATAACAAGTAGTTAATGTTAAGACAGGTCTTGATTTTGGAGTTAAAATGTCTCGGCTATCAGCAGATACGATATCAATTTTTCTTACTTTATAATAAAATGCTCCATAAACTGTTTGGATCGAAATAAAATCATTTCGTTTTACATCCTTTAATACACGAAAAAAAGTATCTCGATGCCCTGATAATACACTATTATTTTGTTCTCCTGGAAAAGAACTTCTAGTAAAATGACCGATTCCTTTATTTAATACTTTATCATTCGTTCCTTCATAAATATCGATAGACTGATCTACAGATGGTAAATAAATAGCGCCGATCCATGCTCCTTCTTTATAAAACTTCCGCGTATTTAACTCTTGCTTCTCCATTTTGTTAAATTGTTTATCTGGAATACGTAATGGAATCTCACTTTTTAAAAGCAAACCACCATGATAAAAAACAAGCAAGCCTCCAATAAAAAGACAACAGTACCCGATCCATCTAGAAGAAAGAAACCGATTATTTATCATGAATTTTTTTATTTCTTTTCAAAAAAATATATAGAACGCCAACTAAAAGGAACAGATATCCAAGAAAAAGGAACAATGGGTGATTGGAAGCTGTATTCGGCAATTGGGAATAATACAAGGTAGATAGCTCGCTGCTTAGTTCAGTAAGACGAACCACTTTATCCGCAGCATCAACAGCAAAACGGCTGGATAATTTTTCAGGTGAAATAACCGTATCCATTACTAATTTTTCTTTTTCGTCATGTAGCTCCAATGCTACAGTATCATCAGTTATATGATCTAAGAAGTGTTGCGGTTTTAATGCTGAACGTTTTCCATTATCATCTACCGTGTAAAACATAGGCTGTAATCCGAGGGTATCCATCATATTTTTCCAAAGGGAAATTAATTGCCCTTGTTGTTTTGTTGTTAATGGCTCTTCTTGATCAAGGGAATCAATCGTCTCTAATGTTTCTTTCCATTCATACACTTTATCTTGTAAAACTTTTGCATCTAATTGTTTAAAATGGTCGTACAATTGTTTTTTTTCTTTTTCCGTTATACCAACACTAATTAGAAATTGTTCTAGATTTTCCATTGTTTGTTCATGGTTTTGATAAAAGTCAATTGCAACATCCAAGTCTTCTATAAACCAGAAATCTTGGACTGTTTCGTGAAAACCTGCTAATAAAATATCTAACTCTTCTCTTGTCAAATTATAGGATTGTAATAATTGCTCAAGTGAATCAGGGGTAATTGGAGTTCCTAAACACTCCTTTAATTCCTTTATATTATCAAAATCGTCGAGCTTTATTTCTTTAAAAGACAAGTAGTTTTCTAAATCTTCTGTTGTCCATCCTAATGATTTGGCAAGTGCGGCAACTTCTGTTTCGGATGGAGCTGCTAATGCAGCACTTGAAAAAGTGCAGCAAACATAAACAAATAATATAGAAAGAATCCATTTCATGAAAACAAACCTCCAATTAAATTTACATCATTGGTAGTATTTGTTTATACATGAAAAAAATACGAAAAAAATAATATTTTCCGCCATGAAAAAAGGCGCAGAACTGTATGTAACAGCTGCGCTTTTCTTCTTTATTTAAGCATTTTGATTAGACCAAGCTTCTACATCCCAAACTTTTGTTACCCAATCTTCATAAAAATCCGGTTCATGGCAAACAAGGACAATCGTCCCTTTATATGCCTTTAACGCTCTTTTTAATTCTTCTTTTGCAACTACATCTAAATGGTTCGTTGGTTCATCAAATAATATCCAGTTGCTTTCTTCCATTAATAGTTTGCATAAGCGTACTTTTGCTTGTTCACCACCGCTTAATTGGTTCAGAGGTCTTGAAATATGCTCATTTTTTAATCCACAGCGTGCAAGAGCAGCACGAACTTGATGTTGATCCATAATAGGGAAAGCATTCCAAACATCATCAATCGGCGTCATATTTCCTGCGTTTACTTCTTGTTCAAAGTAAGATGGATATAGAAAGTCGCCACGTTCGATTTTTCCGCTAATTGGATCGATTTTTCCAAGCATTGTTTTTAATAAAGTGGATTTCCCGACACCATTGCAGCCAACGATTGCAATTTTTTCGCCGCGTTCAATCGAAATCGACATTTTAGGCAGAAGGGGATGTGTATAGCCAATTTCAAAATCTTTCCCTTCAAACACATATCGGCTGCTTCCGCGAGCTTCTTTAAACTCAAAGGTCGGTTTAACGGCCGTCTCCGGACGATCAATGCGTTCCATACGATCTAATTGTTTTTGTCTACTTTTTGCACGACCAGTTGTTGAGTAGCGCGCTTTGTTTTTGCTGATAAAATCCTCTTGCTTTTTAATAAACTCCTGTTGTTTTTCATAGGCGTTTATATGCTGGTTTTTATTAATCTCAGCAAGTTCTAAAAATTTATCGTAACTTGCCGTGTATCTTGTTAATTTAGAAAACTCAAGATGAAAAATCACATTAGATACTTGATTCATAAATTCCGTATCATGTGAAATTAGCAGAAAAGCATACGGGTATTCTTTTAAATACGATGTCAACCATTTAATATGCTCAACATCTAAATAGTTGGTTGGTTCGTCTAATAATAATACTTCTGGCTGTTCTAACAAAAGTTTTGCAAGCAATACTTTTGTTCTTTGTCCACCACTGAGTGCGGATACATCGCGATCGAGTCCAATTGCATCCAAGCCTAAACCGCGTGCAGCTTCTTCAATTTTTATATCAAGTGTATAAAATCCACCAGCGTCCAATTTATCTTGAATTTTGCCCATTTCTTCTAGTAAAGCTTCCAATTCCTCTGGAGTAGCATCGCTCATTTTCGCAGTTACTTCATTTAATTTTTCTTCTTCTTTAAAAAGAGGCAGGAAGGCATCTTTTAATACGTCTCTAATCGTTTTTCCTGGTGTAAGAACAGTGTGCTGATCTAAATAGCCATACTGAACACTAGGAATCCATTCGACTTTTCCACCATCATGGATAAGCTGACCTGTAATAATATTCATTAATGTCGATTTACCGACACCGTTTGCTCCTACTAAGCCAATATGATCTTCTGCTAAAAGGCGGAAAGAAACATCTTTAAATAATGTTCGATCCCCAAATGTATGACTTAAATTTTCAACATTTAATAAACTCATGTATCATTATCCTCGCTTTATTAAAAAAGTAATTCATACGTTTCATCATACTAGAAGTAGCAGTAGAAAACTAGACTTCATTCTATTTTTATTTTTCCTAAAATATTAATATCATGCAGGCGAGTCAGCTTCATATAAGTTTTTATAGAAAAGAAAGGAAAAAAACTATTCTAATTGTTCCTATCCATCTGTACCGTTCTGCCAGGAGTGAATTTATTTTCTTCCTGCAGCGGATTTTCCTTTCCTGTTATTTTTTCGGGAATCAATTGGTAGACAACTGTTCGGCTTCCTAATGAAGATTGATATTTTTCCACATGTGATGAAGATAATGGACGATCATAGTAGCCAGGGACATACTTTTCGAGCATTTTTTGCATTACTTCTGTGCATTCTAATACATCTTCTACTTTTTTCACCTTTCCAAATACGATAGCACTTTTATAAGCGGTATCTGTGTGTGCTGGAACAGGGTGGCATATTGTCCCTAGATCGTCACTAAGTGTAAAACAAGCGTGATTATTTTTCTCAATAATCCGTACTTTTCTGCCAGCATTTGCTCCATGAAAATAAATCGTGTTTTGATGCCAAATAAAATTTAATGGAATAACATAGGGCTCTACTCCGTCTGTTAAACCAAGGTATCCCGTTCTTGCAGTATGCAAAAATGCTTCAATCGCCTGTTGATCAGTTATTTCTCTTGTAGAGAATCTCATTTTATTCATATCCTTTTTCTTCCTTTCTATGTATGTTACACTTATTGTAAAAAATATATGTCTTATAGAAAAGTGACAGAAATAAAATTTTAATAGGTACAGATTAGAGGGGGAAACATGTTTTTACAAAAAGAGACTAAATCGCCACTTTACATGCAAGTATATGAATATTATCGAAAAGAAATATTAACTGGCAATATAAAGGAAGGAACAAAACTTCCTTCTATTAGACAGTTGTCGGAAATGTTAAAGGTGAGTAAAAATACGATAAATGAGGCATATCAGCAATTATTGGCAGAAGGTTATGTGGAGAGTAAACAGAAAAAAGGTTTTTGGGCTTTGAAACTGGGGGATAACGTAACGATTCCGGAACGAAATTTGAAACCACTTCCTATTCCATTGGAACAACCAACAACAGAAGAACACATGATTGAATTTGAGTATGGTGACATTGATTTATGCCATTTTCCATTAAAAGCTTGGAAAAAAAATATCGCAGAAAGCATCGATTCTTTAGAAAAAGAAGTCATGTTATATGGGGATAAAAAAGGATACTATCCATTGCGAGTAGAAATCAGCAAATATTTATATAAGGCAAGAGGAATCATATGCGATCCTCAGCAAATTATGATTACTGCAGGTACACGAAATGCAATCAAGCAAATACTTTCTTTTATTAAGCCATCTCTGCAAGTGGCAATGGAGAACCCAGGATATGATGGGGTGAAAAAGGTCTTTCAAAAGGAAGGATGCTATTTGCATGATATTCCAGTATCTGTAGAGGATGGGTATAGTGTCGAATGTTTAAAAAATAGCAACTGTCATCTAGCTTATGTAACACCATCCCATCAGTTTCCATTAGGTTTGATCATGCCAATTGCTAAACGGATGCAATTGCTGCAATGGGCTAACGCTAATAATGCTTATATTATAGAAGATGATTATGATAGTGAGTTTCGTTATGAAGGGGCCCCGGTTCCAAGCTTAAAAGGATTGGATACAAATGATCGAGTCATTTATTTAGGCACCTTTTCTAAGTCATTTTTGCCTGCTGCTAGAGTAAGTTATACGGTGTTGCCACAAAGTTTATTAAAACATGCTAATGAACATGTTGAATCGCAGGCAGCTTCTCCTATCATTCAAAAAGCACTTTCTTTGTTTATGCAAAAAGGGGAGTTTGACCGGCATCTTCGTAAAATGCGCAAAGTATATGAAGAAAAACGGACAATATTAGTGCGAAGTATAAAAAAATATATGGGCAATAAGGTAGAGATTATTGGAGAAAATTCAGGGTTGCATTTATTGGTTTTCATTAAAGGGAATGATCCAGACAAACTTTGCGAAAAAGCAAAGTTATTCAACATTAACATTTACTCTGCAGAACAATATTATTGGAGAGAAAAAGGAAGGCAAACATACCCGATCATATTCGGTTTTGGAGGAATAATGAAAGAAGAGATAGAAGAGGGCATTAGATTATTGGCTCATGCCTGGTTTGCTGATAAGGGATAATCAGCATCTGACGATTAGGTAGGAAGGAGGGTCTTTTATGGGTACATATTTTACTGCTTATTTTGGATTAAAAGAAATAATAGACTCTATATTAATTATCGTATTTCTTATTCATGGGATAGTTAATGCCTATATTAGTACAGATGAGCACGCAATTCATACCTTTTTGCAAAAAAGGCTGGAGAGTCCATATTATCGTTTTTTATATTCTTTAACTAACCATGATGATAAAGGAGTGATCGAATCTTACCGCAAACTGGTAACAATAAAAACAAACAAAAAGAACTATGCTTATTTTACGGTCCTTTTTTCTTTTTATTTTAATAATATGAAAGGAATGGAAGACGAAATAAATAAACTAAAATCACCGCAATACCGTTTGTATTATCAAACATTATTTCTTCTGAAAAAAGAAGGACCATTCGTAAAAGCTCAACCATTAATGAATATGAAACGAAAGTGGATGAAGGAATCTATTTTTGCCGAGCAAGCAGAAATGCTAGGACAAATGGAAGAAGCACAGTTACATGCAAAAAAGGCGATACATGCTGCAAGAGGCTTTCAGTATTATCAATTGAAAAAGTATTATTGGGGAAAATATGGCATCTAAATAATTTTAATGAATAGGAATAAGTTTATTTTGGCGTGTACAAATAGAATGTTTGCAAACAAAAATCTCCAAAATGTCACAAGTAAAAACGGCTGTTATTTTTTTTGTATCAACCGAAAACGGAAAAAATATCGTTCGTTGTTTTTTAATCGTCTGTGAATTTAAGGGAGAAAAAGCGAAGATGGTGATAAAGTTATTTTCTGCTGTGATCGTAATATTTTCTTTGGAGTAATCACGTAACAATGCCTCTACAATATAACTAGTATCTGTTTCGTATATATCAATTCTGAATTCCGTTTCATCTAAATATGTGGTGAAAGGATCTAAAAAAAATTCTTTTAACCATTCTTCCATTTCACCATTCCATTTCGAAGGTTTTTTCTTGTTATTCATAGTAAATCCTCCTTATTATTACACATCTTATTCTGTTAAAAAGGAAGATGTGAATCAAAGGAGAATGTCATGTACTAAAGATAACGGGTTCTTTATTTTTCAGTGTGTAAAAAGATTTTAAACTGACAAACGCTTCACTTTTTATACAATCGTTTTCCGATAGCCTTAGGAGAAGAAAAGGCTTCTCCTAAGAAAAGTGATTTTACATATCATGGCTGCTGTTATGCTTTTGACGAGTATGATTTCGATTTTTTACTTTTTTACTGCCGCTTAACGGTTCTGGTTGTCCAGTTTGGTGGCCTTTTGGAGCATTTTTGCGCATATCTTTACTGTCATTTTTATTCATATAACATCCCTCCTTTTATTAGAATGTAGAAATATCATCAGTTTATACCGAATATTTTTTTGAACTCTTGCACATTTTAACGGTAGAGTTTTTTATATAGAAAGTAGATTTTTTTAATGCTGTGTTAAAGCTAATTGTTGATTTTGATACGTTGTTGATTGGAGCGGAAGGCGTGAAGACTCCTGCGGCAAAAAGCGAGTCAAAGGGAGACCCCACAGGCGCACAGCGCCGAGAAAGCTCCCGAACCGCCCGCGGAAAGCGAACGCCTCTCGCTGCAATCAATAGGCAAGTTTAACAGAGCCTTTTTTTAATATGTGAGGAAACACTTTAATATATTTAGGAGGAATTCCATGTTATATCCAAAAAATAAACAACAAGCGTTTCAAGCAGCTCAAAGAGGCTTAATTGAAACAAAAACATTATATGAAGATATTGTCAAAGATTCTGCAAGCTATGGACATCAATTAAAGCATTTAAAACAAGAAATTAACGAAACATATGCACAAATTGAAAATGCATTAGAAGTTGCTTCTGAACATCAAAGAGAACAATTAGAAACATTTCAAAAAGATTTAAAAACAATAGTAGATGAGGTAAACGACATTTAAAAAGTAAACGACTAACAAGTCAGACAATATCTAACTAAATTTTGTTAGGTAGAGTTGTCTGGCTTTTGTTTGTCATCTATATATTTCCTTCAGTTGCAATAACATAAGATTATCTTATTATAAATGATAACTTTATTATAATTTACTTATGAATAAAGTTATATTAAAATTAAAAGCAGTAAATAGGGAATAGAACGGATGAAAAGTACGAATTGTTCGACTATTATTCTATTATTGGTATATGATTACATAGAGGGGGTAATACATATGGCAAAAGATATATTTAATGCTCGAAAATCATTTGAATTGGATGGGAAGCGTTATCATTATTATCAATTAGCTGCTTTAGAAGAAGCTGGAATCGGTAAAGTTTCCAACTTGCCGTATTCTATTAAAGTTCTATTAGAATCCGTGTTAAGACAAATGGATGGATTTGTAATTAAAGAAGAACACGTTGAAAACTTAGCAAAATGGGGAACAGATAAAGTGCAAGCAATCGATGTTCCATTTAAACCTTCACGGGTAATTTTACAAGATTTCACTGGCGTTCCAGCTGTCGTTGACTTAGCATCTTTGCGTAAAGCGATGGCTGATCTTGGAGGAGACCCAGATAAAATTAATCCTGAAAAACCAGTAGATTTAGTTATTGACCATAGTGTCCAAGTAGATAAATTTGGTACACCTGATGCATTAAAAGCAAATATGGATTTGGAATTTGAACGCAATGCAGAACGCTACCAATTTTTAAGCTGGGCTAAAAAAGCATTTGACAATTATCGTGCTGTACCGCCAGCAACCGGTATTGTGCACCAAGTAAACTTAGAATATTTAGCAAGCGTTGTTCATGTTAATGAAACCGATGCTGGCGAGTTTGAAGCATTCCCTGATACTTTAGTAGGAACTGATTCACATACGACCATGATAAATGGTATCGGTGTGCTTGGATGGGGTGTTGGTGGAATTGAAGCAGAAGCAGGCATGTTAGGTCAGCCTTCTTATTTCCCAGTGCCGGAAGTAGTAGGGGTCAAACTTGTCGGTGATATGCCAAATGGTTCAACAGCTACAGACCTTGCTTTAAAAGTAACGCAAGTGTTAAGAAGCAAAGGGGTAGTTGGAAAATTTGTAGAGTTCTTCGGTCCTGGTGTCACGCAGCTGCCACTTGCTGATCGTGCGACCATTGCAAATATGGCACCTGAATATGGAGCAACTTGCGGATTTTTCCCTGTTGATGAAGAATCTCTCACCTATATGCGTTTAACTGGACGATCTGAAGAACAAATTAAAGTAGTAGAAGCATACTGCAAAGAAAATGGATTATTTTTTAATCCTGCTTTAGAACCAGTTTATTCAGATGTGGTAGAAATAAACCTTTCTGCAATAGAAGCAAACCTATCTGGGCCAAAAAGACCTCAAGATTTGATTCCATTATCAAAAATGCAGCAATCATTTGTTGATTCAGTGACTGCGCCAGAAGGAAATCAAGGTTTTGGTTTAAAAAAGGAAGAATTCGACAAAAAAGTGGTCGTTGATTTTACGAATGGCGACAAGACAACGATGAAAACAGGATCAGTTGCCATTGCTGCGATTACAAGCTGTACCAATACATCTAATCCATACGTATTAGTAGGTGCAGGACTAGTTGCGAAAAAAGCAGTAGAACTTGGTATGGAAGTCCCTAAATTTGTGAAAACATCATTAGCGCCAGGTTCAAAAGTAGTAACTGGATATTTGCGAGATTCTGGACTATTGCCATATTTAGAACAAATCGGCTTTAATCTTGTTGGCTATGGTTGTACAACATGTATTGGAAACTCTGGTCCGTTACTTGAAGAAATTGAAAAGGCTGTAGCGGATTCTGATTTACTTGTTACAAGTGTTTTATCTGGTAACCGCAACTTTGAAGGACGCATCCATCCGCTTGTAAAAGCAAACTATCTTGCTTCACCGCCATTAGTAGTAGCATATGCTTTGGCAGGAACGGTAAATATTGATTTGCAGAAAGAAGCAATCGGAAAAGATAAAGATGGCAATGATGTATTTTTCCAAGATATATGGCCATCTACTGAAGAAGTAAATGAAGTGGTTCACCGTACCGTGACACCTGAACTATTTAAAAAAGAATATGAGCGAGTATTTGATGATAATAAACGTTGGAATGACATTCAAACAAATAGTGATCCATTGTACACATTTGATGAAACATCCACTTATATTCAAAACCCGCCATTCTTTGAAGGATTAACACCTGAGCCAAATAAAGTGCTTCCATTAAAAGGATTAAAAATAGTTGGGAAATTCGGCGATTCTGTTACAACAGATCATATTTCTCCAGCAGGTGCAATTGGCATCAATACTCCTGCCGGCAAGTATTTAAAAGAAAACGGTGTTGAACCTCGTGAATTTAACTCTTATGGATCTCGCAGGGGGAACCATGAGGTAATGATGAGAGGAACATTTGCCAACATTCGTATTCGCAATAAAATTGCTCCTGGAACAGAAGGCGGTTATACTACTTACTGGCCAACAGGAGAAATCATGTCTATTTATGATGCATGTATGAAATATAAACAAGACGGAACAGGATTAATGGTTATTGCAGGTAAAGATTACGGGATGGGCTCTTCACGTGACTGGGCAGCAAAAGGTACGAACCTTTTAGGTATAAAAACAGTCATTGCAGAAAGCTTTGAGCGGATTCACCGTTCCAATCTTGTCTTAATGGGTGTGCTGCCGCTTCAGTTTAAAGACGGAGAAAACGCCGAATCTTTAGGATTAACAGGAAAAGAAACATATCATGTGAATTTAG
The DNA here is from genome assembly GCF_052318935.1 of Niallia sp. 01092. Classification (NCBI taxonomy): domain Bacteria; kingdom Bacillati; phylum Bacillota; class Bacilli; order Caryophanales; family Bacillaceae; genus Niallia; species Niallia sp. 01092. The sequence goes on along the minus strand of NZ_JBQRKO010000030.1, from coordinate 12,053 downwards.
ATGAAACAGTCAAGCCGCAAGATTATGTAAAAGTAACAGCAATGGATGAAGAAGGTAACAAAACAACATTTGAAGCATTAGTTCGTTTTGATTCTGAAGTCGAAATCGATTATTATCGACATGGCGGTATTTTACCGATGGTATTAAGAGATAAATTAAAAAACTAAAACCAAGTAAACGATGGGGCAGCTAAATTAGTATGTACGTAAAATTCCACTATTCATATTTTTATTTTATGAACTAGAGGAGTTGTACATACTGATTAGCTCTTTTTTTAAAAGTTCCATGTTGTCGATATATAAAGCAAATTATTAGATAAATACAGCGTAATTTGATACGATTTACATGACAAACAAAAGGAGGAATGAAAATGACTTTAACTTTTGGTAAATTAGTAGAAGAAGCACAAAATAATGTTCCAGGCATCTCATCGATTGAAGCGAAAAAAAAGATAGAAGAACAACCAACTACATATATTATTGATGTACAGGACGCAGCTGATGCTGGTGCATGTGGGCTGATTCCAAGCAGTGTAAATATTTCTTTAGGCATGCTTCCAATTCGTGCTGATTTAGAACTTCCAGAAGAATTTCGCAATCCAGAGTTAGCGGATCGCAACCGCCCAATTTTAGTAACATGTGGTTTAGGAGGACAAGCTGCGTTAGGTGCCTATTTACTTAAAAAAATGGGCTTTACAGACGTTGCTTTTATTGAAGGTGGAACAACTGCATGGAAAGACGCAGGTTTTGAAACAGTTTAAATAAGAAGAGACTTCTATATATCTATATAATAGATAAGGTATGTAATTCTATTTTTATAGAAAAACAAATGCAATTAGCAGACCAAATCGCTCGATGATTTGGTCTTTTCGTCTTGTTATTATTCATATATTTACGCTTAATATATGAGACGATAGTGTTTTGAGTAGGGTTGGAATGACTTAATTCCTTAAATCAACCATATCCATAAGTAACTCCAATAGAATGAATTCCAGTATTATTCGCACCTATAATATCGTGCTTCCTGGCTCCAATCAAAGAAGATTTCTTTATTGCTAATTGGTAATTCTCATTTTGTTTTACTAAGGATGCGTTAGTAAAATAAGATTGCAAATGTTTTGACTATCTTCTGAGTTTGTTATAAAATGATAAAATCAAGAAAATGGTAATTTTGGTAAATGACATTCGAATAAAAAATGCGATGATGAAGAGGAGTAAACATAAAGAACACTTCAGAGAGCTGATGGTTGGTGGAAATCAGTGTGGAAATCTTGTTGAATGGGCTTCTGAGCAGCCAAACTGAACGAATAGTAGGTTATGGCGGAAAGTCTTACCGATATAAAAGAGACAATGTATCGAAATAGCATAGATTATTTCTGTACAGTAAGTGCGTTTATTTTTAATAAACGAAATAAGGTGGCACCACGGGTTTCTCGTCCTTTTACTAGGATGAGAAACCCTTTTTTTATGCATAAAAACTGAAATATTTAAGGAGATGGAAACCTATGAGTAAATCTGGATTAGACTTGGAACGAATCATTTTTATTGGTAGAACTTATGAAGAATATTTACATATGTTTTCCCTTTCATCATTAGAACTAAATGGCAAGAAGATACTCGATTGTCCAGCAGGAGCTTGCTCATTTACAGCAGTTGGCAACAAGTTTGGGTTAGATGTGACGGCAGCTGATATTGCCTATTATCACTCAAATGAAGAATTAAAAAATAAAGGGCTGAAGGATATTGAACACACAGTGGAAACGATGGAAAAAGCGAAAGACAATTTTCTATGGGATTATTTTGAAAGCGTAGAGGGATTAGGAAGGCATCGAACCAATGCTTTAATAGATTCTTATAACGATAGGAAGAAAAATAGCAAGAGATATATACCAACTACTCTTCCATCTTTGCCGTTTAAAGATAAGGAATTTGATATTATCCTTTCTGCTCATTTTTTATTTACGTATTCTGACCGATTAGATGTTGATTTCCATATCAGCACATTGAAGGAATTATTGAGGGTTTCAAAAGAAGAAGTTCGTATTTTTCCATTAGTTGATTTAGAAGGAAACCGATATCAACACTTAGATGAAATAATAAGTTATCTCGAAGACAATGGCTGTAAGGTTGAGGAGGTTAAGGTTTCATACGAGTTTCAAAAAAATGCTAATTCGATGTTGAGAATAAAGAAAATAGGGTAGGAGAGCTAATTATACTATTAACTCATTAAGCAAGTTTGTAAAAAAAGTAGAATTGATAAGATTAATAGTCTCTGTTGATTAGTAAAAACACCAATGATTATTGGTGCTTTAAGAAATTCCATTAATATCGTTATCTTTTTTTTCGAAACAAAGATTTACAGTTCTAGTATTTGATCTTGTTCTATGTTGTGTATGTGCTGGTACAGTGAAGGTTTCTCCAGGTAGTAATGAAATGCTTTTATTATTTTCTAGGTCAATTATCAGTTCACCTTCGAGTACCATAAATAATTCGTCGGTTTCATGCTCGTGCCAATGAAATTCACCATCGATAACAGCGATTCTTAAAACATGATCGTTTATATCTGTAACTACAAAATTATTATATTTATTAACATCTGAGACTAAGTCTAATAAGTTGATTTTTTGTAAATTTTGTTCCAACTTATATATCTCCTTTCAAAGTTAAAAATAAACATTCTATCATTTATGTAGTAGATAACAATAATAAACTAAATTAGCAAGTTAGGGAAAGGTATATTCCTTTCCCTACACCCAATACCAATTCGTCTATTATTGTCATTGTAAGTACTTTTCTTAATACCCTAATTTTTTATCTACCACATTAATGAGTTCCTGCCCATTTTGAAAACGGTAAACATTTTCTAAAAATATATTCATATAACGTTCCATGCTTTTTGGTGAAAAATAGGCGTTATGTGGCGAAATAATGACATTATCTAGTTTCCAAAAAGGATGATCCTTTGGCAAAGGTTCTACATCAAACACATCCAAAGCTGCTCCTGCAAGTTTTTTTGTTTGTAAAATCTCTAATAAATCTTGCTCTGCAACCGTGTTCCCACGCCCAACATTTATTAAAAAGCTCGTTGGCTTCATTAATTGGAGCTTTTCTTTATTAATAATATGAAATGTTTCTGGTGTAGAAGGAAGTGCTAATATAAGAAAATCGGATTCTTTTATGACCATATCCATTTCTTCTAATCCGACTACTTGATCAGCTGGATCCTCTTCTATTGTACGGGTAGGCCTTTTTCTGCAGCCAATAACGGTCATATCAAATGCTTTACAACGCTTGGCAATTTCTTTCCCGATTTCTCCATATCCGATAATCCCTACTGTTGCACCTTCTAAATCAGTAATGGAAGTATTTTGCCAAATTTTATTTTGCTGATTTTGAATCATCGCTGGAATTCCTCTAGCAAAACTAGAAATCATGGCAATAGTATGTTCTGCAATAGGTACAGAAGTGCAGCCTTTTGTATTCGTAATAATAATATCACTGTTCAGTGTTCTTTCATTCAGAACACTATCTAAGCCAACACTAATGGATTGGATCCACTGTATATTAGGTGCTTGCTCGATAATGTTTAAATGATCATGTAAACCTAATGTTAGTATAATAGTACATTCGGACAAATTATGCTGCACTATAGGTTCATCTTCTCCGTATGTCCAAGGCTCAAACATTACCGTTGCCCCAAGCTGTTTTAATTGATCTATAAATTTTTCTGGAATATTATTTCGAATATAAATAACTAATTTCTTTTGGTCTGTATGAATCATTTATTAATTTCCTCAGGCGTTAATCTTTTTACATAAGCATAATACGTGTTGGCAAGACGTTTGATTGCCTCTGTAATTTTTTCTTCATTACAATAAGTAAAACATAGTCTCATCGTATTAAAACCTTCATCCTTTAAGTAGAAATGTCGTCCATCTAAGAAGGACACGCCTGCCTGCATTGCCTCGTCAACAAAAGCACTTGTATTAACACCAAGGGGGAAGGTTAACCATAGGAAAAAACCACCATCTGGCACTACGAAAGATACATCATCTCCGAAATATTCTTTTATTGCACTTACCATCGCATCTTTTCTCGATTTATATGTGGCGCTTAAATACTGAATATGCTCTTCTATATCGAGCTTCTGAAGCACATTGTATACTACTTCCTGTACGTAAACACTTGTAAAACCGTCCGTTTTTAAGATGCGCATTTTATCAATTACTTGTTTATTTCCTATAGCCCAGCCCATGCGAATACCTGGTGCAATCACTTTAGAAAAAGTACTCAAATAAATGACTCTTTCCGGTCCAAAGGAATGAATGGATGGTAAATAACTTCCATCAAATGTAAGTTCAACATAAGCATCATCTTCCAAAATAAAAAAGTTATATTCATACGCTAATTCGGCAAGTTTTTTTCTTCTTTCCAACGAAAGATTAACCCCACCTGGATTATGATAGTTCGGCATGACATAAAGGATTTTTGGCATCGGTTTATTATTTGCTCTTGCTTTTATTAATGCTTGCTCTACTAGATCTACTTGTAAACCATTTTCATCGATAGGAAAGGAAGTAAGTTTTACTTCTGCTAGATGAAAAGAACGGATTGCTCCAAAAAAACAAGGGGCTTCTATCCATAAATCATCACCAGGGTCCGTCAATGTTCGTGTCACAAGATCAATGGCTTGCATGCTTCCTGCTGTAACGAGAATTTGATCTTCGTTTGCATAAACTTCACGGAGTTTGGAACGAGATTTTATCCATTTGACAATATTGCTTGGACCAGTACCTCCAAGATAGGAAAGTGCACCAGTTCCTTGTGTTTTCATTGCTGCTTCCGTTGCTGTTACCATAGTCTCAAGTGGAAATGACTCTGGTGCAGGAAATCCAAATGACAACGGAATAACATCCTCTAAACTGCCTGCAAAGGAAGAACCTATGATAGGCATATCAGGAAATCTTTTGCTAAGAGTAAAAGGTTTTAATGCATTCATAAAGGTAACACCATCCTAAAATTAGTTGAAATTAACTGCTTATTTGAAAATTTAACACTATTCTAAAAATTTATCCATTATAATTATAAAAAAAATAGTGTTATTTTGGAAAAATTTTTAATTTTTTTCGGTATAGTGAAATAATTAAAGATATAAAGATTGAAAGGCTATTGCAAAAAACTAAACTACCTTACTAAATATCTATAATTTCACTTCTATTCTATTAAGAATTTCATTATGGAAAGAAACATCCTATTTTGTTCTTCATTCTGTAAGTTAGGAAACCATTACATAAATCCCGCTAGTGTTAATATATGCTATTTATTTCGAATAGGGAAATAAAAAAGAAAGGAATGATAAAAAATACGTAGTATTGCCTTGTTTTTTTCACAAATTCACCAAATTTATTTATGTTTAAATTTGTTCAAAAGGATGAAAGCGTTATCTAGTAAAATTTTTAAAAAATACTGAAAAACTTTTTAAAAAAACATTGTATAAAAATCAAAGATTACTTATAATGGATTCAGGTTAAATAATAGAACATGAATTGTGAGGTAAAATGACATGGCACAGATTACATTAGAACAAATTCAAAGTACAATTAAAGAAAAAAGCGTTCAATTATTACATCTTCAATTTGTTGACATTGAAGGAATCTTAAAAAATATCACTATTACTGCTGCACAATTAGAAGATGCTGTAGAAGGTAAAATCATGATTGATGGTTCATCTATTAAAGGTTTTTCACCTATTAATAAATCAGATTCTTACCTACAACCAGATCTAAATACATTTGTAGTAATGCCTTGGACTGAAACAGAAGGTTATTCTGAAGCACGTTTCCTTTGCTCTGTTACAAATCCTGATGGAACTTTATTTGAAGGGGATACTCGTAACGTTCTTAAGAAAACAGTTGCACGTGCTGCTGAAAAAGGTTATTCAATCTCAGTTGGTCCAGAATTAGAATTTTTCTTATTCGAAACAGATGGAAAAGGATATCCAACTGATGAACTAGGCGATCTTGGTGGATATTTTGAGCCATCTCCTAAAGATTTAGGCGAAAAAGTTCGTGTTGAAATTTTCAAAACGTTAAAAGCTATGGGCTTTACAATTGAAGCACTTCACCATGAAGTAGCAGAAGGCCAACATGAAATTAACTTTAAATATGCTGATGCATTAACTGCAGCAGATTTATCTACTACATATAAATGGGTTGTTAAAACTATTGCAGCTCAGTATGGATTATTTGCAACATTTATGCCAAAACCAGTTTTCGGTATTAATGGTTCAGGTATGCATGTTAATATGTCATTCTTTAAAGATGGAGAAAATCTATTCTTTGATGAGTCTGATGAATTACAGCTTTCAACAGAAGCATATTCATTCATTGCTGGAGTATTAGAAAATGTTAAGAGTTTTGTTGCGATAACAAATCCTTTAGTAAACTCTTATAAGCGTCTAGTACCTGGTTATGAAGCACCTTGCTACCTTGCTTGGTCTGCATCAAACCGTTCAGCATTAATTCGTATTCCTGCTAAACGTGGAATGGCTACTCGTGTTGAGCTTCGTTGTCCAGATCCATCTGCTAACCCATACTTAACATTTGCAGTAATCGCTTCTGCAGGTTTAGATGGAGTAGAAAAAGGCTTAAAAGCTCCAGCTCCAATTAACGAAGATATCTTCCATATGACAGATGATCGTCGTAAAGAGCTTGGAATTGACAGCTTGCCAGGTGGATTAGATGCAGCTATTGCTGAGTTAGAAGCTGGTGAAATCGGTCTTAAAACTCTTGGAGAGCATGTATTCACAGAATATTTAGCTGCGAAAAAAGAAGAGTGGGATAACTACCGTACAACAATCCATGCTTGGGAAATTGATAACTACAAATTTAAATTCTAATTTGTAAAATAGAGGGAAGAGAAAGGTTAACTCCTTTCTCTTTTTTTGTGGAAAGATGAGGAAATATTAGGTTTTTAACTTAGATAAGTGTCTAGCTCTCATGAAAGATAACCGCACGTTTTCTTAAAGTAAGGCTGTTTTCTAAAAGTTTGTTGTTTTTGAATAAAATAATAAATATGGCTTAAGCACTGAGCTGCCTGAATACACGTAGACTCCTGCTTAGAAAAGCGCGAAAGACGAGACTTGTGCAGGAGCGTAGCGACGATGAGGCTCGGCACTCGTCCGCGGAAAGCGAAGCGTATTCAGGCTGCGGGGTAAATCACAATAATCTATACGAAAAAAGCCTAAATAAAAAAACACTTTTTGAGTCAAGAGACCATTTTTCTACAGGGCTGAACAAGGCAACTACGCTTTTCTATATGAATAGTAGAAATTTTTGTTCAGTTCTTTTATTTTTATTGGGATATGTTAAAATAACTGTAGGTGGCTCCATAGGATAGTTAAGATGTACATCTATATGAACCATCATTATTATTGTTACAAGGAGAATTATTTCATGGAAAAAGTGTTAATATTCGGTCATAAAAATCCAGATACGGATACTATTTGTTCAGCAATTGCATATGCAAGCTTAAAAAATAGCTTAGGGATTGCTGCAGAACCAGTTCGCCTTGGCGAAGTAAACGGGGAAACTAAGTTTGCTCTAGATTATTTTAATACAGAAGCACCAAGGTTTATTGAAAAAGCTTCAACTGAAACTAACAGTGTCATTTTAGTGGACCATAATGAGTTCCAACAAAGTGTGGAAGATATTAAAGATGTTAGTATATTAGAAGTTATCGACCATCACCGTATTGCAAATTTTCAAACAAGCGATCCGTTATACTACCGTTGCGAGCCAGTTGGTTGTACTGCAACTATTTTAAACAAGCTGTTCAAAGAAAATGGCGTAGAAATAAACAAAGAAATCGCAGGTCTTATGCTTTCTGCCATTATTTCGGATTCTTTATTATTTAAATCGCCAACATGCACAGAGCAAGACGTAGCGGCTGCACGTGAATTAGCTGAAATTGCTGGTGTAAATGCGGAACAGTATGGTCTTGAAATGTTAAAAGCAGGTGCTGATTTAAGTGATAAAACAGTTGAACAATTAATTTCACTTGATGCAAAAGAATTTCCAATGGGTACATATAAAGTCGAAGTTGCACAAGTAAATGCTGTTGATACAAACGATGTGTTAGCAAAACAAGCTGAATTAGAAGCAGCATTAAACAACACAATTTCTGCGAAAAATCTTGATTTATTTTTATTAGTTGTAACTGATATTTTAAACAATGATTCTGTCGCTTTAGCATTAGGTGATAAAGCAGCAGTTGTGGAAAAAGCGTTTAATGTCGATTTAAAAAATAATACTGCTCTATTAAAAGGTGTTGTATCTCGCAAAAAGCAAATTGTTCCAGTTTTAACTGATACTTTTAATAATCTTTAATTTATAATTAATCTACAAAACAAATTATTATAAAAATGTCCTAAAAGCGTCATCTTTTAGGGCATTTTTATTTGCAAATTAGTACTATTTTTTGTAGTCTTCTTATTAAAATGCTTCAATAGTTTATATATAATTGCATTTGTTGTAAAGGTGCCTTGTCTACACAGTAAATAGTGTGGATTCGATACCACTCTATATAAAAAGTTGTTAATCTAAAAAAAAAGAAAAGTCAGGAGGTTCATTTTTGAAAAAAGAAAAAATACTCATTATTGAAGATGAACAGAAAATAGCAAGAGTGATAACGATGGAATTAGAATATGAGGGTTATGATGTTTGTATAGAAAATACTGGTACAACGGGTTTAGAGAGGGTAATGAAGGAAGATTGTAGTCTCGTATTACTAGATGTGATGTTACCAGGATTAAGTGGCTTAGAAGTATTAAGAAGAATAAGAAATGGCAACAATAACGTGCCAGTTATTCTCTTAACGGCAAGAGATTCGATACCGGATAAAGTTGCTGGGCTAGATTTAGGGGCAAATGACTATGTAACTAAGCCATTTCAAATCGAAGAGCTTTTGGCAAGAATTCGTGCTGCTCTTCGAATAAGTCAGCAACAAATAAAAAAAGAACAAGAAAAAGTATTAACGGTTGCAGATTTACAAGTATTTGTAAAATCATATCGTGTAATACGAGAAAATATTGAAATAGACTTAACACCACGTGAGTTTGAATTATTAGTATACTTACTAGAAAATAAAAATATTGTGCTTACAAGAGAGCAAATTTTAACGAATGTATGGGGATATGATTATTTAGGTGATACACATGTAGTCGATGTGTATATTCGTTATGTTCGGATTAAAATTGATCATCAGTTTGAGAATCCATCATTCATACGATTAGGGGTGTTGGGTATATCATAAAGGATGTTGCATCATGAAAGTGCGCTTGAAAATTCAACTATTTTCCACCTTATTTCTTTTTATTATTATACTAGTAGTAAACATGTTTATTTATTTTCTTTTTCAAAAACTAATTCTTACAGACAATGTAAATAAAACAACGGTGCAAATGGAACAAATAGCCAAGAGCTTGCGTTCAATTTCTGATTCCAATACAGAAAGTTTACTGCGTGCGTACATACCTACAGACGGAATGATTCGTTTGATAAATAGTAATGATTCAGTAGTCTTTACTTCAACAACAGATAAAAAGTATGTAGACATAAATGCACATTTTATCGGAAAACAAACAGAACAAATAATAGAACAAGATGATCGTGTATTTACTGTTACAACACTTCCAGTGATTTGGCATAATGGCGATGTTGTAACATTAGAACTAGCAGAAAATATCCAAAGTAGTATGACTATTTTACATGCTTTACGTATTATTTTAATTATTTCAACCCTTATTGTAATTATTCCGACCTTTCTAGCAGGAAGAATATTATCAAATGTCATTCTAAACCCGATTCAATCGATGATTAATACGATGGAAGAAATACAAATAAAAGGTGATTTGAAAGAAATAGACCTTCCCGAAAAGAAAAAGGATGAACTATATCAACTTGGAGCAACTTTTAACAAGATGATTACGTTATTGAAGAGACAGTTTGAGCAGCAACAGCAATTTGTGTCTGATGCATCGCATGAATTAAAAACACCTTTAACAGTGATAGAAAGTTATGCGAATATGTTAAAAAGGTGGGGAATGAAAAGAGAGGAAGTATTAATAGAAGCTATAGAGGCCATTCATTCTGAATCCATTCGCATGAAAGAGATGACCAATCAAATGCTTGAGCTGGCAAACGCAGATGGCCATTGGAAGTTGGAAATGAATCACCTTAATCTTCTAGCTATTTGTCAAGACACAGCTCGAAATATGGAAACAGTACATCATCGAAAAATCTCCGTTTACAGTGAAAAAAATAAAGTCTCCTTGTATGGAGATCAACAAAAAATAAAACAATTATTATTTATCTTATTAGATAATGCGATTAAATTTAGTTCTGATAGCATCCATATTAGGATTGATACAACCACTACATGTTTGATGATAGAAATTTCTGATAAAGGACCAGGCATTCCAAAAGAGGAACAAGCTTTAATTTTTGAGCGGTTTTATCGAGTGGATAAAGCGAGAACACGTGAAAGTGAAGGTACAGGATTAGGATTATCGATAGCCAAAAAAATTGTGGAAGCACATAAAGGAATCATTTTTGTAAAAAGTGCTGTTAGAGCAGGTACAACGTTTATATGTCAATTTCCTTTAATAGAAGATTACAAAGAAAAATCAAAAGGAGATGGCGCATAAGTGAGAACGCGAAGCTGGCTGAAGCTGCTAGTCTTTCTAGTAGCAGCATTTATCCTTTATATCTTTTTTACTTTTTTAAAAAAGGATGATCTTTTATCTAAAGATGAGGTAAAAGAAATCATATCGAGTAAGTATGAAGGAGATGTGATGGGTTTATCCAAAAAAAAGCAGCAAGGAAGAGAGGTATATGAAGCAAAGATTGAAAATAATAAAGGGTCCTATCATATTTCTGTGGATGCTAAAACCGGAAAAATTGCAAATATTGTCGTTTTATCAAAAAAATATACGAATAATCAAAGTCTATTGACAGAAAGAGACGCTGTTAAACAAGTGCAAAAAAAATACGACGGAGAAATAATAGCAGTACAAGCAATAACGGAAAATGGCATTCGTTATTTTCAAATTAGTTTAAAGTCGGAAAAAGATCCGTATAAAATATTAGTTAACCGTCAATCGAAAGAGATAATACCAGTAAATAACGAAGCAACGGGCAGGATTAAGGAAGAAGCTGCTAAAGATATTGCGCTAAAAAAAATAGAAGGAAAGATAATAAGTATTGATTTAGAGGAAGAGGATGATCAATTTGTATATGAAGTAGAAATAGAAACGGAAAAAAAGGAAGAGGTAAAACTTTATATAAACGCATATAGCGGAGATGTGATTTCAATTAATTGGGAAGATGATTAGGATATTGTAAACTACATTTGGTCTTCATATTTTAGGAGACGTATTTCTTATTTCTCATCAATTTCTCATTTTTGTTCTTCTTTCTTATCATTTTACCACGGTACTATATACGTATAGAAAAAAGGAGGAAGCAAAAATGAAAAATAAATGGATCTGGATTGGAATTGCTGCTGTAATAATTATTAGTACATCAGCTTATTATATTGGGAAAGGAAACGGAAATTCTGTAGCAGCACAACAAAAAATTTCAAAAGAAGAAGCAACAAAACTAGCTGCTGAAGAAACCAATAAAGAGGTAAAAGATGTAGAATTACAAACGAATGCAAATGGGGAAACAGTTTATGAAGTGGAATTGCAGGATGATGTATTAGATCAAAAAGAAGACGAAGATTTATATGTTAATGCGGAAACTGGGGAAGTGTTGTCAAAAAACAGCATGCTAAAAAATATTAAAATAACAGATGAGAAAGCAAAAAAAATAGCGTTAGAAAAAAAAGCTGGAACAGTGACAGACATAGAACTAGATGATAATAATGGAATATATTATTATGATATCGAAGTAGTGCAAGTAAATGGAAAAGATGTAGATATTAAAATATCAGCGGAAAATGGAAAAATAATTCAAATTGACCGTTATTAAAACAACAGTAGAAAACTGTTGT
>NZ_JBQRKO010000029.1:0-47863 GCF_052318935.1 Niallia sp. 01092 | reverse complement strand
GCATACGCTCCTGTGGGGTCTCGTCTTTCTCGCATTCCCACAGGAGTCTACGTGTATTCAGTCTGCTGATACTTCTTCTCTATGTGAAAACAACAAACTTTGAGAAAACAGCCTTACTGAAAGCATATTGTAAAAGGAAAGTTAAATTTAACTACCTGTAAGTTCCAAAAATCCACTATAATGGAAGAGAAATACGAAAGGAGTATGTGTATGAACTTATCTGTTAGTAAAGAGCAGCGCATTAAGTCTATTGATGTGCTGCGCGGCTTTGCTATTTTAGGAATCTTCCTTGTTAATATTCCCACTATGCTCGGAATGGAATTATTTTTAGAGGAACGAAGCTACAACGGTTTCGATGCTTATCTGCGGCTATTTTACGATTTATTTGTGCAAACGAAGTTTTATGTTATTTTTTCCTTTTTATTTGGATTAGGATTTTGGATTTTTATGAGTCGTGCTGAACAAAGAGGAGCAAAAATGTATCGATTATTCTCACAGCGGTTAGTCATTTTACTCTTATTTGCTTTGATTCATATCAGCTTTTTTTGGAATGGAGATATTTTGAATACATATGCCTTCACAGGATTTTGGCTGCTGCTTTTTTATAAACGAAATCCAAAAACGATTTTAATCTGGTCGATTGTCCTGTTGGTGCTATCTGAGCTAATTACTATATTAGGTTCACTCGTAGAGACAACCGAATCTGTCGACTCGATCGTTCCAGCCTTTAATCAATTTGATGGCTGGTTAGAACAAGCGTATGCTAGAATTCAATTTTTTTTAATATACGGTATCCCTGCTAACATTGTTTATTTTCCAGAGATTTTAGGTTTATTTTTATTAGGCTTGTTTGTAGGAAAAATTGAGCTTTTTCAGCGGATAAATGAGTTAAGAAAAAACATCCGCACGATTCAGATCATCGCGTTCCTTTTAACCATCCCAAGCTGGATTATGCTTTTTGTCCAATTTACTCCAACAAGCTACAATCCGTCGGAAAACTATGTTTATGTGGTAACAAGCGGGAAAACGTTGTCGATCTTTTATGTCACTTCTTTATTACTATTACTTGAAAAAGAAAGATGGCAGACGTTCTTGGCTCCTGTTGGATACGTAGGTCGAATGGCTTTAACTAATTATTTAGGCCAAACCGTTGTGACTACAACATTATTCGCTCTATTATTTGATAATACGGCTGAAATTACGCTATGGCAATCCGCTATTTATTGTCTTGCTTTTTATGCGTTGCAAATGTTTTTAAGTAAGTGGTGGCTATCGCAATTCCAATTTGGCCCACTTGAATGGCTATGGAGAATGGGGACATATAGAAGAGTTCAGCCTTTATAAACGAAGGATCTGGAAAAAGTCGTTAATTAACAATATTTCTTTTATGAATCGCTCTTTCAAAGGCATCCGCATCTACCTTCAAAATAGGCTGTGTTATTATTGCAAATCTTATTATTAAAAATTAGATTTTTGAGGTGTAAAGTGTGTTTTTAAATAAAAAAATAGAGCAAAGACTATTGTTCTTTGCTTTTCTTGTTATTGTTTTATGTGTATCGCCCCTTTTTATCCTAGGAGAAAATGCTCATATTCGCGTACACGATAACTTAGACTCAAACTTAGCGTGGTATAAGGTATTAGCTGAAAGCGGAAAAATCATTAGTCCGGTTGATGCAACCATTCCTCAAATCATAAATGGATTACCCCGAAATGCTTTTGGAACGGAATTTAGCTTAATTGTATGGCTATATGCCTTATTTCCAACCATGACTGCTTATGCACTTAGTCAATTTATTACACGTATTGTCGCGTTTATTGGCATGTATCTTCTATTAAAAAAGCATTTTTTGCCTAAAAGCGAATGGGGATTCATTCGAATTGGGGCTGCTCTATCATTGGCGCTTACTCCTTTTTGGCCATCCGGCATGCTCAGTACACTCGGAATGCCATTAGCATTATGGGCATTTCTCAATATTCGCAAAGGGGAAAAATCTTGGGTAAATTATTTAACCTTAACTCTTTTGCCCTTCTATTCGAGTATTGTTCTAGGCTTTTTCTTTTTCTTAAGCGGAATGGGAATATTTTGGATTGTGGATGTAATGAGAGGAAAAGGATGGAATCTTCGCTTCTTCCTATCCATTGTTTATATGTCATTGATTTATTTACTGGTAGAGTATCGGCTTGTTTCTTCGTTTCTTTTTGATGATGAGCCTAATAGCAGAGATGAATACTTTCATGCAAGATTATCTTTTTTTCACTGCCTCCGACTCACATTGAAAAACTTTGCTTTAGGACATAACCATGTTATGACGATTCACACACTATTCATTTTACCTGCTTTATTAATCGCTTTATACTTAGTTTTTTATAAAAAACTGTGGAAGCAGGAAAAAGTGTTTGTATGGTTGTTTTGGCTAAACCTTGCTTTATCAGCATGGTATGCTTTTTGGTTCTACAAAGGCTGGCTTCCGCTGACAGAACGCTTTCATTTTTTGGATACGTTTAATTTTGCCAGATATCATTTTTTAAAACCTTTGATTATTTATGTTATGTTTGCTCTTTCTTTAAAAATCATTTGGTTTCATGGATGGAGAAAACTTACCTTTTATTTAGTTGCTGCTCAAATTGCATTGGGTTTACTTTTTAATGAAGAAATCATTTTTCATAAAGAACCTACTGTCAAACAATTTTTTGCAGAAGAACAATTCCAAGAGATGAAAGAGTACATAGGGATGCCGCAGGAAAGCTATCGTGTAGCAAGTATTGGAATCCATCCAGCGATTGCTCAATATAACGGCTTTTACACGCTTGATAGCTACAATAATTTTTACCCTTTAAGCTATAAACATGAGTTTAGAAAAATAATAGAAAAAGAACTTGATAAAAATAAAACGATTCGTACCTACTTTGATGAATGGGGTGGGCGCTGCTATATTTTTACGGATGAGCTTGGGAAACATTATATGTTTAAGAAAAGCTCTAAAAAAAGGCTGGAGAATCTTGAACTTAATATCGAGCCTTTTAAAAGAATGGGAGGCAAATATATTTTTTCTGCTGTTCCAATAGACAACGCCAACGAAAACAATCTAACACTAAAAAAAGTGTTTGAATCAAAATCTTCTGCATGGAAAATTTATTTGTATGAGGCTTTATAATTGGCTCTGTTAAATTCCATTGTTGATTTTCAAAGGCTGTTTTCGTATAGATTGTTGCTTTTAAACTCGCAGACTGAATACACTTCGCTTTCCGTGGGCGAGCGTCGAGCCTCCTCGTCGCATACGCTCCTGTGGGGTCTCGTCTTTCTCGCATTCCCACAGGAGTCTACGTGTATTCAGTCTGCTGAGCACTTCTTCTCCCATTTTTTATGTGAAAAACAACAAACTCTGAGAAAACAGCCTTTTCAAAAGGTCAGGGTATCCACTCCCTTTCCACGGACGAACTGACAAGCCTCCTCGCTCGTTCCTCACTGCGGGGTCTTGCCAGCCCGTTTTTTCCGCAAGAGGCTCGCAGATTCCCTTCCTATAAACAACATTATCATTTAACAGTTCCTTATAGTACCTGACTCCAGTGCATAATAGCATTACCGCACTAGGGTTAAGACACTCGTATGCTTAAATTCTAAATTTGGAAATAGCCTCTTGAAGCTCTAATGCCATAGACGACAATTCTTGACTCGCCGAGCTAATTTCCTCAAAGGAAGCTGTCTGCTCTTCAGCTGCAGCTGCTGCATTTTCAAAGTCTCCCTGAGCAGAGTGGGCAATCTCATCTACCTCTTTTATTGCTTCAACGATGTGATTTGTACTCGATGATATCTGCTTGATCGATGAAGAAATATCTTTCATCTGCTGAGAGACCTGTGAAACGATGGAGGTTATATCTTTAAATGTCACACCAGCTGTTTGGACAACATTCGAACCTTTTTCCACCTCTTGTGTACCACTATTAATAGAATTCACTGCAAGGTCTGTATCCGTCCGGATTTCTTTAATCAAGTCCCCAATCTGACCTGCTGCCTGTTTCGATTGTTCGGCAAGCTTCTTCACTTCATTGACCACAACGGTAAAGCCCTTTCCATGCTCACCTGCACGCGATGCCTCAATCGAAGCATTTAAAGCTAACAAGTTTGTCTGATTGGAAATATCAGAAATTGTATTAACAATCTGATCAATTTCATTGGACCGTTCTCCTAGCTTTGCGATAATATTTGCCGCTGCATTTACAGTTTGTTTGATTGTTTCCATCTGAGTCATAGCTGAAACTACAGCTTCTTCCCCAATCTTTGCTTTTTGAACAGCTTCTTCAGAACTTCTAGCAACCATATCTGAATCAGCGGAGACAATCTGAAACGTCTCAGACATTGTTACCACTGTTTCAGCAGCTTCACTCGTACTGTTGATTTGTTTTAAAGTTCCTTCTGTTACCGAATCAATTGTACCTGCTACTACTTGAGCTGCCTGAGCAGTCTGATCAGCGCTCGCATTTAGCTGTTCAGAGGAAGCAGCCACTTGTGCTGCATTGTCCTGTACTGTGTGAATGAGTCCGTTCAAATTATTCAACATACCATTCAAATCATTCGATACTTGACCTAATTCATCTTTAGAATGAATATCAAGGCGGTGCGTCAAATCTCCTGCCGTAATCTTTTTGATTATTTCAGACATATTAGAAAGATTTTTCAACGTATACTTTAATAGAAAATAAGTAATTGCTACGAGAATAACCACTATAATAATGAAATAGATTAAGAGATTTTTCGTCATACTCTTTAAAGGTGCAAATACTTCATCCTGCGTTACTGTAGTTGCAACAGACCAACCAGCGGACTCAACTGGTTCATATCCTATGTAATACTGTTCGTTGCCAAGCTTGGCCTCTTCTAATCCATTTTTTCCCTCTATCATTTTTTTCGCAATCGCTCCGATATCACCGTTTTGGCTTGTAAGAGGCTTATTCATAATGAAGTCTTTATCTGGGTGGTAAATTACGTTGCCGTCAGGTGCTAGCAATATACTGTAGCCTGTTTCTCCAATTTTAAATGGCTCCATTATGGAAGGAATGGAGTCTAAGAATAGATCAATGGCTACGATACCTACCTTCTCATTATTGACCTCTACTTCCTTCATTACGCTCATAATTACTTTACCGAAGACTTGATCCATATATGGTTCCGTGTAATATACGCCTTCAGCATCCTTTACTGGCTTATACCAAGGACGTTCAGAAAGGTCAAAGTCCGGACTTGACAGAACCTTTCCTGTCCCCGTTAAAAAGTTCCCTTTCTCACTCGCTACCCAGACCATTGCCACATCCGGGTCCATGCCTTTAATCGCTTCTAGTGACTGATTCATATCCTTATAATATGAGTTCGTTAACGCTTCATCCCGTGTTTTTGCTGTCTTGAGGTAATGAAGTACTGTTTGATTACTCGTAATTTGATCCACTAGCTGCCCTTTTTCCTCGAAAAAATTATTGATCTGATCAGCAATCCATTTACTCTCAACGGATACTTCCTTCTCAATATTTTGAGTCAAAATATTCTTGGTGTACATGTTTACAATTACAGCAGCAACAGAGAGAACTATTGCAATTGCTACAAATAAAACAAGGGATACTTTTGTTGAAATACTTTGTCGGTTCATTTATGGCCCCTCCTAAAATGATGATTAATTTCCTATAAATTTGGATGTATTAATGCTCCTATATTTTGAGTGATTATCCCAACTATATGTACTTCTTATTTATCGGTAATTTCACCTAATATGTTTATATAAAAACAAAGAAAGACATATTAATAATAAGATATTATGATTTATTAAGAAGGGGCGAAATGGATGGAATTTTTATCACGAGAACAAATTATTAATGAATTACAACAGTCATTTGAAATTTATATTAATAAATTCGGTATAGAAAATATCGGTATTTTTGAAGAAGAGGGACAAGCTGATCAATACTATATTGGTTATACAGTTAAAAAAGACGGCAAAACCTATCATATCCATATTCCATATATAAAAAACAATACTGGAGGGTTAAGCCCTATTAAGAAAGAGTGGACGGTAGAAACAGATGATCCAAAAGAGGAAGATGTTAGGGGATACAATGATTTAGAAAGTGTTTTTCGCGAAATTTAAAAGCCTCTACCTTTTTCGTTATAATATAAAGTAAGGGAAGAATAAAAAAACGACCTCTTCCCTTTACCTGTTTAAAATCCTTTGCAAAATTTTAATATTAATTTAGCAGGAGGTATTTTTTCGTTACATTTTTAAAGCGAGTTGTGCAACACATTCCACGTGCATCGTCTGCGGAAACATATCCACAGGCTGCACTTCAAGCGTTGTGTAGCCTCCGTCTTCTAAAATACGCAAGTCTCTTGCTAATGTCGCGGGGTTGCAGGATACGTAGACTACTTTTTTTGGCTTCATGTTAATAATTGTTTGCAGCAGTGCTTCGTCACAGCCTTTTCGAGGCGGGTCGACTACTAGCACATCTGCTTCATTTCCTTCTTTATACCAATTGGGGATAACTACTTCTGCTTCGCCAACGGAAAAATCCACATTGTGGATATCATTTATTTCTGCATTTCTTTTGGCATCATCTATTGCTTGTGGAACGATTTCGACACCGAATACTTTTTTTGCTTTTTGGGCAAGGAAAAGCGAGATTGTTCCGATGCCGCAATAAGCATCAATAACGCTTTCTTCTCCTTGTAAGCCTGCATATTCGAGCGCTTTATCATAAAGAACCTTTGTTTGCTCTGGGTTTACTTGATAGAAGGAACGGGCAGATATCGCAAATTTAATTTCTCCGATATAATCCGTAATCGTTTCTTCGCCCCAAAGCACTTTTGTTGTTTCTCCCATAATCACATTCGTTTTTTTGTTATTCACATTGTGGATAATGGATTTTAATCCAGGGATGCTTTTTACGATTTCATCCACAATTTTAATTTTATTCACCATTTCATTTGTGCGGGTAATTAGTACAACCATAATTTCTCCCGTCACTAATCCACGTCTTGCCATAATATGACGCAAATCGCCTTTATGGCGGCTTTCATCATATGCACGTATGCCATATTTATTGCAGATTGCTTTTACTTTTTTGATGACAACATCATTTTCTTCTTGTTGAATAAGACATTCTTCCATGTTGATAATTTGATGGGAACGCTGTTGATAAAAACCGCCAATCAGTCCGCCTTCTTGCTCACCAATAGGAACTTGTACTTTATTTCGGTAGCGCCAAGGTTCATTCATGCCAAGGGTTGGGTGAACAATTGTATTAATTTTTCCGATTCTCGTTAAAACATCTTGGACTTGTTTATGCTTTATTTGCAGCTGTCCTTCATAGCTTAAATGCTGAAGCTGGCAGCCTCCACATTCTTTATAAATAGAACATGGAGCTTCTACTCTATATGGGCTTTTTTCCTTCAGTTCTAAGAGACGGCCAAATCCGTAATTTTTATTTGTTTTAACCACCTTAACGGTAGCTTTTTCACCAGGCAACCCATTGGGGATAAATAAAGGGTATCCATCTACCTTTGCCACTCCGGAGCCATCATGTGTTAAATCTTCAAATACTATATCTATTATATCGTTCTTTTGAACAGGCAATGTTCGACTCATATGCTTCTTCCTTTACATATTGTTTTCCTAAGGCTGTTTTCTCAAAGTTTGTTGTTTATTACATAAAAACATGGGAGAAGAGTACTTAGCAGCCTGCATACACGTAGACTCCTGTGGGAATGCGGGAAAGACGAGACCCCGCAGGAGCGAATGCGACGAGGAGGCTTGTCGCTCGCCCACGGAAAGCGAAGGGTATGCAGGCTGCGCGTTTAAAAGCAACAATCTATACGAAAACAGCCTTTCCTAAATTAAGAGACAATAAAAAAATTATAACAATCGTTTACAAAAGTAAATCATACCATAAAAAAGCTAATTGATTACAGGAAGTTTTTTGGGAAGGACTTTGTTGAAGAAACAGTGGGATCTTTTTTACATAGAGAATGAGCTATTTTGGAGAATAGCCCATTCTTGTCCATTTATTATTGCTCAATCATTCTAGTTTTTTCAGGGTTGTCTTCATCGCGAATTTCGTTAATCGGAACAAACACCTCAAAGTGTCGGTATAAATTAACAAATTCTGCAGGAAGCATTCCGCCTAATTCACCATCAAGATTTAATTGCACCGTTTCATTGGACGTAATTTTTATATGATTGGCATTTGCATAAATAACGTTCGGATCATTTACATGCTCTCCGCGAAGAGCAAGGGTAGCAATGCGAATAAAATCTGCTAGATTTGCTTTTTTCAAGATAAGCAAAGAAAACAATCCGTCATTGATAGACGCACCGGGTGCTAATTTCTCAAACCCGCCGACAGAGTTCGTTAAACCAACTAAAAAGAGCATAACTTCCCCTTCAAATAGTTTTCCATCGTATTCAATCTTAACCGTTGTTGCCTTTAAAAATGGCAGCATTTCAATTCCTTTTAAATAATAAGCAAGCTGCCCAAGCATTGTTTTTAATTTGCTCGGCACTTCATATGTCAGCTCTGTTAAATGACCGCCGCCTGCGATATTAATAAAGTATTTATCATTTATTCGACCAATATCCATTGGAATCGTATCACCTTTTGCAATGATATCTGCAGCCGCTTCTATATCTCTTGGAATATGTAAAGCTCTTGCAAAATCATTTGTAGTGCCGACAGGAATAATTCCTAGTTTTGGACGGTATTCTTGTTCAGCTAACCCGTTCACCACCTCATTAATGGTGCCATCTCCGCCAGCTGCAACTACAAGATCATAACGCCTCTCTACTGCAATCTTTGCTGCTTTTGTAGCATCTTCAGGTCCTACTGTTGCGTGGCAGGAGGTTTCATATCCTGCATTCTCCAATTTTTTTAGCACTTCTGATAAATGCTTTTTAAACGCTTCACGACCTGAAGTAGGATTATATATAATTCTTGCACGTTTCATAACCATCATCCTATTTTTTCAAGATTTCGATCCATACTATACCATCTAACATCATAAACGATAACTACATCTTTAGGCAATATTTAGTAGCTTTTCAACAATGATTCTTCCCCATTATGCCCCTCTACTTCTTTTCTCAACCTATTATTTTTGGACAAAACTTAGTGCTTTTTGCTTTATTTTGTCCTTCATAAACTCTCTCAAAGACAAAACTTAGTGCTTTTTGCTTTATTTTGTCCTTCATAAACTCTCTCAAAGACAAAACTTGGTGCTTTTTCTTTATTTTGTTCTTCATAAGCTCTCTCAAGGACAAAACTTGGTGCTTTTTCTTTATTTTGTCCTTCATAAACCCTCTCAAAGACAAAACTTGTGCTTTTTTCTTTATTTTGTCCTTCATAAGCTCTCTCAAGGACAAAACCTGGTGTTTTTACTTTATTTTGTCCTTTATAAGCCCTTTCTCCAAGCGTTTAGCAACGCCGGTAGTTGATCACCCTGTACGCCTACGCTGAAGTTTCTAAGTTAAAAGAACTTTTCTTTTCTTATTAAAAACAATTAATCAAACGTTTGATTTAAACAAACGTTTGATTAATCTCTTTGAATGACTAAAATTGCACTGCTCATGCTATTAGTACAAAGAAAAAATCTGCATAAAAACAGATTTTTTACTATTTTTTATTCAGTTGTTACCTCTAAACTACCGCTGTTTACAATGTTAATTGTGGCATTTTTTTTGCCTTTTACATAGCTTGCTTCTGCTAGTATATTCGGTTCGTTTTCGTCTGCTTCATCTTTATTTTCACTTTTCCATTTTTCGCTTTCACTATCTAAAATCTCAGTATCTTTCACCTTTACTTGCACATTTTCTGTATCAGCCAGATTCAGATTAAGTGATGATGCATTGGAAATACTCCAATCTGTTCGAAGATTGCGTGGATTAACCGTTAATTCATCATTTTCTCCCACAATTTCAACTTTTATATTATTTGGAATAAGAATGGTTGACTGAATCGTAGAATAAGAAGAAGAAAAGCCCCTTGATTGGATCGGTAAATCTTTTAGATTTACATAAACGGTATCTCCTTTTTCATTTACTAATACATAATCTTGTGCTTTTTTAATCATTACTTTTTTATCCGCATTAACTGACCGGTATGTACCAAATAAGGAAACGGTATTATCATCTGTTCCTTCTATTGATAAGGGGCTGCTTTGCCCTTCTGTATCAATGACCACTCTTTTAATATTGTTCTTTATTTTATAATCATATGATGGTAAATCCATCGTTACTTCTTCTCTGTTAAATTCTTCTTGCATAGCAGTTATCAACCCAGTTGACTGTAAAAATACAATCGCTATACCAGCCGTTCCTATTATGCCAACAATAATAATGCTGAATAGATCAAAATTTAAATATGGTTTTTCCTGTTTAGAAGTGAATAGATAAAGCAGTATTTCTACGCCAAGCACCACTAAAATAACCGGCCACCAAACCTTCAGCACCGTTGTTATATCCCACTGTAAAAATTGCGATAATAACAGAAAAATTCCGAGAAATAGCAGTGATAACCCCATCGAAAATGTACCAACACGCCAAGTTCTCATTTATTTGCCCCCCTTGTTTCATTTAGGCTCTTTTCGTATAGATTGTTGTTATTTACCCCGCAGCCTCAATACACTTCGCTTTCCGCGGACGAGTGCCGAGCCTCCTCGTCGCTTTGCTGAGGACACTAGAAAAGTGGATGCTATGAAATATAGATAGTGAAAATCAAGCATTTAGAGGTTTGCGTTCGGTTTTCCGAGGCTTACCGCACGCTTTCCGCGGGGCGAGTGCCGAGCCTCCTCGTCGCTTTGCTCCTGTGGGGTCTCGTCTTTCTCGCTAATCCCGCAGGAGTCGTGCGGACGCCTCTCCTAACCAACATGATGGTCGTTTTCAAACTCCCTATACCATTTTTATCCTACTAAAATATAAGTGTTTTACCTATAATTTATATAATAAAACACTTCAGTGGCCTCGCTATGCTCCTGTGGGGTCTTGTCTTTCTCGCTTTTCCCGCAGGAGTCTACGTATATTCAGGCTGCTCAGTGTTTCAAAAACAACAAACTTTTAGAAAACAGCCTTCTTAAACCTTTATCTATTTTACCTGCTTCACTTTTTTCTTGCCCATTAATAAACGGCCGCCGCCTAATATTAGAACGAGACAAACAATTCCTGTCTGGAAGTAATGGTAAAATAAAAACTGCAGATCAATGCCATATAAGACGTGTATTTTTGGTGCTAATCCAGGCAAAATTATATTCACAAATAAATAATATACACCTAATAAAACAAGCCCTATACCAATCCATTTCTGGTGATTAATTAAATAGGAGATGACTGGTGTATCTTGCAACGGCTCATCTTCTCCTGCTTTTGACGCTTTTTGCAGTCCATCAAAAAAGCTATAAAACCAAATCAATGGAACCAAAAATAAAAAGATTCCTAATCGCAATTCATTTAAAATAAAGATCGAGAATAAAAATGCTGCCATTAATTGAATTCCACGCTGCTGCAATCCTAAATATAAATGTCCTGCACCAGGGAAAATTGATAAAAAAGTAGCAATGGCTTTGCTTTTTTTGCCTTCTTCTCTATTTTTTTCTAAGTCTTGAAAAATGGTTTGATCGACTAATTCTTCTCCATTTTGCTTCTTTGTAAATTGCTGCATCGCATCGAAAAATCCATATACCCATATAATAGGAAGAATAGCGATAAATATTAAAAACTCGCTTCTACCCGTTAATAAGGTAACAAAAAACACCATCATTCCCAGTCCTAAGAAAGAGCTCAACAACGTGATCCCACGATACATCAACCCTAATTGAAAATGACCAAGACCTGGTACAAAGGATAAAACAATCGTATAAAAACGATCTGACTCTGTTGTATTTACGAGAATCGTTTCTCCATTTTCATTTTGTTGTTCAACAGGCAATCTTCTTTTTAAATACCTGCTTGTTGTGATGCAAGTATCGATGATGCTGATGCAATAAATAACAAAACCAAAAAATACGATAAAAATGACAACTTCCTCATCCATAGAAGATGCTGCTAGCATAATAGAAAACAATGCCAATCCAAAAACAGCAGAACCATACAAAAATCCTCTCAGCTTCTGCCCGATATAAAACAACCCACCTCCCGGAAAAAACGCTAATATAAATGCGACGATCGGGTTCTTCATTACTTCTTTTCCTCCTTTATGTTGCCTTCTAGTTCATCCATCCAAGAAAAAGTTTTATCCACAAATCCAACGGTTACAGCCTCTTTTTTGGTTGGTATTTCTGCTTTTTGAATATTTTCTGTATGTTGAATAATCGATTGAAAAACCCCTGTAGACATCAGAATTAATGTTACCGCAGCTGCTAGTGTATATTGAAAAATAGTGGAGTGATAAAACCTCCGTCTCTTTTTTGTCTTTACCTCTAGCTTTGTTTCTGCCTCTTCATTGGAAATTCGCATCATAATTTGGTCGGTAAAAGCAGTTTCATCCGAAATGGTAGGAAGCACCGTTTCTTGTTCAGCTACAGCAGTTACATATATATCGAGACATTGATCACATGTATAAAGATGATCTTCTAAAAGAATTCGTTCATGCTCTTCTAACTCATTCTTTACATATTTCAGCCATTGTTCAAAAGAATAATGTGTTGTCATAAAAAGTCTTCCTCCTTCCAATGCTTTTTCATCCATATTCTAGCCCGATAAAGCTTTGTTTCAATCGTTTTCACTTGTACATTTTGTTCTCGTGCCATTTGTTGATAGCTTTTTTCGGCAATATAATAACCATAAATAACATCCCGATAATTGTCCGGCAGTTCTTCTAATCTTTGTCGAACTAATAACCGTCGCTGTCGATTGACAACTACTGTTTCTACCTCTTCTTTATTTGTATAGTGTAAATCCAGTTCGACAACTTCTGAAATATCTTCTCTTCTTCTTTGCTGCTTTCGTTTGACATCAATGGCATGATTAACAGCTATTCTTGTTATCCATGTTTTGAAGCCCTGGTTCTCGTATTTGGGGAGAGAGGTATAAATTTTGAGAAACACTTCTTGTGCAGCATCTTCTGCTTCCTTCTGGTCTTTCAAAACACTATATATAGTCCGAAACAAATCATGTCGATATTTTTCCACTAATAATCGAAACGCATGATCATTTCCGGCAATAATTTCTTCAATAAGATCTTGATCACTAATTCTTCTCTCCCCCTCTCCAAACCAGCTTACACACTAATAGACGATATACATAACAAAACCCCTACAGTAAAATAAAATTTTTTTGTAAGGAGAGAAAGTTTTTATTATTTAAATGATGACTGTTTTCGTATAGAATGTTACTTTTAAACTCGCAGCCTGAATACACTTCGCTTTCCGTGGGCGAGCGTCGAGCCTCCTCGTCGCATACGCTCCTGTGGGGTCTCGTCTTTCTCGCATTCCCACAGGAGTCTACGTGTATTCAGTCTGCTGAGTATTTCTTCTCTCATTAAAAAAACAACCAACTTTGAGTAAACAGCCTAAAATATAAGAACAATTCAACATGAAATAGTTTATAAAATACTATAATATCTTATCATGTATTAAAAAGAAGACAACTTCCTATTTTAATATGTTCATCATTTTTCAAACGGAACTATTTCCAGTAAAATACGTATAACAAAGAAAAAGTCTCTGGAAATGCGTGTTCAAAAGGTAACAAATTAGAAGCAAGAAGGTCGAGGCGGCGTAGCTTTGAGCAACGGAACGTATGCAATTAGATACGTGAGTAGCGGAAAAGCAAGCCAACGAAGAGATTCGCCGCTTATCATTTGGTACCTTTTTGAACATCCTCTGGAAAGGAGAAAAACATGATTTATTTATTTGCTGTGTTAGCTTTAACGTTAAATCCATTTGTATGGAAAACATATTATCAGAAAAAAGGGTTTCTTTCTTCCCAAATTTTCCGTGTCGTTGTTGGAGTAGTCTTTATTTTTCTATTAGATTATTTCCGCTTAATTGATTATTCTGTGCAAGCATTCATAAAATTCGGTTTACTTTATTTAGCTTTTTTCTTTTTTTGCGATTTATTTTATCCACGAGTGAAAGGATATGCTGTCACCTTTTTACTTAGCATTGTACTGCTCTTGATTTGGGCATATTTACAGTTTTTCTATCCATTGACAATTGCAAAAGATAAATATGCATTTGTAGCAAGTAAAACTACTGTTGCCAGTCGCGAAGAGGAATCAATGGATGAACAGCATATTGCCGTTGTCCCAGAAAGTTATGCAAGATATCGAAGTGAAAAGAAATTGGGAGAGCTTGCTCACTCCTCTTATTATGACCTTGGCGATTCTACTTTACAGAAGATTGATAACCACTTATATTGGGTAACTCCTATTGAATATACCGGCTTTTTTAAATGGACCAAAGGAAAAAACATCCCAGGATATATTAAAATGAGTGCAGAAGATGAAAATGAAGATGCTATTTTAGTAGAAGCTTCCATGAAATATGTACCTTCTGCTTATTTTCAAGAAGATATAAAAAGGCTCGTCCGCAGCAAGTATAAAGATACGATTTTGCTAGAAGCAAGCTTTGAACCAGACGATGAGGATAAACCATATTATGTAATTCCTTACGGGTACTATCATAAATTCCGTCAAATGGTGGATATAAAGGGAATCTACATCGTTGATCCAAAAACAGGTGATATAAAAGACTATTCCATAGAAAATATTCCTGATTTTATTGATCATGTCATTCCTACAAGTGTCGCCGAAGATTGGAATGAATGGTACGGCAAATATGTTCACGGGTTTTGGAATACAATTTTTTCAAAAGAAGATATGATTATGCCGACACAATGGGAAGATAATGATGAAGTAAACGGCGTTTTCAATCAAGCACTACAATTAAACTGGTTTACAGATTTTACTCGAGCTAAATCAGACAGCGGCTCGATGGTCGGCTATTCACTGTTAAATGCACGAACTGGAAAAATAACGTTTTATACAGAAGCAAATGGTTCGTTAAATGGAAAATCGGCTATTAATGTAGCGGAAAAAACTTTCCGAGCAGAAAAATATGAAGCTGGAACTCCTTTGCTTTATACAATTTACGGACAGTTCACATGGGTTGTTCCCCTTATGGACAGCAACAATGTACTGCGCGAAATGATGCTGGTTCATGCAAAGGATGAGAAGATCTACAGCTACAGCAACTCAAAAATAAAGCTATTTAATGATTATAAATATGCACTTGCCACACAGCTTAAAAATGATAAAACGGTACCTACAGATATTGCAAATAATAAAAAAGCAACTGGAACTGTCCGTTATGTTTATAAAGCTGAAGGGCAAAGCAGTACCGTGGTTAAGTTTATGCTAGATGGACAGGATACGATATTCCAAGTTTCCTCTACTGATTTTCCTTACAGCGTTTTTATTGAAAAAGGAATGAAGCTGTCTCTCGATTATATCGATACAGACGAAGCCATCGTATCTGTTGAACATTTAACAATAGAAGGGCTGCATTAAACTATTTTTTTGTTAAGATAGAAGAAGGTTAAAAACTTTCTTCTATCTGCAAATAAAAGAAACAAACATTATTCTTCAGCAGCATATAATGAAGACAACAGAACAACTATTATAAGAAAAGCGCAAGCGCCCTTGCTCATCGACGGAAAAAGCTGGACTGAATCGAGTGAGATAAAGGAAACACGAAGAGCGTAGCGATTCGATGTTGACTTATCGTAGACGAGGTGAGGGAAGCGTTGATGTCGATAGGGCGCTGGAGCTAGACACCCATCAGACTTCAGAAAACTTATATTTTCTTATCTTTTGAAAAAGGAGAATGCGATTGTTTATACTTTTGTTTGCTTCCTATCTTATCGGATCTATCCCTACTGCCTTAATAATAGGTAAAGTGTTTTATGGAATTGATATTCGCAAACATGGCAGCTTTAATCCTGGTGCAACGAATTCTATTAGAGTACTAGGAAAAAAAGCAGGATTAATTGTTCTTTTCATTGATATTGGCAAAGGTGCACTTGCTGCGTCCCTCCCATTGCTTTTCCAAGTAAATGTAGATCCTTTGTACACAGGTCTGCTTGCCGTTTTAGGTCATTGCTTTCCGATTTTTGCAAACTTTCGTGGAGGAAAGGCAATTGCTACTACTGCCGGGTCATTACTTATCGCTAATCCTTGGATGCTGCTCATTGCTTATGTTACCTTTATTCTTGTAATTGCTATTACAAAATACGTCTTTATTGGCAGTTTATCCGTTGGCGCAGCATTATTGTTATACGCCATCATCGAGCCTGGATTAAAAAATGAACTCATCTTTGTCATCTATTTGCTTTTATTAATCTACTTGCATCGCTCGAATATTATTAACTTCATTCAAAAAAAAGAACCTAAAATCAATGATAAAAATATCAAAAAAGATCGAATTGACCCGAAGAAAATTAGCTAGTACTCTATATTCAGACAAGTATTGCAACAATTTTTATGAAACAAAAAGGAATCTGTAGATTAGTAACTTTTCCTGGGAAATGAATGGAGAAATTGTCGAAATAAATGGGGAATAAAAAAGCGGAAGCGCCTTGATCAGCCCCGAAGAACAATGTTCTCTTGTCTCCAAAAGTGCATTTTACTTTTGGCTGTTTTCTCAAAGTTTGTTGTTTTTTACGTAAAAAAATGGGAGAAGAAGTACTCAGCAGACTGAATACACGTAGACTCCTGTGGGAATGCGAGAAAGACGAGACCCCACAGGAGCGTATGCGACGAGGAGGCTCGACGCTCGCCCACGGAAAGCGAAGTGTATTCAGGCTGCGGGTTTAAATGCAACAATCTATACGAAAACAGCCTTACTTTAGAAAATTTCTTATCTTAAAAAAAAGCGAAGGGAAACGATTTTGTATCGTTTCCCTTCGCTTTTTATTATCTTTTTGTTATTTCTTGCACCAATAACTTATTAACCAACTGAGGATTTGCTTGTCCTTTTGTTGCTTTCATAATTTGTCCAACAAGGAATCCAATCGCTTTTTGTTTTCCGTTTTTAAAGTCATCAATCGACTGTGGATTATTATCCAATGCTTCGCCAATAATTTTGAGCAATGCACCTTCGTCGGAAATTTGCACTAATCCTTTTTCTTTTACAATACTTTCCGCATTTCCGCCTTTTTCAATCAACTCTTTGAAAACTTGTTTCGCAATCTTGCTGGAAATCGTTCCATTTTCAATTAATTTGATCATGCCTGCTAAGTTTTCTGGCGTAAGCCCTACATCTGAAAGCTCTTTTTGTTCTGCATTAATATAAGCGGAAACATCGCCCATTAACCAGTTGGAAGCAAGCTTTGCATCTGCTCCTTGTGCGACTGTTTCTTCAAAGAAATCTGCCATTTCCTTTGTTACTGTTAAAACATTCGCATCATATGCTGGTAATCCAAGCTTTTCTACATATCTTTTTTTGCGAGCATCTGGAAGCTCTGGAATTTCTGCACGGATGCGCGCTTTCCAATCCTCATCAATATACAGATCCAATAAATCTGGCTCTGGGAAATAACGGTAATCGTCAGATCCTTCTTTTACACGCATTAATAATGTTTTATTTGTCGCTTCGTCATAACGGCGCGTCTCTTGGTCAATAACGCCGCCAGCACTTACTACTTCTCTCTGGCGTATTTCTTCATATTCCAGCCCTTTGCGAACAAAGTTAAAAGAGTTTAAGTTCTTTAATTCTGTTTTTGTACCAAATTCCTCTTGTCCAACTGGACGGATAGAAATATTCGCATCACAGCGAAGAGATCCTTCTTCCATCTTACAATCAGATACACCAGTATACTGAACAATCGATTTTAATTTTTCCAAATAAGCATATGCTTCATTTGGTGTACGAATATCAGGCTCTGATACAATTTCAATAAGCGGCGTTCCTTGACGGTTAAAGTCAACTAAAGAAAAGCCGTCTCCATGATTCAGCTTCCCTGCATCCTCTTCTAAATGAACGCGTGTGATGCCGATCTTTTTCTTATACCCATCAACTTCAATCTCAATCCATCCATGCTCACCGATCGGTTTATCAAATTGAGAGATTTGGTATGCTTTTGGATTATCCGGATAAAAATAGTTTTTGCGGTCAAACTTTGTATCTGTTGCGATTTCACAGTTAAGCGCCATCGAAGCTTTCATGCCATATTCAACCGCTTTTTTATTTAGTACAGGCAAAACACCTGGATACCCTAAGTCAACAACGGTTGTATTTGTGTTAGGCGCAGCTCCAAAATGGTTCGGACTGCTTGAGAAAATTTTCGATTCTGTTTTTAATTCTACGTGAACCTCTAATCCTATGACTGTTTCAAATTCCATTTCTATCACCCCTTACAGCGTTGGTTTTTGTTTATGATAATCTGTTGCTTGTTCAAATGCATACGCCACTTTATAAATGCTTGCTTCATCAAAGTGTTTTCCGATAATTTGCAAACCTAATGGCAATCCGTTTGATAATCCACATGGTACCGAAATTCCTGGTACACCTGCTAAGTTAACAGGAATCGTTAAAATATCATTTGCATACATCGTTAATGGATCATCGACATTTTCACCAATTTTAAATGCTGGTGTTGGTGTTGTTGGTCCAATAATTACATCATAGTTTTGGAAAACATCTTCAAAATCTTTTTTGATTAATGTACGTACTTTTTGTGCTTTTTTGTAATAAGCATCATAATAGCCAGAGCTTAAAGCAAACGTACCTAGCATGATTCTGCGTTTTACTTCGTCTCCAAAGCCTTCTGCACGAGTTCTTTTATATAAATCAATTAAGCTCTCTGCATCTTCCGCACGGTATCCATATCGAATGCCGTCAAAGCGTGAAAGGTTGGCAGAAGCTTCTGAAGAAGATAATAAGTAGTATGTAGCTAACGCATACTTACTGTGCGGCAAGGATACTTCTTCCCATGTTGCACCTAAACCTTCCAGCACCTTTAAGGCATCTAGGACCGATTGTCGAACTTCTTCTTGTACCCCTTCTCCTAAGTACTCTTTAGGTACAGCAATTTTCAACCCTTTTACATCGCCAGTTAATCCTTTTGTAAAATCAGGAACTTCTACATTAGCTGATGTAGAATCCATTGGATCTAGACCGGAAATAGATTGAAGAAGAAAAGCATTATCTTCAACTGTTCTCGTAATTGGTCCAATTTGATCTAATGAAGAAGCAAATGCTACAAGACCAAATCGAGAAATTCTTCCATATGTAGGTTTTAAACCAACTACGCCACAAAAAGCTGCCGGTTGACGGATAGATCCGCCTGTATCTGAACCAAGTGAAAAAAGAACCTCGCCGGCTGCTACAGATGCAGCAGAACCACCTGAAGATCCGCCAGGAACCGTATTTAAATTCCAAGGGTTTTTTGTTTTTTGGTAATAAGAGTTTTCTGTAGAAGAACCCATCGCGAATTCATCCATATTTAATTTACCGATTGTAATCGCTTCTGCCTGCTGTAATTTTTCGATTACAGTAGCATTATAAATTGGCTGGAAGTTTTCTAAAATTTTACTGGAACAAGTAGTTCTTAAATCTTTTGTTACAATATTATCTTTAATTCCAATTGGCATTCCAAATAATGCTCCCGTTTTTTCCCCGGAAACTAATTTTGCATCTAATTTTTTCGCTTTACGAAAAGCATTTTCTTCATCTAATGTGATAAATGCTTGTACTTTGTCATCTACTTCTTTAATGCGATTATACGCTTCTGTAACTAAATCAGAAACAGACACTTCTTTTTTATGTAATAATTCATGCAAGTCTGCAATCTTTTGGTCAAACAAACTCATTTTTTTCCCTCCTTATTCGATAATGGATGGCACTTTAATTTGTCCCTCTTGATGTTCAGGGGCATTGCGAAGAACCTCTTCTACTGGAAGACCTTTTGTAGCTTTATCTTCACGTAAAACATTTTTCATATCTAAAACATGTGATGTTGGTTCAATTCCTTCTGTATCGATTTCATTTAATTCTTCTGCAAATGAAATAATCGCATCCAGTTGTTTCTGAAATTTCGCTGCTTCTTCTTCTGTAATGGCTAGTCTTGCTAAGTTTGCCACGTGCTTAACTTCCTCAATTGTAATTCTTGACATCTTTGTCACCTCCATAATAATACGCACAACACAATAATCTGATAATATCAAACAAATCTCTATGAAAGCAACAAGAACGATAAAACTAACATAGAATATTCTTAAGAAAAACGCAGGCGTCCGAGCTAGACACTCGTCTAAGTTGAAAAATTTTATTTTTCTTATCTTTTTAGCTCTGTTAAACGATAATGTTGATTAAAGGAAGGGAATCTGGAATTCAGCAGAGCAATCTTTTTAAAAGGCTGTTTTCTCACAGTTTGTTGTTTTTTACGAAAAAAAATAGAATAAGAAGTACTCAGCAGACTGAATACACGTAGACTCCTGTGGGAATGCGAGAAAGACGAGACCCCACAGGAGCGTAGCGACGAGGAGGCTCGACGCTCGCCCACGGAAAGCGAAGTGTATTCAGGCTGCGGGTTTAAAAGCAACAATCTATACGAAAGCGGCCTGTTTTAATAGGTCAAAAAAATAAACGAAAGGCATTCCTTTGCCTCATCGTTTATTTTCTAAGCTTTTATAATCGTTAACTGGGCTATTTTTTAAAAAAGCTTCCTAACGAGGAGAAAAAACCTTTTTTTTCTTCCTTGGCCGCGTCATTTTCTTGTGTCATATTAGAGATATAAATTTCTTCTTTATCAATCGCATGATCATATGCCACGAGCAAGCCAATTTCACTAACATAGTTCTTATTTGTTACAATCGTATACTCCATTTTATTACCGTCTGCTATTTTAATATACTTTGACAAATAAGCATAGTCGAGATGACCATTTAAAAATAATTTGGCGCCAGCATTATTTTTTATTACTTCCTTCACTTCGTTATAAACACCATCTTCCCTAACTTGTGATTGCTTTAATGCAACAACCACCCTTTCCCGCAGTGTTCCGAGAAACTGTCGGCGTTCTTCAGGTTTCGTTTCCTTTGAACCGTACATGCCTTGTTGTAAATAATCATCTAGATTTGGATTTGACATAACATCTCTCCTTCCCTTCGATCACTCTTTACTACTATACTCTAATCTTTCAGGAAAAAACCTTTATTTACAAACTTTTGGAAGTCGATAAAAGAATCATGCTTAATTCTGATTATTTTTATTCATAAATATGCACAAAAGGCTTGTCTGCATCGGCGTCTCTAACAATGAGTGATTCGGCTCCGTTTACGGACGTAATACTAACTTGAACAGAAATATCGGATGAAAAATGGTCCATCACTTGTCCGGCAACAAATTGTGTGAATCCAATTACTTCTGCTTTCCCATACAATTGGATTGGTATTTCGATATTTAAGTTTTGCAATTTATTGTTTACATAAAAGGCTCTGCCAATTACTCCATTAAAATTCGGGAAGTATTCTTCAATATCTTGTTTAAAATAGGAAAATGGATCTTCATCAGATTTATACTTACTATCACCATTTGGGAATAGCACATATTGTTCATTAATTTTTTCCCAATCTCCCAAACTGCTGCTTCCTTTTGCTGCTGATGCATAAGCAATAAAATTGCCGGGAACAACAGAGGACGTTTCTTTTTGTTCAAACAAGGCTATCGTTATTGGAACAGTCCCTAATCCTTGCATTTTTCTAAGCCTTTTTATAACTTCTGAGGCAATTTTTTTTCCTTCACTTTCTAACTTTGCTTGACTGATATCGGATTTAAATACAGCACCACCTTTTTCTTTCTGGTAATAATAAACCGAATTTAAAGCCAATCCAATTGTTACGCCACCTAGTGTGACCGTTTTTGATTTTTTGTTCTTAATTAAATAATCATGTTCTAAAACATGAGCTAAATAAATCGGCTCCATTTGTCCGCTTTGTGCCATAGACAGCCCTTCATCCGATGGATTTAACCCAATATTATTACTTGCAGATACATCCTTTTCCCC
This sequence comes from Niallia sp. 01092, assembly GCF_052318935.1. NCBI lineage: Bacteria > Bacillati > Bacillota > Bacilli > Caryophanales > Bacillaceae > Niallia > Niallia sp. 01092. Next base: position 25,829 of record NZ_JBQRKO010000029.1, on the reverse strand, counting down.
TAGTTGTTGTTTTGTAAATTTCCTATTCAACCAACTTGAAACAACTTCCTTCGTTAAATATTGTCCTTCTTGAAAGTAATATTCATTTGGATCAAATGTATTCTGTGCTACACGCATTAATCCGGTTTCAAATTCGCTTATATCATATCGGGTATTTAAGTTATTTACGACTAGGCCTCTTGCCGCTGACGATTTAAAAGGCAATTTCATACTATAATAATCATCTGATATTTTATATTTTGGCAAAATAGCCGTCTCTGTTGTACTATCATTTGTTTTTGTTTTCACTTCTTCTTCCTTTTGAAAGCTCGGTGCACAAGCTGATAAAAAAAGAACAAGACATATGATCAACATGAATCGCTTTTTCATTCTTACAACACACCTTTAACCTTTAATTCTTCGACAAGCTTTTCCTCATCCCAAATCTCAATTTCTAATTGCTCTGCCTTCGTAAGTTTGCTTCCTGCATCTTCACCAGCTATTACTATATCTGTTTTTTTGCTGACGCTTCCCGTAATTTTACCGCCTAATCGTTCTATTTTTTCTTTCGCTTCATTACGTGAAAGCTGCTCTAGTTTACCTGTTAAAACAATCGTTTTTCCAGCAAATATACTATCTGTATTTTCAGCTTGTACTGGTTTCGGTCCAGTATACGTCATATTAACCCCAGCAGTCTGAAGTTCATCTATAAGGGCTTTTACTTCCTCTTGTTCAAAAAAAGTTACGATAGAATCTGCCATTTTTTCGCCGATTTCATTGATTGCCGTTAATTCTTCCTTTGTTGCTTTTGACAGCATCTCTATGCTATTAAATTCCATTGCTATCGTTTTTGCTGCTTTTGCCCCTACATGGCGAATGCCTAGGCCGAATAATAGCCTTTCAAGAGAATTTTCTTTAGACGCTTTAATCGCATTTAATAAGTTGGTAACAGATTTATCGCCCATTCTTTCTAATTGAATCAGCTGTTCATATGTCAAGGCATACAAATCTGCAACATCTTCAATTAACTTTTCTGTGAACAGCTGGCTAATCACACGTTCCCCTAATCCATCTATATTCATCGCATTTCGAGAAACAAAATGGATCAGCCCTTCTCTTATTTGGGCAGGGCATTTAGGATTGATGCATCGTAATGCTACTTCGCCTTCAATTCGGACGAGATCACTTTCACATTCCGGGCAATGTGTTGGCATAAGAAAATCTTCCTCATCCCCTGTTCTTCTTTCTACAAGAACATTCACTACTTCTGGGATAATATCGCCAGCTTTTTTTACTACTACACTATCCCCGATTTTAATGTCTTTTTCTCTAATAAGGTCTTCATTATGAAGGGATGCCCTTCTTACCGTTGTTCCCGCTACCTTTACTGGTTCTAACAATGCAGTTGGTGTAATAACCCCAGTTCTGCCGACAGTAAGCTCAATGTCCAACAGTTTAGTTACGACTTCTTCTGCCGGAAATTTGTACGCTATTGCCCATCTTGGACTTTTTGCCGTTGTACCTAAGCTGTTTTGATGCTCTAAACGATCTACTTTAATTACTATTCCATCAATTTCATAAGCCAAATGAGGACGCTTTTCCTGCCAGCCATCCACAAAGGCTAAAACTTCTTCGATTGTAGGGCATTTTTTTCTTTCTTTATTTGTCTTAAACCCTACTTCATCTAATAAATCTAATCCTTCACTATGTGATTGAATTCCTGTTTCGCCTACATCACCAATACCATATACGAAAATATCTAAATTACGAGATGCCGCAATTTTAGGATCTAATTGCCTTAAGGATCCAGCAGCAGCATTCCGTGGGTTCGCAAAAGGCTCTTCTTCCTTTTCTTCTCTTGCTTTATTTAAGGCGATAAAGGATTTTTTCGGCATAAATGCTTCCCCGCGAACTTCGATGCTAACAGGCTGCTTCAGTCTTAACGGAATAGAACGAATCGTTTTAAGATTGGCGGTAATATCTTCACCTGTGGTTCCATCTCCTCTTGTTGCTCCTTGCTCAAACAAACCATCTTCATAACGCAAAGAAACAGCCAGCCCATCTATCTTCAATTCACATACATATGTGAAGTCATCGCCAATTGCTTGACGTATTTTTCTGTCAAAATCACGTAAATCGGCTTCATTAAATGCATTGCCTAAACTTAGCATTGGCTTTTGGTGCTGTACCTTAGAAAACATGTCTAAAATTTCTCCACCTACGCGCTGCGATGGGGAGTCCATCGTTTTTAGCGCCGGAAATTCCTGTTCTAAGTGAACTAGCTCTTTTAATAAAGCATCATACTCTGCATCAGGAACAGAAGGATTATCGAGAACGTGGTATTCATAATTATATTGGTTTAATAAATTATGCAGTTCTTTTACTCTTTTTTCTGCTGTTTTTGCATCCATTATTCTATTCCTTTCTTTTCATATATAAGTGAGTGTTCAAAAAGGCGGACAATAAGAAAAGCGCAGGCGCCTTGCTCAGCCCCGAAGAAAAATGTTCTCTTGACTCAAAAAGTGTTTTTTACTTTTAGAGGCAAGAGGTTATCTTTCACAGGGGCTAGGCGCCGGAGCCAGACACTAAACTAGGTTTAAAATTTTCTTTCTTATTCTTTTAAGAAAAAGAGGCTCTCCGAACTTTTTGAACACTCCCTGTTATGCTTTCTGAATCGGCGCAAACTTAGCCAACAATCTTTTAATTCCTACAGGACTAGGGAAGGCAATATCCAGTTCTTTTGAATCTCCTTCTCCTTTGACACTAACAACTGTTCCAACACCCCATTTTCCGTGAGCTGCTTTGTCGCCAACACTCCAATTGATGCCTTCTCCACCAGTGGTTGTTGCTGCAGGACGAATAACCGCTTTCCGCACCCCTTGTTGGGCTGGACGTGAGAACAGATTGCTTGTTGATTGCGCACTGTTTCTTCTTTGCGGCATTAGACCATCAAGCAATTCCTCTGGTATCTCCTTTATAAATCTAGAAGGAGGATTCATATTTGTTCTGCCAAAAAGGGTTCTCATTTGCGCATTTGTTAAGTATAAATGCTTTTCTGCTCTTGTGATCCCCACATACGCAAGCCGCCTTTCTTCTTCCATTTCTACTTCCTCAACAAGAGAGCGAGAATGTGGAAATACGCCTTCTTCCATTCCAATTAAAAAAACAACTGGGAACTCTAATCCTTTTGCTGAATGAAGTGTCATCAACACAACAGAATCTGCTTGATTTCCATCTTCATCTAATTTATCAATATCAGCAACAAGTGCTAAATCGGTTAAAAATGCGATTAACGATTTATCGTCATTAGAATCTTCAAAGTTTTTGGTTACCGACATAAATTCTTCGATATTTTCTAAGCGGCTTTGTGCTTCAATTGATTTTTCCGCTTTTAACATCTCGATATAGCCTGACTTCTCTATTACTTCTTCCACTAGTTCCGTTACTGATAAATATTCCTGCATGTCACTGTAATTGCGGATTAAATTGCGAAATTCTGTTGCAGCTTTTGTGATTTTAGGACTTAGACCAATCAGTTCCACTGCATCTAACGCTTGATACATGGACATATCATGCATCGCTGCAAAGTTGGCAATTTTATCAATCGAAGTCGAACCAATTCCTCTTTTCGGAACATTAATAACCCGCTGCAGGCTGATGTCATCATCCGGATTCGCAATTAATCGCAAGTAAGCTAATGTATCTTTAATTTCTTTTCTATCGTAGAACTTTATTCCTCCAACAATTGAATACTCAATATTGGATTTCAAAAGCATTTCCTCCATCACACGGGATTGTGCATTTGTTCGATAAAGGATGGCGATATCAGACAGGTTTAACGATGTTTCTCTTCTTACTTCTTGTATTTTCCCAATCACAAATTGTGCTTCACCTTGTTCACTGTCTGCACGGTAATAATAAATTTTATTTCCTTGTTCATTTTCCGTCCAAAGATTTTTTTCCTTGCGTCCAGCATTATTTTCAATTACCTTATTTGCTGCTTGCAGAATTGTTTTAGTGGAGCGGTAATTTTGTTCTAACATAACGACCTTTGCATTAGGATAGTCTTTCTCAAATGAAAGGATATTGGTAATATCAGCTCCACGCCAACGGTAGATGGATTGATCAGAGTCACCAACTACACAAAGATTACGAAACCTGCTTGCTAATTGTTTTACTAAAAAATACTGGGATTTATTGGTATCCTGATACTCATCCACGTGAATGTATTGAAACTTGCGTTGATAATATTCTAAAACTTCAGGTACTCTTTGAAATAGATGAATCGTTTGCATAATAAGATCATCAAAGTCTAGTGCCTGATTTTTGCGCAGACGTTTTTGATATTCTGTATACACATCACTTACTATTTGAGAAAAATAATCCCCTGCCGTCTTCGCAAATTCTTCTGGCGTCACCAGTTCATTTTTCGCAGAACTGATGCTTGCCAAAATTGCTCGTGGATCATTTTTCTTCGGGTCAATATTTCGATCTTTTAAAATACCTTTTACAACGGATTGCTGATCGGTTGTATCTAAAATAGTAAAATTGCGATTATAGCCGATCCGATCAATATCTTTTCTTAAAATTCTTACACACATCGAGTGAAAAGTGGATATCCAAATGTCCTCACTTGCTCCCCCTAATACTGTCGCAATCCTTTGTCTCATTTCTTTTGCGGCTTTGTTTGTAAAAGTAATCGCTAAAATATTATAAGGATTTATTCCTTTTTCCACCATCAAATAAGCAATCCTCTGTGTTAATACTCTCGTTTTTCCACTTCCCGCACCTGCCATAATCAACAATGGTCCGTCTGTTGATTTTACAGCAGCTTCTTGTTCGGGATTTAAACCATTTAATATTTTATCTGTTAAAAATTTCATTCCTTCACCACCATAAGAACATATATTCTATTTTAATCTTTTCTTCCCCTTCATTCAACGCTTTCCATTTTAATTTGAACCGTTTGCAGAGCAGCCTTTATATCTTCATAAATAATATTGCCAACTACCACGACATCCGCATGTTCTGCCATTTTTTTTGCATCTTCCAAGCTTTGAATGCCTCCTCCATAAAAGAGGGTAGTATTCTTTAAACTTTTTTTCGCAGCCTTCACTATATTAGGATCACCCTGTGTTCCGCTATATTCTAAATAAAAAATAGGCAAATGGAACATCTTTTCTGCCATCATGGCGAATGCTGCAACATCTTCTTCTGATAAATCAGCATTTGCATTGGTTAATGCTGCTGCTTTGCAGTCTTTATTTAAAATACAATAGCCTTGTACTAATATTTCATCCCAGTTCATTATTTCTCCATATTCTTTTACTGCTTCGTGATGCAACCCTGTCACCCATCTTGTATCAGGGCTATTCAAAACAGTTGGAATAAAGTACAGATCAAATCCTGGTGTAACAGATTCTATTGTAGAAACCTCCAGCACACAAGGCACCGTATATCGACGGATGCGCGACATAAGACTCAACACATTTTCTAAAGTAATTCCGTCCGTCCCTCCAACGATGATTGCATCTGTACCGGATTCACAAATTTCCTCTAAATTTTCCTCTGATATTTCTTTATTAGGATCTAACTTAAAAACGTGACGCCACTCACGAACATTATACATGCATACTTCCTCCATTCTAACAGTCCATTCCATCATTATAGCATTTGTAATAACTTCTAAAAAGAAATCATAAAGGTTATTTGGATGTAAATATTTGCTGGAAATAAGAAGGCGAAAAGCTAGTAATTCTACAAAAATAATCGTCAAGCTTTCACTTAATTAGGACGTTTTATTCAAACAAAGGTTTCATTTTATAAGGCTGTTTTCGTAAAGAATGTTGCTTTTAATCCCGCAGCCTGAATACACTTCGCTTTCCGTGGGCGAGCGTCGAGCCTCCTCGTCGCATACGCTCTGCTTAAGTCTCGTCTTTCTCGCATTCCCACAGGAGTCTACGTGTATTCAGTCTGCTGAGTACTTCTTCTCCCATTTTTTTGCGTAAAAAACAACAAACTTTGAGAAAACAGCCTTTTATAATTATCTAATATAGTCACTTCCTTTTCCTAACCAACAAAAAAAGCAGGCTGCATTTTGCCTACTTTTCTTCCATTTTATTCTGTTGGATTTTCTTCTTTTTTAATTCTTTCTAAAGCCATTTCGTATGCGTCATTGCCATAATTTAAACATCTTTTCACACGTGAAATAGTTGCTGTGCTGGCACCTGTTTCTTTTTCAATCGTATGATATGTATTGCCTTCTCTTAACATTCTTGCCACTTCCAGTCGTTGTGACAATGACTGAATTTCATTTATTGTACATAAGTCATCAAAAAATTGATAACATTCTTCTAAATTTTCCAAAGAAAGAATGGAATGAAATAATTGATCCAATTCTTTCCCCCTTAATTTATCAATTTGCATGTTTTCATACCTCCATAAAAATTCACTTAAGTTTTATCATTTCAAAGAAACGGCTGCATTTATTCCAGGATTAGAAGGTATAATGTCTATCCATGTCTTCCCAGGTACAAGGCCTGACTGCTTATCATGTTCAACCGGAAGTATTCGACCATTTATATTCTTCCATTCAACTTCCCGCCACTTGCCTTTTTGCAATAAATAGCCTTTCCCACCTGATTTAAGATCAATTTCTCTTCTTCCTTTACTGTCAACAATAGAATGTTTAGCCTCTACAATAAAAACATTATCTACTGCGACAGGCTCATTTGTATTATAATCAACTGTTTGTTGACCGTTTGAAAAACGCAAGTATTTTTGTAAGCTGCTGTCATATTTAAATTCGGAATTAAATTGAACATTAGAGCCAAATTTAACATCGACTGTATTGTTTGTTTCTCCAGCTATTTTTTCTATATCCGAATCTTTTAAAAAAGCGAGAGATCTTGGCGGTTCGTCCATTTTATACTTTTTCATCGCCGCACCCTTTAATATATTGCTATAGCTAATATAAGAATTATGGGGAGCCACTCTGTTTGAAGCTCTTTTAAAAAGAGTGCCATCATATTGCATACCATTTAAATTATCAATATATTCTTTCGTTAAAAGCTTTTTTGCTTCCGGACTGTACCCATGAGCAATGTATAAAGTATTATATGCCTTTGCAAGGTGTATATAATACTCCCTCGAACTTCGAATTGGTCCGATTGTTTCTGGTATTTCACTTTGAAATATCGCAAGAAATCTTGTAATATCTCCTTCTGCTAGTACTTCATACACAACATCTGCTTTTGATAAACCTGATTGTGGTCTCCCAGCAGGATGATTATTAATCATTACTCCTATTGCTCTATCCGTACTTTTTTCCTTACTAACCAAACCTGTCAGCGGATATGTATATGCCAGCTCCTTAACCTCTTTGTCATCCTTTGCGGCAATACCGGTTTGATTATTTTCATTATGTTTGTTAACCTCTTCCGCCTCTTTACTGCATGCAGTTAGCAATATTATAAGCAAAAGAAAAATACAGATCTTTTTCATAGAACCTCCTAATAAGAAAAGCGCAAGCGCCTTGCTCAGCGCTGGAGCTAGACACTCATCTAAAGTTCAAAAATTTTTACTTTCTTACCTATTGAAATCCTTGTTTTTTGTAGAAGCGAAGCATTTTTATTATCTATTCACTTTGATATAAAATGATATCATTTTACTTTTTGTCATAATTTCCTATAACTATCGGAATATCCATCATATAGAAGTAGACTCTTTTATATTTTAACGCATTATCGCTGGAAAGAGTACATTTTTATTCATCACATCAAATAATCCTTTTTGCGTTATTCTTATATATGGCAAATGAGTAGAAGAAAAGAAAACTAATGTGTACATAGGATCCTCAAATGGAAAACCATTTTCCTTTATTATTTGTATCAATTCCTTTTCTTTTTTGATTAAGTCCTGAATGGGCATATCTGCCATCATCCCCTTCAAGGGAAGAGAAATTTCTAGAATGAGTTTGCCATCCTTAAATAACACGATTCCGCCGCCTAATTCTTTTAACCTATTAAAGGCTTTTATCATATCATCCTGCTTTTTTCCTAATAATATAATATCCCCATCTCCGGTATAAGAGCTGGCAAGGCCGTCTATCTCTTTTGTAAACCCTTTTAAAAACGTATTAATTCTCCACTTTCCTCTCCTGTCTAACAGCATAAAAAAACATTCATCATGGTCTTTAGATAATGTATCTCCTACAACATTTAAAGAAATAGAATACGGCTTTGTGATGACAGAATTTTCTAATTTAATTCCAAATGCCATAAAAAACTCCATATCATGCGGGCTCAAATTCCAATCTAAATCTAATGGACATAAATTATATTCATGCCAATTGATAGATGGAAAAGCATTTTTGATTTCTTTACCCTCTTTTTTGACCCATACACCTTTTGCCATTACTGACACTGGAGTTGGGTTATTTTTAGATGATAAAAAATTAATATTGGCTACTCTCCCTGTTGCTATGTTTCCATGCAAATGCTCTATATGATAGTATTTGGCGATATTGATCGTAGCCATATTATAAGCATCTATTAATGGCACCCCTTGATTAATAGCTATGTGTATTAAGTGATCAATATGTCCTTGTTCATAAAAATAAGAAGGCGATCCATCTGTCGTTAACATAAATTTATCATACTGATTAATTCCTAATGCTTGAATTTCTTGTAAAAGTTTAGGCAAATCCGGGCGAATTGATGAATATCGTAATGTCACCATATACCCTTGAAGCAGGCGGTCTAAAACTTCTGTTCCTGTCATTGCTTCATGGTCCGCATCCACTCCAAGCAGCATTAATTTTGCCAGTGTTTTTTCCGAAGCTCCTGGAAAATGTCCTTCTATTTGTTTGCGCATTCTTTTTGTTTCTTGCATCCAATGCAGAATCATATCATCACCGTCTAACAGCTTCGGCCACGCAGTCAATTCTCCACCTTGAAGAACGTTATCATGATTTAACCAGCTTTTTATATCACTATGAGAAAAAACCGTATCTTCGTCCTTTAATTCCGTTTGTGCATCATATCTGCACCACCAATAGATGGAGGAAGGAATATCTCTCATAAACCGCAAAAAGGAAAACGCTTTCTTTTTGTTTATCTGCATAGCTAAAACTAAATTATCATTAATAAGTGTTGTTGTTCCATATTGTGATGTATATTGTGCAAGCGTTAGGGGATTATAAATTTGAAAAGGATGTGCATGTGGTTCTATATATCCTGGTACAAGCAGTTCTGATGTGCAATCAATTATTTCACAATCATGAATATAATTTGGCATTTCTTTTCCAACATAAACAATGCGGTCTTGATAAATCCAAATATTAGCTTGCATCCATTTCCGTAATATTTGATTTAAATAGGTTGCATTTTGAAGGACCATTGTTGGAGATATTTCACCATTTAAAACATCAACATGATCACGCAGCTCTTTGTTTTTCCAACGGTATCGTTGATTGAACATTTTGTTTCGCCTCCCTTTTTCCATTCGCCCTATTATTCACGGAAATATTTTCATATATTAACTTTATATAGGTATCATCAATGAAAATGTTTACAATATTATTATTTTATCATATCGCTTTTTCATAACTATTACCACTTTGTTAATTTTATGTATACAGGAGGAAACATTTTATGAACCCAAAACAGAATATTAGCTTAATTAATGCACTGATTCGCATCACTTTCGGATTTACTTTTTTAGCATGGAGCACTGCCAAACTAGCAAGACGTGAATACAAACAATCTTATCTTTTAATCATGCTGCTTGCTGCCATGAAAATAGCAGAAGGAATTGTTCGCTTCTGTCCTGTTACTGCCTTATATAATAATAAAAACGATGTTTTTCCTATAAAACAAAGCAATCAAGAAAAACAAGCAAACAAAAAAGATCATGTAAATACTTCTTCAAAAGAAGTAGCTGAAATAATGGAAGAATTTAATCCATCGACTGTTTTTTCTCCGGATGACATGAAATAAGAAAAGCGGAAGCGCCTTGTTCAGCCCCGAAGAAAAATGTTCTCTTGGCTCAAAAAGTGTTTTTTACTTTTAGAGACAAGAGGTTATCTTTCACAGGGGCTAGGGGCTAGGCGCTAAAGCTAGACACCCGTCAAACTCCAGAATGCTTTCTTACCTAATAAAATAAGGGACAGATTTCTACAGTAATTTGTAAAAATCTGTCCCTTTTGGTTTTATTCTTTAATAGCCTTAAACCCGATGTCATGACGATAAAATACGCCATCACTCTCTAATTTATTATCTAATTCTTTATACACTTTTGTTTGTGCCTCTTTTAATGTAGTGCTTTTGGCTGCAACAAGCAATACTCGGCCACCATCTGTAACAAAATCTCCCTGATCATTTGTACTCGTTCCAGCATGAAAAATAGACACATCTTCCATTTTGTCGAGTCCTTTTATGACCGCACCTTTTTCATAGTCGCCAGGGTATCCTTTTGATGCAATGACAACCCCTAACATATCTTCGTCGTACCACTCAATTGTTGGCACTTCTCCTGCTAAAACGGCCAATAGCACTTCTACCAAGTCAGATTTCATTCTCGGTAATACAACTTGTGTTTCAGGATCTCCAAGTCGTGCATTAAATTCAATTACTTTTGGCCCTTGAGCCGTTGCGATTAAACCTGCATATAATATACCGGTAAAATTTCTTCCTTCTTGTGCAAGTGCTTTTGCAGTCGGTTTAACAATCGTTTCTAATGCTGTTTGTACAACACTTTCCGGAATGTGTGGAACAGGTGAATAAGCTCCCATCCCCCCTGTATTTGGGCCTTTGTCTCCATCATAAGCACGTTTATGATCTTGAGCAATTTCAAGTGGAATAACCGTTTCGCCGTTCACAAAGGACATTAAGGAGAATTCCTCACCAGCTAGAAATTCTTCGATAACAACCGTTGCAGATGCACTACCAAATTTTTCGTCCAGCAGCATTTCTTCAATACTAGCTAAAGCTTCTTCCATTGTCATTGCAACTGTTACACCTTTTCCAGCAGCTAAACCGTCTGCTTTAATAACAATAGGTGCACCTTTTTCTTCAATATAAGCTTTTGCTTCTTCATAGTTTGAAAAAGTAGCATATTCACCAGTAGGAATTTCATACTTCTTCATAATATCTTTCGCAAAAGACTTGCTTCCTTCGATTTCAGCTGCTTTCTGCTTTGGACCAAACACTTTTAAACCAGCTTCTTCAAACTTATCTACTACACCAGCAAGCAAAGGAACTTCCGGACCAACAATAGTTAAATCAATTTTGTTTGTTAATGCAAAATCGACTAGTTTTTCTACATCTGTTTCTTTGATTTGAATACGCTCTGCTACATCCGTCATCCCAACATTTCCAGGTGCAACAAAAACAGTGTCTACTTTATCGCTTTCCTTCACCTTTGTACAAATGGTATGCTCTCTTCCGCCGCGCCCAATTACGAGTATCTTCATTTTTGTCTCCATCCTCCAGCTAAAGGTTTAATGTTTGAAATGTCTTACTCCAGTTAAGACCATCGCAATTCCATATTCATTCGCTTTTTTAATGGAATCTTCATCTCTTATACTTCCACCTGTTTGAATAATTGCCGTAATTCCTGCTTTAGCAGCTGCTTCTACCGTATCATCCATTGGGAAAAATGCATCAGATGCTAATACTGCGCCAACACTTTTTTCACCAGCTTGCTCTAGTGCAATTTTTGCAGCTCCTACACGATTCATTTGACCAGCACCAATACCAAGCGTCATTTCTTTATCATTTACCACTATTGCATTGGATTTTACATGCTTAACGACTTTCCATCCGAATTTTAATGCTTCCCACTCTTCTTCAGTCGGCTGCTTTTCCGTAGGAATCGAAATAGTCGCATCATCCAACGTATAACGATCGAAGTCCTGTGTTAATAATCCGCCTTCAATTGAAGTAAACTTCATCTCTTTTTTATTTTCACCAGCAAATGGAATTGTTAATAAACGTAAATTCTTTTTCCCTTGTAAAATCGTCAATGCTTCTTCTGAATAAGATGGAGCGATGATAATCTCTAAGAAAATTTCACGAAGTTTTTCAGCTGTTTGTGCATCCACTTCTCTATTAAGGGCAATGATACCGCCAAAAATAGATACTGGATCTGCTTCAAACGCTTTTGAGAAAGCAGTAAAGATATCCTCTCCTGTTCCTACACCACACGGATTGCTGTGTTTAACAGCAACTGCTGCAGGCTCACTAAATTCTTTTACAATTTGAATTGCTGCATCTGCATCATTAATATTGTTATAAGATAGCTCTTTTCCGTGCAATTGTGTTGCATTGGCAATTGAGAAGTCAGATCCTAATGGTCTTCTGTAAAATGCCGCACTTTGATGTGGATTTTCGCCATAGCGTAAAGATTGCTTTAATTCATAAGTAACGGTTAATTTTTCAGGCGTTTCTTCTTCTGTAAGTTCCGTCATATATTGAGCGATCATTGCATCATAAGAAGCAGTATGACGGAATACTTTTGCAGCAAGTCTGCGTCTTGTTTCAAAGTTTACGTCACCTGTTTGCTTTAACTCATCTATAACGGTTGCATAATCAACCGGATCTACTACAACTGTTACATACTGATGGTTTTTAGCAGATGCACGCAGCATTGTTGGTCCACCAATATCAATATTTTCAATAGCATCTTCTACTGTTACATCTTGTTTTGCAATCGTTTGTTGGAATGGATAAAGGTTCACACAAACAATTTGAATAGGATCAATCTTATGCTCTTTTAACTGCTCCTGATGACCAGGTTCGTCAAATTTCGCAAGCAAGCCTCCATGAATATATGGATTAAGTGTTTTTACTCTTCCTTCTAAAATCTCTGGAAACCCTGTTACATCACTAACACTTAATACAGGAATACCGCTGTCTTGTATAGCCTTTTTAGTTCCACCTGTTGAAATTAATTCATATCCTAGATCATGCAGTTCTTTTGCAAAATCCGTAATTCCAGTTTTATCTGATACACTAATTAACGCCCTTTTTTTCATGTGCTTTTACCCTCCAATTAATATGTAGACAACCTGCTGCATTTTTTATTATTTTGTTTCAAGCAATGTTTTAATAACTTGTGGATAAAGTTTATGCTCTAATGCATGAATCTTTGTTTGCAAGCTTTCATTTGTTTCATTTTCTTCAACCATTACTTCCTGCTGAGCAATAGCTGGCCCCGTATCCATTCCTTCATCCACATAATGAACGGTTATTCCCGTTTTTTCTACTCCTGCTTCTAATGCTTGTCCGATAGCATCTTTACCAGGGAATAGCGGCAGTAAAGAAGGATGAATATTAATAATCTTCTGTGGATATGCCTGTAAAAGCGTATCACCGATTAATCGCATATAACCTGCAAGAATAATAAGTTCTACCTTCTTTGCTTTTAATTCTTTTAAGATTTCTTGTTCATATTCCGCTTTACTTTGAAATTCTTTTGCAGAGAAAACATAGGAAGGAATTTGATGTTTTTCTGCACGCTCCAACACGTAAGCCCCTGGTTTATCACATACTAATAAGCTTATATTAGCTTGGATTTCCTTGCTTTCAACGGCATCAACTATTGCCTGAAAATTCGATCCGCTGCCTGATGCAAAAATAGCAATATTTTTCATTTCTATTCCTCCACTATTTCAAGACGATGTTTATTTCACCATCTGCCGTTACCTTTCCAAGTGTATAAGCTTTTTCACCAATACTTGCAAAATGGCTAAGCACTTCTTCTGCAATATTAGAATCCACAGCCAAAACCATGCCTGTTCCCATATTAAATATATTGTACATTTCTTTGCGATTCAGCTTTCCGATAGACTCCATCAATTGAAATACTGCCGGCACTTCCCAATTGCTCTCATGAAGTTCCATTCCTAATCCCTCTGGAAGCATACGTGGAATATTTTCAATAAAACCGCCTCCTGTAATATGTGCAAGACCTTTTATTTCGAATTGTTTTAGTACAGACAACACTGACTTCACATATATTTTAGTTGGCTTAATCAACTCTTCTCCAAGCGTGCAGCCTAACTCCTCAACATAGTCCGTTAATGACATTTTTGCTTCTTCCAAAAACAGTTTTCTTACTAGTGAATAACCGTTGCTGTGAATACCGCTTGAAGCAAGACCAATTAACACATCTCCTGCTTTAATCTTTTCCCCTGTAATAAGGTTTTCCTTTTCACAAGCACCAACTGCAAATCCTGCTAAATCATACTCTTCTTCACTATACATTCCTGGCATTTCTGCAGTTTCTCCGCCTACTAATGCACAGCCTGCCTGCTCACAGCCATCTGCTATTCCTTTTACAATTGCTTCAATCTTTGCCGGCTCTGCTTTTCCACAAGCGATATAATCAAGGAAATAGATTGGTTCTGCTCCTTGCACGACAATATCATTAACACACATTGCTACAGCATCAATGCCTATCGTATCATGTTGATCTAACATAAAAGCAAGCATAAGCTTCGTTCCAACACCATCTGTTCCTGAAACTAATACAGGATTTTTTAAATTTAATACAGATAAATCAAACATTCCTCCGAATCCACCAAGTCCGCCTAATACACCTGGTCTCATCGTTTTCTTTACATGTTTTTTCATTCTTGTAACAGCTTCATATCCTGCTTCAATATTTACTCCTGCTTGTTTATAAGCTTCAGCCATTGTTTTTCCTCCTATAGTATATCTTCGCATTTCACTCTCACTTAATTAGAAATATAAGTTAAAATTTAATGATATACTTTACTCTTAATAATAGTTCTATACGATAAGGTCTTTTTCAAAAGAAAAGCGACATACTAACATGCCGCTTTTTCTTTTTTATAAAATGGTTCGTGTATTCTGCACTGTCAATTAACAGAGAGAATCTGCTCATCTGGATTACACTTTTTCCGTTGGATGTACAGTTGATGGATATATTTCCGTTGGGTACTTACCTGTAAAACAAGCTAAACAATGCCCTTTCGTCTCTCCATCATCTGTTCCGCCGATTGCATCAATCATTCCTTCTGTACTTAAGAAGGTTAAAGAATCTGCTCCAATTAATTCACGAAGTTCTTCTACAGCATATTTGGAAGCAATTAATTCTTCTTTTGTTGATGTATCAATTCCATAGAAACAAGGGTTTTTAATAGGAGGAGAACTGATTAAAACATGTACTTCCGTTGCTCCTGCTTCCCTTAGCATCGTGACAATACGTTTACTTGTAGTCCCACGAACAATCGAATCATCCACCATAATCACTCGTTTTCCCTCGACAACGCCACGAACAGGAGAAAGCTTCATCTTTACCCCTTGCTCCCTTAATGATTGGGATGGTTGAATGAATGTACGGCCAACATAACGATTTTTAATTAACCCTAATTCATAAGGAATGCCAGTTGCTTCCGCATACCCAATTGCTGCAGAAATACTCGAGTCAGGTACCCCTGTTACCACATCTGCTTCAATCGGTGCTTCAACAGCTAATCTTTTTCCAAGATTTTTACGGGCTGTATGAACATTTATGCCATTAATATTGCTGTCCGGTCTTGAAAAATAAACGTATTCCATTGCACACATCGCAGGATTAGATGCAACAGAAAACATTTCAGAGCGGAAGCCATTATCATCAATAATTAATAACTCGCCTGGTAAAACGTCGCGAATAAATTCAGCACCGACTACGTCAAATGCACATGTTTCCGATGCTACCACATAAGCATCCCCTAATTTTCCTAAAGAAAGTGGTCTCATGCCGTTTGGATCTAATGCAACCATTAATTCCGTTTCTGTCATGATTAAAAATGCATAGGCTCCTTTAATCATCGATAAGGCATTTTTTACACGTTCATTAAAATCAGAGAAACCGCCTCTTCTTATTAAATGTGCAACAACCTCTGTATCAGAACTTGTTTGAAAAATACTTCCTTGTGCTTCTAGCTGACTTTTTAATGCAGTAGCATTTACTAAGTTTCCATTGTGCGCAAGCGCCATGCTACCGCTTTGAAAGTGGAAAAGAAGCGGCTGGACATTTTCATATCCTCCACCGCCGGCAGTTGCATAACGAACATGACCGATAGCTGCTTTACCAGTCAATTCTTTCATTACATCCGGTGTAAAAATTTCAGCAACAAGGCCTTCGCCTTTCATTCCTTTTAATTTTTCTCCGTCTGTTGCAACGATGCCTGTACCTTCTTGGCCACGATGTTGTAAGCTGTGAAGTCCATAATAGGTAACTTGTGCAGCATCTCCATGCCCCCATACACCAAAAATTCCACATTCTTCATTTAAGCCTCTTATTTCAGCAAGCATGGAATTGCTCCTCTCCAGGCATTCTCTAATGATTCTACCTGTTCATTTATCAGAATATTTTCCCCCTGGCTAATGTTAAGAACGGCTGTGTCTGTTACTTCTCCAATCAATGCTGCTGGAACTAACTTTTCAAATGCTGCTTTGTTTTCTGGTTTAACGGTAATTAGGAAACGAGATTGAGACTCACTAAATAATGCAGAAACAGGGTTTCCAGTTGTGTCAATTTTAGCCCCTAATCCTTTAGACCCGATTAAACTTTCCGCTGCAGCAACAGCTAATCCACCTTCTGCTAAGTCATGAGCAGATGCTACAAGACCTGAACGGATTGCTTCTAACACAACAGCTTGATACGCTTTTTCTTTTTCTAAATCTAATTCTGGTGATTTACCTGTAATAGCACCATTTATTAATTTTTGAAGCTCACTTCCACCAAATTCATCTTTAGTTTCACCTAATAGATAAATCAAGTCACCAGCTTCTTTAAATTGTTGCGTAGTAATATGTTTAGTATCTTTTATTAAACCAACCATGCCAATTACTGGAGTTGGGTAAATAGCCGTTCCATTTGTTTCGTTGTATAAAGATACGT
The DNA here is from genome assembly GCF_052318935.1 of Niallia sp. 01092. Classification (NCBI taxonomy): domain Bacteria; kingdom Bacillati; phylum Bacillota; class Bacilli; order Caryophanales; family Bacillaceae; genus Niallia; species Niallia sp. 01092. The sequence goes on along the minus strand of NZ_JBQRKO010000029.1, from coordinate 8,933 downwards.
TTCCGCCGATTACTGGGGCATTTAGTGTTAAACAAGCTTCACTAATCCCTTCAGCTGCTTTTTCAATCTGCCAGAAAATCTCTGGTTTTTCTGGATTTCCAAAGTTTAAGTTATCTGTAATCGCTAATGGTTCTGCACCTGAACATACGATATTTCGAGCCGCCTCAGCAACTGCAATTTTCCCGCCAGTTTGCGGATCAAGATACAAATATCGAGCATTACAGTCAGTTGTCATAGCTAAAGCTTTTTGTGTACCGCGAATGCGGACAACTGCAGCATCTGAACCTGGTGATACAACTGTATTAGTACGTACCATATAGTCATATTGATCATAAACCCATTCTTTACTTGCAATTGTAGGTTGTTTTAATAGATTAATAAGTGTTTCGCTATAGTTTTCCACTGCAGGCACTGTATTTTCCATTGCTTGAAACTCACGGAAATACTGTGGCTCACTGGATGGCTTGTGATAAACTGGAGCATCTTCTGCCAGTGCATCTGCCGGTACGTTTGCAACGATATCTCCTTTATGCAGCAAACGAAGCATCTTATCATCTGTTACTTTTCCAATCGCAACTGCTTCTAGATCGTATTTATGGAAAAGATCTTTGATTTCTTGCTCTCTTCCTTTTTTCACAACGATCAACATGCGTTCTTGTGACTCTGATAACATCATTTCATATGCAGTCATCCCTGTTTCACGTTGCGGAACTAAGTCTAAGTTCATTTCAATTCCAGATCCAGCTTTACTAGCCATTTCTGCGCTAGAGCTTGCAAGACCTGCTGCTCCCATATCTTGTATTCCTACAAGTGCATCCGATTGAATTAATTCTAAACATGCTTCAAGCAATAGCTTTTCCATGAATGGATCGCCAACTTGAACTGCCGGGCGCTTTTCATCCGAGTTTTCAGTCAGCTCTTCTGAAGCGAATGTAGCACCATGAATTCCGTCACGGCCAGTTTTTGCTCCAACATACATAACCGTATTGCCAACACCATGTGCCTGCCCTTTTTTAATATCTTCATGATTAATTAAACCTACACACATCGCATTTACTAGTGGATTTCCAGCATAGGAGTTATCAAAAGCGATTTCGCCGCCAACCGTTGGAATACCGATACAGTTTCCATAGCCAGCAATCCCTGCTACTACCTCTTTAAAAAGATATTTCGTACGTGCATTATCTAATTCACCGAAACGTAAAGAGTTTAAAATCGCAATCGGTCTTGCACCCATGGAAAATACATCACGAATGATTCCGCCTACCCCTGTTGCAGCACCTTGATATGGCTCAATTGCAGATGGATGATTATGACTTTCAATTTTGAAAGCAACCGCTTGTCCATCGCCAATATCAACAATTCCTGCTCCTTCTCCAGGTCCTTGCAATACTTGAGGACCAGTTGTTGGAAACTTCTTTAATACCGGTTTTGAATTTTTATAGCTGCAGTGCTCAGACCACATAACGGAAAATAAACCCGTTTCTGTGTAATTAGGAAGACGTCCTAGAATTTTCTCCACCATCGCAAATTCTTCGTCCGTTACACCCATTTGTTTGTAAATTTGTTCTGTTTTAATTTGTTCTGGACTTGGCTCAAGCATTAATGACATTTGCTTCCCTCCACTGTTTTACGATTGATTGGAAAATCTTTAGACCATCTGCTCCGCCTAGAAGCTCATCTACAGCTCTTTCTGGGTGAGGCATCATGCCTAATACATTTCCTTTTTCATTTATAATACCGGCAATATCTTCTAAGCTGCCGTTTGGATTTTTCCCACTATATGTGAATACAATTTGATTATTTTTCTTTAAAGATGCTAATGTTTCTTCATCACAATAGTAATTTCCTTCTCCATGAGCAATCGGAATAGAAATAACTTCTTTTTCTTCATAGCTGGAAGAGAAGATCGTTTGGTTATTTACTACTTGTAATTCAACAGGTCGGCATATAAATTTCAAACTTTCATTTCTTCTCATTGCCCCTGGAAGCAAGCCTGCCTCTAACAAGATTTGAAAACCGTTGCATACTCCTAAAACTGGTTTACCTGCTTCAGCAGCTTTTACAACCTCTTTCATGACGTTGCTGAATCGAGCAATTGCACCAGAACGCAAGTAGTCTCCATAAGAGAAACCGCCTGGCAGTAAAATTCCGTCATACTCATCCAAGCTTTCTGCGTCATGCCAAACGTATTCTACTTCTTCCCCTAATTCATCCTTAATTGCGTGGAACATGTCGACATCACAATTGGACCCTGGAAATACGACAACTGCGAATTTCACTGTGCAACAACCTCCTCAACCTCGTAGCTATAATCTTCAATTACTGTATTTGCTAATAAACGCTCGCACATTTCTTTTACTTGCTTATCAAGATCTTGATCTGATTTCTCAATCGTAAGCTCTAAATATTTACCGATGCGAACATCACTTACGTCATTATAGTTTAATGAATGCAATGAGCTTTTTACTGCGTTCCCTTGTGGATCTAATACACTTTCTCTTAATGTGATATATACTTTAACTTTATACATGCTGTTGTCCCCCTAATCTTGCTAAAATATTTTGATAAGCTTCTGTTAAATTTCCTAAATCGCGGCGAAAAACATCCTTGTCCAGTTTTTCATTTGTTTCTTTATCCCATAAACGGCATGTGTCAGGTGATATTTCATCTGCAAGCAAGATATCCCCGTTATTATTTTTCCCAAATTCTAATTTAAAATCAATTAGTTGAATGCCTAATTCAGAAAAGAATTCACTTAATACTGTATTAACTTCTAGTGCTTTCTTTTTCAATGTTTTTACTTCATCCACTGTGGCAAGCTTTAATTCTTCGATATGATCTTCCGTTATCAAAGGATCGCCAAGCTCATCGTCTTTGTAATAAAATTCTACCATTGGTTTTGATAATGGAAGACCTTCTTTTATTCCTAATCTTTTTGAAATACTGCCAGCTGCAACGTTACGTACAACTACCTCTAATGGAATAATCGTTACTTTTTCCACTAACTGCTCTGTTTCAGAAATTTTTTTAATAAAATGCGAATTTACTCCAAGTTCTTTTAACTTTAAGAACAATAAGCTGGTAATTTCATTGTTTAATCTGCCTTTACCAGTGATGCTTGCTTTTTTTTCGCCATTAAACGCAGTTGCAGCGTCTTTATATTCTAACCACACTACATTTTCATCATTTGTTTCATATACTCTTTTAGCTTTTCCTTCATACAATAAAGCTCTCTTTTCCATGTTAAGAGTCTCCTTATCAAAAAAATTAGGGATAAAACGAAAATCTATTAAACTTGCTTTTTAGAAGGGATCAGACCCCTGTTGAAGAGGGGCCTAACCATTCACTTCTTCTTAAAGACCAAGTCTTGTAAAAATCGTATCTACATGTTTAATGTGGAAATTGTAATCAAAACAATCATCGAGTTCTTCTTTTGTTAATTTAGATGAAATAACTTCATCGTTTTCAACAAGCTGACGGAAAGGAACTTGTTTCTCCCATGATTCCATTGTTCTTGGCTGAACCGTATCGTATGCTTCTTCTCTTGTTAAACCTTTATCAATTAATGTTAATAAAACACGTTGAGAATAGATTAGGCCTAATGTACGATCCATATTGCGCTTCATATTTTCTGGATATACCGTTAAATTCTTCACGATATTGCTGAAGCGGTTTAACATATAATTTAACGCGATTGTAGCGTCTGGAATAATAATACGTTCTGCTGATGAATGAGAAATATCTCTTTCATGCCATAACGGTACATTTTCATATGCAGTTAACATATAACCACGAATGACTCTAGCAAGACCAGTCATATTTTCAGAACCGATTGGGTTGCGTTTATGTGGCATAGCGGAAGATCCTTTTTGCCCTTTTGCAAAAAATTCTTCTACTTCGCGTGTTTCACTTTTTTGCAGTCCGCGGATTTCGACAGCAAATTTTTCAATTGATGTTCCAATTAACGCAAGTGTAGACATATAGTCTGCATGTCTGTCCCGTTGTAATGTTTGAGTAGAAATAGGAGCAGGCTTTAAGCCTAATTGCTCACATACATATTTTTCAACAAAAGGATCGATGTTTGCATACGTTCCAACAGCACCAGAAATTTTACCATATTCAATACCAGCAGCAGCTGCTTTAAATCTTTCTAAGTTGCGCTTCATTTCTTCATGCCATAATGCCAGCTTTAGACCAAATGTCGTCGGTTCTGCATGAACTCCATGAGTACGCCCCATCATTACGGTATATTTATGCTCTTGGGCTTTATTTTTTAATACTTCGATAAAGTTTTCAATATCTTTTAACAGTATTTCATTTGCCTGTCTAATTAAGTAGGACGTTGCTGTATCTACAACATCAGTAGAAGTTAGACCATAATGAACCCATTTTCTTTCTTCTCCAAGCGTTTCTGAAACCGCTCTTGTAAATGCAACCACATCATGTCTTGTGTCCAACTCAATTTCTTGAATGCGTTTAATATCAAAAGAAGCATTTTCGCGAATTTTTTTTACATCTTCTTCTGGAATTTCTCCAAGCTTTACCCATGCTTCACATGCAAGAATTTCTACTTCTAACCATGCTTGAAAGCGATTTTGTTCTGTCCAAATATTTCCCATTTCTGGTCTTGTGTAACGTTCAATCATCTTTTATCCTCCGATTTTTTCTGTCTGTACATTCCAAATGTTAGTATTCTCAATTTCATCTAAAGCAATCTCAACAGATGAACGAAGCAATGTAGCATGACCCATCTTTCTTTTTTCTTTCGGTTCTTCTTTCCCATATAAATGGATTTTCCAATCTTGAAGATCTGAAATTTTGTTGATAATTTGCTCTTGATGCTCACCTAGAATATTAACCATTACAGCAGGTCTTAATAATCTTGTACTAGCTAGCGGCCAATTACAGACTGCACGTATATGCTGTTCAAACTGAGAAGTTTCACAAGCCTCAATTGTATAATGTCCTGAATTATGTGGTCTTGGAGCTAATTCATTAATATAAATATCATCATTCGCTGCAAGAAACATTTCTACAGCCAATGTACCAACTAAATTCAAATGTTCAGCCAGCATAGTGGCTTTTTCAATTGCCTGTTCTTTTGCATAATCGCTAATTCTTGCTGGAACAATTGATTCATGTAAAATATTATTAATATGAATATTTTCACTTACTGGAAAAACAGTGCTTTCTCCTTTTCCACTTCTTGTTACAATAACAGAAATTTCTTTTTCAAAAGGAATCCATTTTTCTAATACACAAGGTCCATTATTTAAAAGGACTTCTGCTTCTGCTATTTGACTGCTGTCTGTTATGACAAATTGACCTTTTCCATCATAACCTCCACGAGCCGTTTTTAAAACAGCTGGATATCCTAATTCCTCTAAACCGGTTTTAATATCTGTGCTTTTTTCTATTATTTTAAACGGTGCAACCTTTACACCAGCTTGTTCTATTGCCTGCTTTTCTTTAATTCTATCTTGGGTTATTTCCAATAGTGTGGACCCTTGTGGCACATTTGCATTATTTTTAAGCCATTCTAATGCTTCCGCATCGATATTTTCGAATTCGTACGTGATGACGTCACTGATATTTGCCAGTTTCTGAATTCCAGAAATGCTGTTATATGCATCAACTATTTTAATATCTGCCACTTGACCACAAGGTGAGTCTTCCACTGGATCTAATACAGCAATGCGAAAGCCTTGCACTTTAGCTGCAAGTGCCATCATTCTTCCTAATTGTCCCCCGCCAATAATCCCGATCGTTTGACCTGGCAGAATCATTGTATTAGACAAGTTCATCACTACTTTCCATAACCTCTTTTTTTGTTTTTTCTCTCATAAGCGCAATTCTATCTGCTAATTCAGAATCTGTAGCACCAAGAATTTGAGCTGCAAGAATACCTGCATTTGTTGAACCAGCTTTGCCGATTGCTACCGTTGCAACTGGTACTCCTCCTGGCATTTGTACAATCGATAATAATGAATCCATGCCATTTAGAGCCTTTGACTGCACTGGTACACCGATAACTGGTAAGGTCGTTTTAGCAGCAACCATACCTGGCAAGTGAGCTGCTCCACCTGCTCCAGCAATAATAACTTTAATTCCTCTGCTTCTTGCTTCTTCTGCATATTCAAACATTAAATCAGGAGTGCGGTGTGCTGAAACTACTTTTTTTTCATAGCTTACTTCAAGCTGATCTAGTATGTCACACGCATGTTTCATTGTTTCCCAATCTGATTTACTGCCCATGATAACGCCAATTTGAGCGGTCATGTTTCCCCTCCTGATTCTTAATCGTTATTTCCATATAAAAAGCCCTATTCGGATTCTTCTACTATTTAGAGAGAAAGTATCCGTCCAGGGCTCATTCGATAGAAGAAATAGACAAACTACTCTTCTACTGGCATCATAAACTTTCCCTCATAGTCCAGCGATTTACGGTTGCCGGGTAGAAACTTATGGGCCATATTCCCATTATTATATGAGGGCTATTAAATTTGATTTTTTATTTTCTTTGCCTTAACACTATATCATATTAACAAGCATTTTTATACATTGTCAACTAGAAAAAATCGAACAATTATACATTATCAACTACTAATGTTCGGGATTTACCTCTAGTTTTTAATTGCTTCAAAAATGATTTTCCTTGATATAGGTTCATACGATGTTTGTCCATTTGTGATTTGCTCTTTAAAAATAGGTTTTTCAATTCTTTTAACCGGAGTATAGCCTTCTTTTTTCATCCGATCTATGCATTCCACAATTGTTTCATTTTCCTGCACTTCGAATTTCATTTTTTGCCCCATGAAATAATTTTCCTTTCCTTACACTCTTTACCCAAAACCCACCATGTATTGTTTTTGGTTCATAAACAATAATAAATGCTTTCGGATCAATTTCTTTAATTGTTTGATATAAGCGAAGCTCATATTTTCTTGGTGTTAAAATTTGCAAAGCCATTCTGTCACCTTCTAAGCCGTTTGCCTGCCAATTAGTAACACCATATCCTTGCTCCCTTAAAATTTTTGGTAAATTCTTGTCATATTCTTTTGTTATGACATTAGCTGTTATATATCCTAACGCGAGTTTTTCTTCTATCTTCATACCGACAATTACACCAATAGCATAACCAACTGCATATGCTATCAGGTTTTGTATTTCATCTAAGTTATCCAATACTAAACCTAATCCTATTACATAAATAACTACTTCTATCGCACTTAAAGCAGCTGCGAAATACCTTTGTCCTTTTAATGTTAATATCATTCTAATGGTAAAAAAAGAAACATATACAATATTAATAAGCAAAATTATTAGTACCATTGTTATACTGTTCGCTAACATAAAGTTCACTTCCTAAATAAATGTTTAATTCACATAACAGGCAGTAAGATCCGAAAACTCCCGATAAAAAGCTAACTACATACTTGATAACTTAATCTCCAACGAAACCACAAAATATGACCTTTTAAACATAATTCGAGGAACAAAAAACTACAATCACCACACGTTCAATAGATCTCAGGCAACCTTCTGCAATTGATAAAAAAAGCCTAACAGAAAGTACTTTTTCTACTGTTTACTTCTCCATCACCCAAACTTTTTTAGATCTTATTTAGATAGAAATAATTTCAAAACTACTTAATTTAAACTCATTTTATATCACATTGTTTATAATAGCTACCTTACTTTTATATTTACCTGTTTTATCAGAACTAAACAAAGAAAAATAATGTTTTAGGTTTATTTTTTCATTCTTTTTCACAAAATAATCGCTTTTTTTCTTCTGAAACTATCCTTGCTCAACTCTTGTTCTATATTCCTTTGGCAGGAAATATTTTCATTCCACAAAAAAGGTTATATATTAAGCTTTATATTATGTAAGATTTCTTAACATTTTTTTGTTATTTTGCAAAATACCCATTACGAAGTATGGAATGAAACGCTTAGTATGAAATAAGGTCAACTAATGATTAGGTGATGCACTTTCCATCTGATGGTTAGTTGAGTTTTACTGAAAATAGATTATATAGACGTTGAATAGTTGTTTCTTCTGGGGCGTTTACTGATAGTCTGCTCCTCTTATTTTTTTTCGCTTCTCTGTTTAGCCAATTAAATAGAGATAAAGAAAAATGTAGGCACGGCGATTCGATGTTAACTTATCATAAAGGTACTTGAGCTAGACACTCGCCTACTTTCAAAAATTTATAGTTTTTTATCTTTGAACAAGGCTGTTTACGTATAGATTGTTGCTTTAAGCACGCAGTCTGCATACACTTCGCTTTCCGTGGGCGAGCGTCGAGCCTCCTCGTCGCATACGCTCCTGTGGGGTCTCGTCTTTCTCGCATTCCCACAGGAGTCTACGTGTATGCAGACTGCTAAGAAACACTTTTCTAAATGTTTTTTTATGTAAAAAACAACAAACTTTGAGAAAACAGCGTTGAACAAAACATAAGCACCTTGTTCGGCCTTGAAGAAAAATATTCAATTGACTCAAGAAAGTGCGATTAATTTTAGAGGCAAAGGGTTATTTTACACAAGAGCTAGGGTATGGGCGATTAGGACGCCATGTCTTTATATCGACAATTGTACCTCTCTGAACATTGATCCATAGAATTTAAAGTTTTCCAGAGCTACCTATATTATTACTATATAATGAAGATACTCGTTTAAATCACTTTATATAGGCGACCTTCTAATGTCAGAAGAAATAAATCCAACCATGTTTCGTTATACTGATGTTATAAGGTTTAGATGTTTTCAAAAATTTAGGGGGAATATCTTTCCACATATATGTAAATAGAATGAAGATATGGATAGAAGTATTTATCTGCCTAATTTGAAGAATAAGCATGCAGGAAGGCTACGGAGAAATTTTTAGACACAAAAAAAGTTTAAAGTATCATCACTTTAAACTTTTC
>NZ_JBQRKO010000028.1:0-53807 GCF_052318935.1 Niallia sp. 01092 | reverse complement strand
CGCCGTCAATCTCAAGAGGATTCTAAAACTTCTTCAAGAAAAAGAGGAAAAATAGACAAGGAAAAAGGCAACTTGATGTCTTAATTTTGGGGACAAGTTGCCTTTTATATGTCTACATTCAAACATAAGCAAAAAAACGAAAGTTTTTCAGTAGCCTCAGCGTATGCGACGAGGAGGCTCGACGCTCGCTAAACGGACGAAGTGTATTCAGGCTGAGGGTTTAAAAGCAACAATCTATACGAAAACAGCCTTTTTAAAACATCCATTTCTTTTTTACTTTGACTCGCACAGCGACGAGGAGGCTCCCGAACTGCCCGTGGAAAGCGAACGCCTGGAACGGAAATCAACAGGCAAGTTTAACAGAGCCATTACTTTAAGCAGTGAATAGCATGGATTTACTACGTTTATTCTGATTTTAGATAAGGAATCTAGCATAAATTTGGTGAATAATGCTAAAATAAAGTGAATGTTTAAATGAACTAGAATGTATAGGGAGTCTAAACAGCATTGAACCTTTTTAAGGAGGAACTCCATTGGCGAAAGTATTAATAAAAGACGTTATTAAGGAATTTGATTTAGAATTAGTAAGTGGAGAAGAAGGGATTAATAGACCAATTACGGTCAGTGATATATCTAGACCTGGCTTAGAAATGGCGGGTTATTTTGACTATTATCCAGCAGAGCGTATTCAATTATTAGGGAAAACGGAGCTTTCTTTTGCAAGTAAATTAAGCGATGATGAAAAAAAGTCGAGATTAGGTCGACTTTGCAGTGATATTACACCAGGAATCATTATTACAAGAAATAAAAAGGTACCAGCTGAATTAATCGAGGCATCGGAGCAATATTCTGTTCCTGTTATGCGTTCTAAACAAAAAACATCGTTATTTTCCAGTAGATTAACGAACTTTTTAGAAAGAAAATTAGCACCGACAACTGCTGTGCATGGTGTATTAGTAGATATTTATGGCGTGGGTGTTTTGATTACGGGAAAAAGTGGCGTAGGGAAAAGTGAAACGGCACTGGAATTAGTAAAGCGTGGGCACCGATTAGTAGCAGATGACTGTGTTGAAATTCGTCAAGAAGATGAAAATACCATTGTCGGCAACTCGCCAGAATTAATCGAACACTTATTAGAAATCCGCGGATTAGGCATCATAAATGTGATGACATTATTTGGTGCAGGAGCAGTGCGCAGTTATAAAAAGATTTCCATTGTTATGTCATTGGAGCTTTGGGAACAAAATAAACAATATGATCGATTAGGTCTAGAAGAAGAGAAAATGAAAATAATCGATACAGAAGTAACAAAAATAACAATACCAGTACGTCCTGGGCGAAATTTAGCGGTTATTATTGAGGTTGCTGCCATGAATTTCCGATTAAAAAGAATGGGCGTAAATGCAGCCGAGCAATTTACAAATAAACTGGCTAATGTTATTTCAGATAAAGAGTAGATTTTGCCTATAAACCTAGAAATGGTAGAAGGACGTATATGTTTAAGGAGGAAAGAACGTGAAAGAAATACAGCCAATAGATCCTATTGCTTTTTCACTTGGTGGAATTGATGTTCGCTGGTATGGAGTGATAATCGGAACAGGATTAATTCTTGCACTTTTATTAGCGATCAGGGAAGGCAATAGAAGAGGGTTGCATAAAGATGATTTTCCGGATTTAATGCTATGGGCCATTCCAATTGCTATTATTTCAGCTAGAGTCTATTATGTAATATTCGAGTGGGATTATTATAGCCAGCATATGAGTGATATTCCGAAAATATGGCTTGGTGGCATTGCGATTCATGGTGCCTTAATTGGTGCTGTTATCACAACATACATATTTACGAAGAGAAAAAATATTTCGTTCTGGAAAATGGCAGATATCGCTGCGCCAAGCATCATCTTAGGTCAAGCAATTGGCCGCTGGGGCAACTTTATTAACCAAGAAGCCCATGGCGGAGAAGTAAGTCGTACGTTTTTAGAGAATTTGTACTTGCCAGAATTTATTATCAATCAAATGAATATTAATGGCGTTTATTATCACCCAACGTTTTTATATGAATCATTATGGAATATTATTGGATTTGTCTTGTTGCTTGTTTTACGAAAAGTTAATTTGCGCTCAGGAGAAATCTTTTTGTCGTATGTTATTTGGTATTCGATTGGTCGCTTCTTTATTGAAGGGTTGAGAACAGACAGCTTAATGGTTGGAGATTTTAGAATGGCGCAATTAATTTCGCTGTGTTTAATCGTTTTTGCCATTGTAACAATCGTGTTCAGAAGAAAAAGCGGCTTGGCGAATCATCGCTATTTGGATACAAATTATTAATGATTTTTAGATGGAAAAGGGGACGGAGCTACGCCAATTTGTAAGATAGCGGGAGACGAGGCACGAGTTTCTTTGGAGGTTTTATTAAGAAGGCTATGTTAAAGCTCCTTGTTGATTTTAGCACTATGTTGATTGGAGTGGAAGGTGTGAGACTCCTGCGGGAAAAGCGAGTCAGAGGGAGACCCCACAGGCGCACAGCGCCGAGGAGGCTCCCGGACCGCCCGCGGAAATCGAGCGCCTGAAGCGGAAATCAACAGGCAAGTTTAACAGAGCCATTAAGAAAGGAAGAGTGAAATGGCTGCAAAGATAAATACAGCTTTGTTTGATTTGGATGGAACGTTAATTAATACAAATGAATTAATTATTTCATCCTATCTTCATACATTAGAACAATATTACCCTGGAAAATATACAAGAGAAGATGTTTTGCCTTTTATGGGCCCGTCATTAAAGGAAGTGTTTAGCTCCCTTGATAAAGATCGAGCAGAAGAAATGATAAAGGTCTACCGAACTTATAACCTTGCTAATCATGATAAGGTTGTCACTATTTTTGACGGGGTGTATGAAACCGTTAAAGCTTTAAAAGAACAAGGTTTTAAATTAGGAATTGTTACAACCAAGTTATCAGATGTAGTCGATATGGGGCTAAAACTGACAAAACTACATGAGTTTTTTGAGGTTATTGTCGCTATTGATCATGTGAAAAAGGCAAAACCAGATCCAGAACCTATTCATTTAGCGTTAGATAAATTGCAGGCAAAACCAGAAGAAGCAATCATGATTGGAGATAATTATCATGATATCCAAGCCGGTCAAAATGCGGGAACGTTAACAGCGGGAGTAGCTTGGTCATTAAAAGGAAGAGAATTTTTACAAGGATATAATCCAGATTATATTTTTGATGAAATGCAAGATCTACTATCTATTCCTGAAGTGAAGGCTGAATGAGAAGAACAACCCGTTACCCTGTAAGTGGGGCCAATTCCTTATGGCATGTGTATAAAACCGTACCTTTTTTAAAGGTAATAAAAAATTTTATCATTATTCAACTAGCAAGATATATGCCATTTTTACGTTGCAAGAATTGGCTGTATCGTACTTTTTTGCGAATGAAAATTGGGGAACAAACATCCTTTGCTTTAATGGTAATGCTCGATATCATGTTTCCAGAAAAGATTAAAGTCGGTAGAAACACAGTTATTGGCTATAATACGACTATTCTTGCCCATGAATATTTAATTGAGGAATATAGATTAGGTGAGATAGAAATTGGCGATGAAGTAATGATTGGTGCAAATTCGACCATTTTGCCAGGCGTAAAAATTGGAGATGGAGCGATTGTTTCAGCAGGGACTCTTGTTCATAAAGATGTGCCCTCAGGAAGTTTTGTTGGCGGCAACCCGATGACAATCATCTATTCAGCAGAAGAGATGAAAGAACGGAAAAAACATGCTCCAGCTTATATCGTAGAAGAATAAAACAATAAGGTGACTTTTTATAGAGTTGCCTTTTTTGTTAGGCTATGTTAAAGCTCATTGTTGATTTTCGTTCCAGGCATGAGACTCCTGCAGGGAATGCAAGTTAGAGGGAGCTCCCGAACCGCCCGCTACAAATCAACAGGCAAGTTTAACAGAGAGATCCATGCAACAAAATTTGCACCATGGCGCATGGAAAGAAGCAGTCTCCACATTTATAGCGCAGAGCAGCGTGAATACACGAAGACTCCTGCGGGAAAGCGAGACCGCAGGAGCGCTAGCGACGAGGAGGCTCGACGCCCGCCCCATGGAAAGCGAAGTGTATGCCGGCTGCGGACTACTCACAAGAACACCACACTTTTCAGGGTAGCCTTTATTAAAAAATTGCACATGATAAAAAATAAAGAATCCAGAATGAAAAGCAGTAAAAAATGGTCTTTTTTTACTTGACCAAAAGAAGAAGGAAGAGTAAACTACAGATAACTCTTTAATTTGTTAGCATATTAGCGAACTAAAGTATTCGGAAAATTCTTTATGAGGTGTGAATATGAGCAGTTTATTTATGTTTGAAAAGCCTTTAGGCATGAGAGATACATTACCAAAAACATATGAAATAAAAAATAATGTGAAAAGAAAAATGGAAGAAGATATTAAAAAATGGGGATATCAATTTATTGAAACGCCTACATTAGAATATTATGAAACGGTTGGATCTTCTTCAGCCATTTTAGATCAGCAGCTATTTAAGTTGTTAGATCAACAAGGCCACACATTAGTTCTTCGCCCGGATATGACAGCGCCAATTGCCCGTGTTGCGGCATCTAAGCTATTAAGTGAAGAACTTCCTTTACGTCTTGCCTATAATGCGTCCGTATTTCGCGCACAGCAGCGTGAAGGTGGACGCCCAGCAGAGTTTGAGCAAATAGGCGTTGAATATATTGGTGATAAAACAATTAGTGCGGATGGTGAAGGGATTGCGTTAATGATCTCCTCTTTACAAGAAGCAGGAGTGAAAAACTTTCAACTATCCATCGGACATATCGGCTTTGTGCAAGACTTCTTTTTGCAAATTTTAGGAACAAAAGAAAGAGCAGATGCCTTAACAAAATATTTGTACGAAAAAAATTATGTAGGCTACCGCCAGCATGTTGATAATCTGTCTTTATCGAGTATTGATAAACAAAGATTGTATCAATTCTTAAAACTAAGAGGCGGCGAAGAAGTAATTGAACTTGCTTATGAGCTGATTGAAGATGGAATCGGCAAAAAAGCAATCGATGAATTAAAACAGCTATGGGATATTTTATTGGATTATGAAGAAAAAGGGTTTGTGAAATTTGATTTAACGCTAGTAAGTCATATGAGCTATTACACAGGAATTTTATATGAGGTATATGCAGAGGGAGTAGGTTTTCCAATTGGAAGCGGCGGAAGATACGATCTGCTTCTCGGGAAGTTTGGAAAATCAACAGGTGCAACTGGTTTTGCCATCCGCATCGACCATTTATTAGAAGCACTTGGAAAGTTTGAAAGAACAAACAATATTCATTGCATTTTATTTAGCGGCGACCGCAGAAAAGAAGCGTTTGAACTAGCAAAAGAAAAGAGAGCAGCAGGAATTAAAGTCATTACGCAAGATATAAATGGGGTAAAAAATGTGGATGCATGTACGAAACAATATGATGAAATTACGTTATTAGTTGGGAAAGCAGGAATGGAGGTTGTGAAATGAGAGATATATTAACAATTGCCATGCCTAAAGGACGTATTTTTGAAGAGGCTGCTAACCTCTTGCGTGAAGCAGGGTATAAGCTGCCTCCTGAATTTGATGATTCTCGTAAATTAATTATTGATGTAGAAGAAGAGAATTTCCGGTTTATTTTAGCAAAACCAATGGATGTACCAACATATGTAGAACATGGTGTAGCCGATTTAGGCATCGCCGGAAAAGATGTTATGCTTGAAGAAGAAAGAGATGTATACGAGCTGCTCGATTTAAATATTAGTGCTTGCTACTTAGCCGTTGCCGGATTGCCAAACACAGAATTAAATGATTTTGCACCAAGAGTTGCAACAAAGTATCCGAATGTCGCTGCAGCTTATTTCCGCGAACAAGGTTCACAAGTGGAAATTATCAAGCTAAACGGATCAATAGAACTTGCACCAATCATTGGTCTGTCCGATCGAATTGTCGATATTGTTTCAACAGGTAAAACATTACTCGAAAACGGCTTGGTAGAATATGAAAGAATCGTGGATATAACGTCGCGATTAATTGTTAATCCAGCAAGTTATCGAATGAAAGACAATCGAATCAGCGATTTAGTAGAACGATTAAATAATGTGGTAAAAGGAAACTCATTAACTAGATAGTAACGGAAAAGTTTAAGGGGAGTCGCCATATGAAAATAGTAAATGGTGGAGAGGGAATCTTCATAAAACGTTCTGTAGATTCAGGAACAGAAGAACAAAGAACAATTGTTAAACAAATTATTGAAAATGTAAGAACCAATGGAGATGCAGCATTAAAAGAATATACAGAAAAGTTTGACCGAGCGAATATTACACAGTTTCTTGTATCCGCAGAAGAAATGGAAGCTGCGTTTAACGATGTAGATGATGAAATGGTTTCGATTATAAAAGAAGCAGCAGAAAATATTCGCAGTTATCATACAAATCAGTTGAAGCCTTCTTGGATGGTAACAAAAGAGAATGGTTCCATTTTAGGGCAGCAGGTTACGCCTTTAGATTCGGTCGGCGTTTATGTACCAGGAGGAACGGCAGCGTATCCTTCTTCTGTGCTGATGAATGTTATTCCAGCTCATGTTGCTGGTGTAAAACGAATCGTGATGGTTTCTCCGCCAAATGAAGATGGAAAGCTTCCAAGTGCGGTATTAGTAGCAGCATCAGTTGCAGGTGTAAAGGAAATTTATAAAGTTGGCGGCGCTCAAGCGGTTGCAGCTTTGGCATATGGAACGGAATCTATTAAAGAGGTAGATAAAATTGTCGGCCCTGGAAATATCTTTGTTGCCCTTGCCAAAAGGGAAGTATTCGGAGATGTGGATATTGATATGATCGCAGGTCCAAGTGAGATTGCAATACTTGCAGATGATACTGCACATGCAAATGAAGTGGCAGCAGATCTGTTATCACAGGCAGAACATGATACAAGAGCAAGTTCGGTCCTTGTTACAACATCTGCAAAGCTTGCAGAACAGGTTGCGTTAGAAGTAGAGGAGCAGTTAAGTACATTGCCGCGAAAAGAGATTGCGCAACAATCTATTGAAGATTTTGGATTAATTATTATAACAGAAACAATGGACGATGCTGTTGATACGATTAATACACTTGCTCCTGAGCATTTGGAAATAATAACGGAAAATCCATTTGAACTATTAGGAACTATTCGCCACGCAGGTGCCATTTTTGTAGGGAGATACAGCTCAGAACCTGTTGGAGATTATTTTGCCGGAACTAATCACGTATTGCCGACAAATGGTACTGCAAGGTTTTCGAGCCCGTTGAATGTAGACGATTATCAGAAAAAATCCAGTGTTATTTATTACAGTAAACAAGCATATGACGAAAATGCGGGGAAAATAGCGGCATTTGCACGTCTTGAAGGCTTAGAAGCACATGCAAGAGCAATAGAGTCAAGAAACAAGAATTAGATTCAAAATGTAGACAAAGTGGTTTTAGCAGAAACTTCAGGTTGATTGAAGAAATTTGTCGACAGCCTGATTAGATTAGTTTGAAGTTTTTGGAGGGATTATCATGGGAAGAACGGCTGCAATTAGCAGAAAAACTGGTGAAACAAATATTCAATTATCTTTTAATGTAGATGGAGAAGGTGTAGCAGAAATTGATACTGGTGTACCTTTTATGAATCATATGCTTGATCTGTTTACAAAGCACGGTCAGTTCAATTTAACAGTTCAAGCAACTGGGGATATCGAAGTAGATGACCATCATACAACAGAAGATATTGGTATTTGCCTTGGACAGGCTCTTAAAGACGCCGTTGGTGATAAAAAAGGCATAAAAAGATACGGAAACAGTTTTGTGCCAATGGATGAAACATTAGCACAAGTAGTCGTTGATTTAAGCAACCGTCCGCATTTGGAGTTCCGTGCAGAATTTCCAAGCCAAAAGGTAGGTACATTTGATACAGAATTAGTCCATGAATTTTTATGGAAGCTAGCGTTGGAAGCAAGAATGAATTTACATGTAATCCTTCATTACGGACAAAATACGCATCACATGATAGAAGCGATTTTTAAAGCATTAGCTCGAGCTCTTGATGAAGCAACAACTATTGATCCAAGAATAAAAGGGGTACCTTCTACGAAAGGAATGCTGTAAGATGCTAGGCATTATTGATTACGGAATGGGGAATTTATTTAGTGTAAGTAAAGCCCTTGAGAGATTAGATGTTCCATATTTTATTTCTGAAGATAAGGAAAAGCTTATGCAAGCAGACGCGTTAATTCTACCAGGAGTTGGGGCATTTAAAGATGCGATGACTCGTCTAAATGAATCTGGATTAACAGAAATGATTCACGAGTATGTTGCAAGCGGACGTCCATTGCTTGGCATTTGTCTTGGCATGCAGCTTCTTTTTGAAGAAAGTGAAGAACATGGACAAACAGAAGGATTGAAACTATTGCCAGGGAAAGTGATTCGTTTTCCAGGAGTGACAGAAGAAGGAAATTCGTATAAAGTACCGCATATGGGCTGGAATTTATTAGCCTTTAACGAAACATGTGCCTTAACAGAAAATATTCAAGATGATTATGCTTATTTTGTTCATTCGTATTATGCAGCAACAAAGGAAGAAGTAATCATTGCAAAAAGTACGTATGATAAAGAAGTACCTGCAGTTGTCGGCAAAGAAAATGTTTATGGGATGCAATTTCATCCTGAAAAAAGTAGTAAGTTAGGAATGCAATTATTAAATAACTTCACAAAGCTTATGAAGAAAGGATGAAAAAAATGAGTTTTACAATATATCCTGCAATTGATATGCGCGGCGGTAAATGTGTTCGCCTGCTGCAAGGAGATTATGATCAGGAAACCGTTTATGGAGATTCTCCTTTTGCAATGGCAAAAAGCTTTGCAGATCAAGGGGCTAATTGGATACATATGGTTGACCTTGATGGTGCAAAAGATGGGAAAAGAGTAAATGATGCTTTTGTTATTGATGCTGCCCAGAAATTAGGCGTTAATGTACAAATCGGTGGAGGCATTCGTACAGAAAACGATATCGTCCATTATTTAGATAATGGGATTACTCGTGTCATCATTGGAAGTATTGCTGTATCTAATCCTGACTTTGCAATCGAAATGATCCGTAAATATGGAAATAAAATAGCAGTGGGCATTGATGCAAAAAACGGCTATGTAGCAACACATGGTTGGATCACGACATCAGAAAGCCGTGCTGTCGATCTTGGAAAAAGATTTGCTGACGCTGGTGCTGAAACGTTTATTTTTACTGATATAGCAACAGATGGCATGCTTAGTGGTCCAAATGTAGAGGCAGTTAAAGAAATGGCAATAGAGACTGGAAAAGAAGTGATTGCTTCAGGTGGAGTAAGCAATCTGAACGATTTGAAAATATTAAAAGAAGCAAGCGATGTGGGTGTTCGTGGCGCTATTGTTGGAAAGGCGTTGTATGAGGGTCGTTTTTCTGTACAGGAAGCATTAGGGGTGAATGTTTCATGTTAACAAGCAGGATTATTCCATGTTTAGATGTCAAAGATGGACGAGTTGTTAAAGGAGTTCAATTTGTTCAGTTAAGAGATGCTGGTGATCCGGTGGAACTAGCCAGATTTTATGATGAACAAGGTGCAGATGAATTAGTGTTCCTTGATATATCAGCATCACATGAAGGCAGAAAAACAATGGTAGAAGTAGTAAAAGAGGTTGCCTCAGAGCTTGCGATTCCTTTTACAGTTGGTGGTGGAATCAATTCTTTAGAGGATATGAAAAGAATTTTGCGTGCAGGTGCAGATAAAGTGTCTTTAAACACAGCAGCTGTTACCAACCCTGGACTCATTACGGAAGGAGCAAACTTCTTCGGATCGCAATGTATAGTCGTAGCAATTGACGCAAAATTTGATCAAGAGTTAGGCACATGGCGTGTTTATACGCATGGAGGCAGAAACGCGGTTGATAAGGATGTTATCTCGTGGGCGAAAGAAGTAGTAGAGCTTGGAGCAGGAGAAATTCTCTTAACAAGCATGGATTCAGATGGAGAGAAAAAAGGGTTTGACTTAGCTTTAACAAAAGCGGTTAGTGAAGCAGTTACTGTACCTGTTATTGCTTCTGGGGGAGCAGGAAATGCCGAGCATTTTCAAACGGTTTTTCAAGAAGGAAAAGCAGATGCTGCGCTTGCTGCGTCCATTTTCCACTATAAAGAAACTTCGGTGCATGAAGTGAAGGAATTTCTGAAAGAAAGAGGAGTGCTTGTTAGATGAATATCGAAGACTTGGCATTTGACGAAAAAGGGTTGATCCCGGCTATCGTGCAAGATGTTAACACAAAAGAAGTATTAACATTAGCTTATATGAATAAAGAATCGTTGTTAAAATCTTTAGATTCAGGTGAAACATGGTTTTATAGTAGATCAAGACAGGAACTTTGGCATAAAGGGGTAACTAGTGGAAATACACAGAAAATTGTCGAAATGAAATTTGACTGTGATAAAGATGCATTAGTTGTGTTTGTAAGTCCAGCAGGACCAGCTTGTCATAACGGTACAACAAGTTGTTTTACAGAAAGTATCTATCAAAATAAACTTACATCGGACTTCGAAGTTTCCAATTATCAAATCTTACATAATCTTGAACAGGTGATAAAAGAAAGAGAACAAAATCGCCCAGAAGGTGCCTATACAACGTATTTATTTGAAAAAGGCGTCGATAAAATTCTCAAAAAAGTGGGAGAAGAAGCCGCTGAGGTTATTATTGCCGCTAAAAACCGAGATACAGAAGAGTTAAAATGGGAAGCGGCTGATTTATTGTATCATCTATTCGTTTTATTAAGAGAGCAAAACTTGCCGTTTGCAGAAATTTTAAACGTATTAGAAACTCGTCATAAAGAAAAATAAGCATTTTAGGGGGCTGTCCTATAAGTCATTCATCATCCGACTTATAGGAGGTCCTTTTTTGTTTAGGCTGTTTTCTCAAAGTTTGTTGTTTTTTACATAATATATTTGGAAAAGCGTTTTAGCAGCCTGCATACACGTAGACTCCTTTGGGAATGCGAGAAAAACGAGGAGGCTCGACGCTCGCTAAACGGACGAAGTGTATGCAAGCTGCGCGTTTAAAAGCAACAATCTATACGAAAAATCCCGGAACCATTATAATAAAGGATTAAATAGAGTTGAAACTTCCATCAATGAGTCTTCTCTGAAAGCTTTAACATATGTTATACTACATTAGTTGAACTATTTACAGTAAGTTTCTTAAGTAAGGGGAACTGCAATATATAGATGGAGGATTTTATGAATAAAAACTCAAAAATAGTAAAACCGATGGGTCAACTTATTACATTTAATCCTACTGGCGAATATTATTTTTCAAAAGGTATTAAAGCATATCATCGTAAAGATTATTATAAATCATTAAAATATTTGCAAAGAGCGATGCAATTAGAGCCGGGGGAACCAATGATTGTTTGCCAGCTAGCTATTCTATATGCAGATATTGGAGAATATCAAAAATCAAATAAGCTTCTTCATCTTGTCCTGGAAGAACTAGATGAAGAAATGGTGGAATGTTATTATTTCCTTGCAAATAATTATGCCCATTTAGGATTTTTTAAGGATGCTTATTATCACGCAAACCTATATTTAAAATTAGATAAAAATGGAGAATTTGTTGAAGAAACAGAGGATTTATTAGAAGTGTTGACATTAGAAACAGATGAACTTCATGAAGAAGAACCATATGAGGAAGATGACTTGATTAACAGGCAAGAAGAAGCGAGACAATTGCTTGAATCTGGACATTTCCCAAAAGCGGTTGAGATGTTAACGAAAGTTATTCAAGATTATCCTGAATATTGGTCTGCGTATAATAACCTCGCATTAGCTTATTTTTACTTAGGGGAAGTAGAAAAAGCAAACAACATTCTTGATGAAGTTTTCGAAAAAAATGTAGGGAATTTACATGCACTATGCAATAAATTGGTATTTGCATACTATGAAAATGAGCAGTCAAATGTTAAACAATTAACCGACATACTGCAAAAAATTAAACCGATATCAACTGATCATCAATTTAAGCTTGGAACTACATTTGCTTTAGTAGGGGAATATGGTTCAGCTTTCTTTTGGTTAAAAAAACTTCATAAACAAGGATTTGCTGGAGACGCTTCTTTTTATTATTGGTTTTCGTATGCAGCCTACTATACAGGCAGGGAAAATCTTGCCGCAATATTATGGGAAAAAGTAGTGGCAGAAAATCCAGAGAAAAAAGGATATGAACCTTGGAATAAACGTGAAGATAAAGTAAATGGTTTTGAAGATAATCTTACGTCTATTATAAAAAGATTGGAAAGCAATCATTTAGAAGAAAGATTATTTGCTTTGTTTTTAACAAGTATTTCTTCCTATAAAGAAAAAATCCTTTCAGCAAAAAACATACAGGAAAATCAGGTTCTTTCCCCATTAGAGGTACAGTATCTTTCCTTTGTTAAAACAGGATATAAAATAGAAGATCCACTATTATTAAGTGCGCATAGCACGGCTGAAATGATGTATAAAAAACACCAGCCAATAGGAACCGTTGAAGCGGGCTTATATTTAATGTGGTTTTCTGTCTTTATTGAACTTCATAAAGCGGGGGTAACAATGAAAAATAGCAGCGCTTGGGCAGCAGCGATGGATTATATATGGCATAAATACAGAGATGAAAAAATATCACAACAAGAAACAGCTGATTCATACGGCTTATCACCATCAACTTTGCAAAGATACATCAAACTAATTAAACAACATTTAAGTTAATACGCTTAAATAATGCTGTTTTCTCAAAGTTTGTTGTTTTTTACGTAAAACTCAGCAGACTGAATACACGTAAACTCCTGTGGGAATGCGAGAAAGACGAGACCCCACAGGAGCGTATGCGACGAGGAGGCTCGACGCTCGCCCACGGAAAGCGAAGTGTATTCAGGCTGCGAGTTTAAAAGCAACAATCTATATGAAAACAGCTTAAAATAAAAACCTTCTGCTGTTTTTTAATGAGCAGATTTTTGGACTATTATCACCTTGTTATATAGGATAGAAGTAGATGGTCATACTATAAATGCAAAATAAAACAGCTTAACATTTACATGAAAACGTATAGGTATAAGCAGTTTTTAATAGTAAAACAATAGAGGTTAGTTGTTATTTTGAAAAAGGAGTTGATTGTTGTGACAGAAGAAAAAATTTATGACGTTATAATTATAGGTGCTGGACCTGCGGGAATGACAGCCGCTGTTTATACATCTCGTGCTAATTTATCTACCTTAATGATCGAAAGGGGTATCCCAGGAGGTCAAATGGCCAATACGGAAGATGTCGAAAATTTCCCTGGATTTGAAAGTATTTTAGGACCAGATTTGTCGAATAAAATGTTTAATCACGCGAAGAAATTCGGCGCAGAATATGCATATGGTGACATTAAAGAAATAGTGGACGGAACAGAATACAAAACAGTAAAAGCTGGCTCAAAAGAGTATAAAGCAAGAGCTGTTATTCTTTCAACAGGTGCAGAGTATAAAAAGGTTGGTGTGCCAGGTGAAAAAGAACTTGGAGGCCGTGGTGTTTCCTATTGTGCAGTATGTGATGGCGCTTTCTTTAAAAATAAACGATTATTTGTCATTGGCGGCGGAGATTCTGCTGTTGAAGAAGGTGTGTATTTAACACGTTTTGCCTCACAAGTTACGATTGTTCATCGTCGTGAAGAGCTTCGTGCACAAAAAATCTTACAGCAGAGAGCTTTTGATAATGACAAAGTCGATTTTATCTGGAATCATACAGTGAAAGAAATTAACGAAAAAGACGGCAAAGTTGGCAGTGTAACACTTGTTTCTACTGTTGACAATACAGAACAAGAATTAGAAGCAGACGGAGTGTTTATTTATATCGGAATGGTGCCTTTATCGAAACCTTTTGAAGCTTTAGGTATTACGAATGAAAATGGCTATATTGAAACCAATGAGAGTATGGAAACGAAAGTTCCAGGAATTTTTGCTGCTGGAGATATTCGTGAGAAAACTCTTCGCCAAATTGTAACAGCAACAGGGGATGGAAGTATTGCAGCCCAAAGTGCACAACATTATGTAGAAGAGCTGATGGAGTCTTTAAAACAAAAAGCGTAATAATAAAAGTGTTAAAACCTTTTAATTTTACTGTAACAATAGTGAAATATATTTCGCGTATAATTATAATAGAAATTGACCCCCTTTTAAGATATATATCTTTTCCGAGGATGCTCTAAAGAAAGGTCAGACTGCCATTGTAGCTGGTACTGTGAACCTTTATTAGGGCACCCTCTTTTTTTTATGCTCAATTTGAATATTTTTAAGACGTGTAAATCAAGGGGCGAGTATACTTCGTTATGCAGATGCTCTGCTTTTTTATTAAGCTTTGACTTAAGAATGTTCTAGTGCCGATGTCTTAACATGCTCGAAGATGCGAGTTAATCAACCTTGCGTAGTTAGTCGATTTGCATTTTTTGCGTCTTAAATCGACCAGCGCTTTGTTTAGGCTTTTTGAATTCCAAAGCGCATTTTATTGTGGGTGTTTCTTAATAATAGTATAATAATAACAATAAATTACTGCGTTTTTACATAAGTATTCTACAAAATAATTGAGGTGATTTATCATGCAGCGTGTGACGAATTGTTTGTTGCTTAAAGGGAATAAAGTATTGCTTTTACAAAAACCAAGAAGAGGTTGGTGGGTAGCTCCTGGAGGGAAAATGGAACCAGGAGAATCAGTAAGAGACTCATGTATTCGTGAATTTAGAGAAGAAACAGGCATCTATTTACGAAATCCAAATATTAAAGGGATTTTTACCTTTATTATAAAAGATGGCGATAAAATAATATCGGAATGGATGATGTTCACCTTTTTTTCAACCGACTCTGATGGAATACATGTAGATGAATCGGAAGAAGGAAAAATTGTATGGCATGATCTAAATGAGATACGAAATCTGCCAATGGCCGAGGGTGATTATCATATATTAGATTATATGGTTCATGGTAACGGACTTATTTACGGAACCTTTACGTACACGCCAGATTTTGAATTAATTAGCTACCGTCTTGATCCAAGCTGAACTTAATAGGGGGAATGAACATGAGTGCGGTGAATGAGACACAATTTGTCATTATTACAGGAATGTCGGGTGCAGGAAAAACGGTTGCCGTTCAAAGCTTTGAAGATTTAGGTTTTTTCTGTGTAGATAATTTACCTCCAACTCTTTTACCAAAGTTTCTTGAACTTATAAAGGAATCTGAGAATAAGATGAATAAAGTAGCGTTGGTAATGGATTTAAGGGGAAGAGAATTCTTCGAACATTTATTTAGTGCACTAGATAACTTGGCAAAATCCTGGGCAACTCCTCGAATATTATTTTTAGATGCAGAAGACAGTACATTAGTTAGACGATATAAAGAAACAAGAAGATCTCACCCTCTTGCACCTTCAGGACTTCCTCTTGAAGGGATTAAAATGGAGAGGGAACTATTAGAAGAATTAAAAGGTCGGGCACAGGTTATTTACAATACATCACAAAGCTCACCAAGAGAATTGCGGGAAAAAATTTTAACAGAGTTCGCTACAAATAAAAAAACAATCTTCACAGTAAATGTGATGAGTTTCGGGTTTAAGCATGGCATTCCTATTGATGCAGACTTAGTATTTGATGTGCGTTTTTTACCAAATCCTCATTACGTTGAACATATGAGACCAAAAACCGGCCTGGATGCCGATGTATCTGGTTATGTATTAAAGTGGACAGAAACAAATCAATTTCTTGAAAAAGTAATCGATTTATTAACTTTTATGCTTCCCCAATATAAAAGAGAAGGGAAATCCCAGCTTGTTGTCGCAATCGGATGCACAGGTGGGCAGCATCGTTCTGTTGCTTTATCGGAATACATTGGACGCCATTTCGAAAAAGAGTATCATGTAGAATTTACTCATCGTGATATGAAGAGGAGAAAGGACCTGTAAACATGAGTGAAAGCGAGCAGCCAAGAATAGTAATCATCGGTGGAGGTACCGGTCTATCCGTTTTACTAAGAGGCTTAAAAAAATATCCTGTTGACATTACAGCAATTGTAACAGTCGCTGATGATGGAGGAAGCTCTGGCAGATTAAGAGACGATCTTGATATTCCTGCTCCAGGAGACATTCGAAATGTATTAGCTGCAATGTCTGATGTAGAGCCGTTAATTGAGGAGATGTTTCAGCACCGTTTTTCTAATAGCAAGGAACTTTCTGGTCATTCATTAGGAAATTTAATTATTGCCGCAATGACATCAATAACCGGAAATTTTACGTATGCCATTCAAGAAATGAGTAAAGTGTTAAATGTAAGGGGAAAAGTATTACCCGCGACAAATCATAGTGTAGTTCTAAAAGCTTTAATGGAAGATGGTTCAGTCGTAACAGGAGAATCGAGCATTCCTCAAAGTGAAAAGAAGATAAAAGAAGTTTATTTAGAACCGAAAAATTCTACCCCTTTACCAGAAGCGCTTCAGGCCATTCGTCATGCAGATTTAATTGTAATTGGTCCAGGCAGTTTATATACAAGTATTTTACCGAACTTGATCGTACCAAGAATAGGAGAAGAAATCCTTAAGGCTTCTGCTAAAAAAGTGTATATATGCAATATAATGACACAAGCAGGCGAAACATTGGACTATACGGCAAGTGATCATGTAAAGGCTATCTATGAACATATGAAACAGCCGTTTATTGATACGATACTTGTAAATAGAGAAAATATTCCGGACAATATACAAGAAAGATACAATGAGGAAAAAGCGAAACCGGTAAACTTTGATACAGATAGGTTAGAAAAACTGGAATTAAAAGTCATTGCAGGAGATATCATAAGCTTGGAAGATGGTGTGATTCGCCATAACACTGTAGAAGTAGCGAAGATACTGTACTCCTTAATCAATGAACAGGCTTAAAGCTAAACGAATATATCAAACCATATTTTTGGGTATATAATGTTTACTACATTAGGATACTAGGGAAGAGGCAGTTGGATAATAGGTCTAAAAGTCGTGTAATCACAAAGTAATATTATCCGAGGTCAAAAGCTAAGCTGAGATGGTAGTTAAATACAACTCTATCTCAGCTCATCTTTTGCTTATCGGAGTGGACCAAGGCGCCTGCGCTTTTCTTACAAAGTAAGAAAGTATAAAGTTTTTGAAGTTAAATGGATGTCTAGCTCCGGCGCCTAGCCCCTGTGAAATATAACCTCTTGACTCTAAAAGTAAAGAGTACTTTTTGAGTCAAGAGAACATTTTTCTTCGGGGCTGAGCAAGGCGGCCTGCGCTTTTCTGATTGGAGGTGAAGGAAATGTCTTTCGCTTCAGAGACAAAAAAGGAATTAACCACAATTGAAGTTAAACATTGCTGTGGAAAAGCAGAGCTATCTGCACTTATTCAAATGAATGGCACTTTATCATTTTCTAATCAAAAATTAGTAGTAAACATTCAAACAGAAAATGCAGCAATCGCTAGAAGAATTTATACATTAATAAAAAAATATTTTGACATACCGGTAGAACTGCTCGTTCGAAAGAAAATGCGCTTAAAAAAGAATAATGTGTATATTGTAAGACTTTCTACAAAAGGAAAAGAAATTTTAGAAGAGCTTCAAATATTAACTGAGGGATTTATGTTTACGCATGAAATTTCAAAAGAACTTGTCAAGAAAAAATGTTGTAAACGATCCTATTTGCGAGGAGCATTTCTTGCAGGCGGCTCTGTTAATAACCCGGAAACATCTTCTTATCATTTAGAAATATTCTCTTTGTATAAAGAGCATATAACGGCACTTAGTGAATTAATGAATTCATTCGGTTTAAATAGTAAAATTCTTGAGAGAAAAAAAGGCTTTATCACCTATTTAAAAGAAGCAGAAAAGATTACTGAGTTTTTAAATATAATTGGCGCTCATGGGGCCTTGCTTCGTTTTGAAGATATCCGGATAGTACGTGATATGAGAAATTCCGTCAATAGGCTTGTAAATTGTGAAACAGCAAACTTAAATAAGACGATTGGAGCTGCTTTAAGACAAGTCGAAAATATCCGTTTTATAGATAGGACAGTTGGATTACAAGTGCTTCCAGATAAATTACGGGAAATTGCTGAACTGAGAGTAGCGTATCAGGATGTAACATTAAAGGAATTAGGAGAAATGGTATCTTCCGGAAATATCAGCAAGTCTGGAATCAACCATCGCTTAAGAAAGATAGATGAAATTGCAGAAGCCCTTCGTCGAGGAGAGCAAGTAAACTGAATTTGATAATATAAACAAACACCTCGTTATAGAAACGAGGTGTTTCAGGTTATCGACAAACGCTCGCTTTCTTCGTTGTTCGCCTTACTCGGATGCTCAAAAGGATGAACGACTAAGTACGTCACGTCCTGTGACAACGTCGTTCTGACCAACATCCTGTTGGTCGCCGCTCCTCCCAAGGCTTCACGCCTCGAAAGACAAACGTTTTCGATCAGCCTGAAGTTTCTGCAAAAAGTGGGTTTGTCTACACGCTGAAACACCTCGCCATAGAAGCGAGGTGTTTTAAAATGTTTTATTTTTTGTCATCCGTTAAAGAATTACGTGTAATGATATGATCTACTAAACCATATTCTTTTGCTCTATCAGCAGTCATGAAGTTATCACGTTCTGTATCACGTGCAATAACATCGATAGGTTGACCAGTGCGCTCAGATAAGATGCCATTTAACTTATCACGTAAGAAAAGAATTCTTTTTGCAGCAATTTCAATTTCTGTTGCTTGACCTTGAGCTCCACCAAGTGGCTGATGGATCATTACTTCACTGTTTGGAAGGCAGTAACGTTTTCCTTTTTCACCTGCTGCAAGTAAGAAAGCTCCCATTGAAGCAGCCATACCGATGCAAATAGTTTGCACTTTTGGTTTAATGAATTGCATTGTATCATAGATTGCCATTCCCGCAGTAATACTTCCGCCAGGGCTATTGATGTAGATGGAAACATCTTTTTCTGGATTTTCTGCATCTAAAAACAATAATTGAGATACAATGGAATTTGCTACATTATCATCAATTGCGCTTCCTAACATAATAATACGATCCTTTAATAGACGAGAATAAATATCGTAAGCACGTTCTCCTCTATTTGTTTGCTCAATAACTGTAGGAATTAAATTCATTGCAAATCCTCCTTTTTAAGATAAAGTCATTTTTGAGTCTTTAAGTATGTGTTTCTTCAGTAATGATATGATCAATACTGTATGTAACCTTAATGATACACGGATGGTCAATTAAGGTCAAACGATTACTATTAGATGTTGTAAATAATCATTCGACACCGGTTAAATAACGAATGAATTTCTAATGAATTTCTATTATGTTATCTATACCATCATATCCAATAAGGCTTTTTTTAAACAATAATTGCCTTGCATAAATAGAAAACTTAGCATATAATATGAAAGCGAAACTTTTGTAGATTTGTTTATTTACAGTATCTTAATTTGCCCTCGTGGTGTAACGGATAGCACGTAAGATTCCGGTTCTTGAAATGGGGGTTCGATTCCCTCCGAGGGCGCTAAAACTATTGATAAATAAGGGTTTTTTGGAGGTTTTCATTTTTTTGTCCGATACTCCAAAAAACTCTTATTTTATTTTCCCTAACCAAGCTTTCACTCCAAGCAATGCAGAGGTTTTCGTTCGGTTTTCCGAGGCTTACCACACGCTTTCCGCGAGGCGAGCGCCGAGCCGCTTCGTCGCTACGCTCCTGCAGGGTCTCGCCTGTCTCGCAAATCCCGCAGGAGTCTCACGCCTTCCGTTCCAATCAACAAAGTATCAAAATCAACAATTAGCTTTAACACAGCCTTATTTTAAAAATGTTAAAATGAAACCAGTGATAATTAGATTCAATGCGCCAATTCGAATAACCCACATAACTATTCTCTCTTTTAAAAATTTTGAAATTTTGTGAGCCAAAACTGTATAAGCTACATCATTTAGGACACCTATGAACAAATATGTTGCACCTAGTATTGTTATTTGATGAATATATGAATATTCATTACTGATAAATTGAGGGATAAAAGCGGCGAAAAATATAATGCTTTTAGGATTTAAAACAGATATCCAAAAGCCCTTTATAAATGACTTTTTTTGTTCGTGTGTATTATTGTTATGGTCTAATCTTTTTGATTTTCCTTTTGATTCAATCCAAATCTTAACTCCTAAATAAATTAAATAAAGCGCACCAATAATTTTTAAAGTTAGAAAAGCAGTAGGGGAGGAAACTATGATTGCTCCTACGCCAGCAAAAGATAAAATCATTGCAACTAAATCTCCTAAAAAAACTCCTGGAATAATAGATAAAGCATTTCTTTTTCCGTCATTTATACTTGTAGTAATAAGAAATGTTACTGCTGGTCCAGGCGCAGATATTATTAATATAGAAGCAATGATAAACGAAACCCACAATTCGATTGGCATGATTAACCTCCAAATAAATAAGATTGGTAGAATATCCTGTTTTTAATTAAATTTCGTTATGAATATAAATAGTCCATCTTATTTTAAAATCCCTTGAGCTTTTTTATCTACTAGTCTCTGTTTTTTTCATATATTTAAAAAAATCTGTATCTTCCACTATAACATTAAAACTATTGATAAAATGTAAGTATTTTTTTATAAATAACTATTTACTAACCATAAAATAAGAATAAGAATCACATCTACATCATTCTAAAACGTTAGGTGAATATTTTCACATATAAATGTCTAAAAAAACTTCACTTTTTCGTCAAAATTCATAAAAAATAGGCTCATATAAGTTGAATTCATTTAGTACTGGTGTTAGAATAATTTTGTAGCAGGAAAGCATTTTTTTTGAAGCCTCTGGGACATAAATTGTCTATGCGGGACTTTTAACGACCACTGTAAGTGAAGGAGCAACAACATGTATTCATTTATTGAGATTCAGAAAAGATTATTACCTGATTTACTTACAGTTATGCAAAAAAGATATTATATTCTTCAATACATTAGTAGTATGCAGCCTGTTGGCAGAAGAAGCTTAGCAGGAAGCTTAGGACTGACGGAAAGAGTGCTGCGAAGTGAAGTAGAATTTTTAAAAGAGCAAAAACTAATCTTCATCTCTAATATCGGGATGTCACTCACTTCGATCGGACAAGAAACGTTGAGAAGTCTTTCTAATGTAATGAGGGAAGTAACAGGTATTAATGAAATGGAGAAGCTACTACATAAGAAACTCAATGTCAGTAAAGTAATTATTGTTGCCGGTGACAGTGATCATTCCCCGTGGGTAAAAAAAGAGCTAGGTCTTGCTGCAGCAAATTGCATGAAATCGCTTCTCGGAGGAAATAATATCATCGCAGTTACTGGAGGTACCACTATGGCTTCTGTAGCCGAGATGTTAACCCCAGATGTTGCAGATGGTGAATTATTGTTTGTTCCTGCTCGTGGAGGTATTGGTGAAGATGTAAAAAATCAAGCGAATACCATTTGCGCCATGATGGCAGATCATACGGCAAGCAAGCATCGTGTTTTATATGTTCCAGATGAGGTAAGCAAAGAAATGTATAAAAGCATTATAAAAGATCCTCACATCAGCGAGGTGCTTAACCTGATAAAATCTGCGGATATGTTAGTACACGGAATTGGCGAAGCCGTTACAATGGCACAACGCCGAAATACTAATGCTAGTAATATGGAAAAAATTGAAGAAGCAAAAGCAGTTGGTGAAGCGTTTGGATACTATTTTAATGAAGCTGGAGAAGTTGTCTATAAAGTAGAAACGATTGGGATTCGACTGGAGAACTTAACGGCCGTACCAAATGTAATAGCTGTTGCTGGCGGTTCCTCAAAATCAAAAGCAATTAGTGCATACTTAAAAAAAGCACCACCTTCCACAATATTAATTACCGATGAAGGTGCTGCGAAGAACTTGATATAACGGGATTTCCCTTTATATATAAATATCCTTAAAATTTAGAGGAGGAAATTATAATGACAGTAAAAGTTGGTATTAACGGATTTGGACGTATCGGACGCTTAGCGTTTAGAAAAATTATCGAAAACCCAGAATTAGAAGTAGTAGCAATCAATGATTTAACTGACACTAAAATGTTAGCACATCTTTTAAAATATGATTCATCTCAAGGTACTTTCCAAGGTGAAGTAGAAGTTCACGAAGGTTATTTCTTAGTAAACGGTAAAAAAGTAGTAACAACTGCTGAAAGAAATCCTGCAGACCTTAAATGGGGCGAGCTTGGAGTAGACACAGTTCTTGAATGTACTGGTTTCTTTACTTCAAAAGAAAAAGCAGAAGCTCACATCACTGCTGGTGCTAAAAACGTTGTTATCTCTGCACCTGCAACTGGCGAAATGAAAACAGTTGTTTATAACGTAAACCATGAAATTCTTGATGGATCTGAAACAGTTATTTCTGGTGCTTCTTGTACTACTAACTGTCTTGCTCCAATGGCACAAGTTTTACAAAACAAATTTGGTATCGTAGAAGGATTAATGACTACAATCCATGCTTACACTGGTGACCAAAATACTTTAGATGCTCCACATCCAAAAGGTGATTTCCGCCGTGCTCGTGCAGCAGCTGAAAACATTATTCCTAACTCAACTGGTGCTGCTAAAGCAATCGGTTTAGTATTACCTGAATTACAAGGTAAACTTGATGGAGCTGCACAACGTGTTCCTGTAAAAACTGGTTCATTAACTGAACTTGTTACTGTTCTTGATGAAAACGTAACTGTTGAACAAATTAATGCAGCAATGAAAGAAGCAGCTAACGAATCTTTCGGTTACACTGAAGATGAAATCGTTTCTTCTGATATTATCGGAATCAGCTACGGTTCATTATTTGATGCAACTCAAACTAAAGTATTAACTGTTGGCGACAAACAACTTGTTAAAACAGTTGCTTGGTACGATAACGAAATGTCTTACACTAACCAACTTGTTAGAACTGTAAAACACTTCGCACAACTAGCTAAATAATTTTAGTATTAACTAAAATAAGAGTGATTGTACACCCTTAATCAAACAGCGGAAACTTCTTGTTTCCGCTATTTTAAAAAAAATGTAGTGGGGGTCTTTAAAGTGAATAAGAAAACAATCCGCGATATCGATTTAAAAGGCAAAAAAGTATTTGTCCGTGTTGATTTTAACGTACCGATGAAAGATCAACAAATTACGGATGAAACAAGAATTCAAGCTGCAATTCCTACAATTAACCAATTAGTTGAAAAAGGTGCAATCGTGATTTTAGCAAGCCATTTAGGCCGTCCAAAAGGCCAAGTGGTTGAAGAATTGCGTTTAACTCCTGTTGCTACTCGTTTATCTGAAGTATTAGGTAAAAAAGTAGTGAAAACAGATGAGTCTTATGGCGAGGCTGTAATAGCTGAAATCAGCAAGCTTACTGAAGGCGATGTTCTTCTTTTAGAAAACGTTCGTTTTAATGCTGGCGAAGAGAAAAACGATGCAGAATTAGCGAAAGCTTATGCAGAACTTGCAGATGTTTTTGTAAACGATGCATTTGGAGCAGCACACCGTGCACATGCTTCTACAGAAGGAATTGCACACCATATTCCAGCAGTATCTGGTTTGTTAATGGAAAAAGAACTTGACGTTCTAGGCAAAGCATTATCAAATCCTGAGCGTCCGTTCACTGCTATTATTGGTGGAGCAAAAGTTAAAGATAAAATCGGCGTAATTGATAATCTTCTAGATAAAGTAGATAACTTGATTATTGGCGGTGGATTAGCTTATACATTTGTAAAAGCTTTAGGCCATGAAATCGGAAAATCTCTTTTAGAAGAAGATAAAATCGAGCTTGCTAAATCATATATGGAAAAAGCAAAAGCAAAAGGCGTTAACTTCTATATGCCTGTAGATGCAACGGTTGCAGATGACTTCTCTGAAAGTGCAAACATCAAAGCGGTAGCTATTGAAGAAATCCCTGCAGATTGGGAAGCACTTGATATTGGTCCTAAAACAGCTGCTATTTATGCAGACGTTATTAAAAACTCTAAATTAGTTATTTGGAATGGACCTATGGGTGTATTTGAAATGGATACATTCGCAAAAGGTACAAAAGCAGTAGCAGAGGCTCTTGCTGAATCCCAAGATACATACTCTGTAATTGGTGGTGGAGATTCTGCAGCAGCAGTAGAGAAATTTGATTTAGCAGACAAAATGAGTCATATTTCTACTGGCGGTGGAGCATCATTAGAGTTTATGGAAGGCAAAGAACTTCCAGGTGTAGTAGCTTTAAACGATAAATAAGCAATCATTTGCATGAAAGGATGTACAACACATGCGTAAACCTATTATTGCAGGAAACTGGAAAATGAATAAAACGCTTCCTGAAGCAGTTGCATTTATTGAAGAAATTAAAGGTTCTGTTCCTTCAAGTGAAAACGTAGATACAGTAGTTTGTTCACCTGCGTTATTCTTAGGACAATTAGTAGAACTAACAAAGGGCACAGATGTAAAGATTGGTGCTCAAAATATGCACTTTGAAAAAAATGGTGCATTCACTGGTGAAATCAGCCCAGTTGCACTTGAAAACATCGGTGCAAAATATGTAGTGCTTGGACATTCTGAGCGCCGCGAATTCTTTAACGAAACAGATGAAGCAGTAAACCAAAAAACAATCGCAGCATTTGAAAATGGTTTAACACCAATTGTATGCTGTGGTGAAACATTAGAGCAAAGAGAAAACGGCGAAACAAATGATTTCGTTGCAACTCAAGTTCAAAAAGCTCTTCAAGGTTTAACAGACGAGCAAGCAAAAGCTACAGTTGTTGCATATGAGCCAATTTGGGCGATCGGAACTGGAAAATCATCTACATCTGCTGATGCAAACGAAGTATGTGCACATATTCGTAAAGTAATCAGTGAACAGTTCTCTGCAGAAGTTGCTGAAAGCATCCGCATTCAATACGGCGGCAGCGTGAAACCTGAAAATATTAAAGAATACATGGCTCAATCTGATATTGATGGAGCTTTAGTTGGTGGAGCAAGCTTAGAAGCTCAGAGCTTCCTACAATTATTGGAGGAAGGTAAAGCATGAGTAAATCACCAGTAGCATTAATCATATTAGACGGTTTTGCTTTAAGAAGCGAACGTATGGGTAATGCGGTTGCTCAAGCTAATAAGCCTAACTTTGATAAATATTGGAACGAATACCCACATGCGACTTTAGTGGCTAGCGGTGAAGAGGTAGGTCTTCCTGAGGGACAAATGGGGAACTCAGAAGTAGGTCACTTAAATATTGGAGCAGGGCGTATTGTATACCAAAGTTTAACAAGAGTAAATGTTGCAATAAGAGAAGGCGATTTTGAAAAAAATGAAACCTTTGTTAATGCAATTAAACACGTAAAAGAAAAAGGCAAAAACCTTCACCTTTTTGGTTTATTGTCTGACGGTGGAGTGCACAGTCATATTGAACATATGTTTGCTCTACTTCGTCTTGCAAAAGAAGAAGGCGTAAAAAATGTATATATTCATGGTATTCTTGATGGCCGAGACGTCGGTCAAAAGACTGCAGAAAAATACATTAAAGAAACGCAAGAAAAAATCAAAGAATACGGTGTCGGAGAAATTGCTACAATTTCAGGCCGCTACTACTCTATGGATAGAGACCAACGCTGGGATCGTGTAGAGAAATCGTATCGTGCAATGGTATATGGGGAAGGACCTAGCTACTCCAATCCTCTTGACGTTGTAGAAGATAATTACAAAAACGAAATTTATGATGAATTTGTACTGCCTTCCGTTATCACAAAAGAAAACGGAGAGCCAGTTGCAACGATTCAAGATGAAGATGCAGTAATATTCTATAATTTCCGTCCAGATCGTGCGATTCAAATTTCAAACACATTTACAAATGAAGACTTCCGTTCATTTGATCGTGGTGCAAACCATCCGAAGAACCTTTACTTTGTATGCTTAACTCACTTTAGTGAAACAGTAAAAGGATATGTGGCATTTAAGCCAACAAACCTTGATAATACATTAGGGGAAGTTCTTTCACAAAATGGTTTAAAGCAACTTCGCATTGCGGAAACGGAAAAATATCCACACGTTACCTTCTTTATGAGTGGTGGACGTGAAGCTGAATTTCCTGGTGAAAAACGTATTTTGATCAACTCTCCTAAAGTTGCAACATACGATTTAAAACCGGAAATGAGTGCTAACGAAGTTACAGAAGCTTTATTAAAAGAAATAGAAGCAGATAATTTTGATGCAATCATCCTGAACTTTGCAAATCCTGATATGGTTGGGCACTCCGGAATGCTTGAACCAACGATTAAAGCAATTGAAACAGTAGATGAATGCTTAGGAAAAATTATCACTTTGATTGAACAAAAAGGCGGAAAAGCCATTATTACAGCAGACCATGGTAATTCAGATGAAGTAGTAACTTTAGATGGTAAACCAATGACTGCTCATACAACAAACCCTGTTCCTGTAATCGTTACAGAAAAAGGTGCAGAATTGCGTACAGATGGAATTCTTGGAGATTTAGCTCCAACTATGTTAGATTTATTAGGGCTGGAAAAACCAGCTGAAATGACTGGAACATCAATTATCAAAAAATAATTTTTTAAAAAAAAGGAGAGAATTATTATGCCATACATCCAACATGTATATGCTCGTGAAGTATTAGACTCCCGCGGTAACCCAACAGTAGAAGTAGAAGTATTAACAGAATCAGGTTTCTTCGGCCGTGCACTTGTACCATCAGGTGCTTCAACTGGTGAATACGAAGCAGTAGAATTACGCGATGGTGACAAATCTCGTTACCTAGGCAAAGGTGTTTTAAAAGCAGTAGAAAACGTAAATGAAGTAATTGCAGAAGCAGTTATCGGTATGGACGTTACAGATCAAGCTGGCATCGACAAAACGATGATCGAACTTGATGGAACAGAAAATAAAGGTAAATTAGGTGCTAACGCAATCCTTGGTGTATCTATGGCTGCTGCACATGCTGCTTCTGAAGTAGTAGGTCTGCCATTATACCGTTACCTTGGTGGTTTCAATGCAAAACAATTGCCAACTCCAATGATGAACATCATCAATGGTGGTTCACATGCTGACAACAACGTGGATTTCCAAGAATTCATGATCTTGCCAGTAGGTGCTCCAACTTTCAAAGAAGCTTTACGTACTGGTGCTGAAGTATTCCATGCACTAAAATCAGTTTTATCTGCAAAAGGTTTAAACACTGCTGTAGGTGACGAAGGTGGATTCGCTCCAAACCTTGGTTCTAACCGTGAAGCATTAGAAGTAATCATCGAAGCAATCAAAAAAGCTGGCTATGAGCCTGGTAAAGACGTATTCTTAGGAATGGACGTTGCTTCTTCTGAATTCTACAACAAAGAAACTGGTAAATACGATCTTGCAGGAGAAGGCCGTACTGGTTTAACTTCTGAAGAATTAGTAACTTTCTATGAAGAATTAGTAAATGAATTCCCAATCATCTCTATCGAAGACGGATTAGATGAAAACGACTGGGAAGGTCATAAATTATTAACAGACCGCATCGGTTCTAAAGTACAATTAGTTGGTGATGATTTATTCGTTACAAACACTAAAAAATTAGCTGAAGGTATCGAAAAAGGAATTGCTAACTCAATCCTTATCAAAGTTAACCAAATCGGTACTTTAACAGAAACTTTCGAAGCAATCGAAATGGCTAAACGTGCTGGCTACACAGCAGTAGTTTCTCACCGTTCTGGTGAAACAGAAGATGCTACAATCGCTGACATCGCTGTTGCTACAAACGCTGGCCAAATCAAAACTGGTTCATTATCACGTACAGATCGTATTGCTAAATACAACCAACTTCTTCGCATCGAAGACGAGCTTGGCGATTTAGCAGTATACGATGGTTTAAAATCTTTCTACAACCTTAAAAAATAATAAAAGTTAGAAGATATCTCTTTTAAACTTTACCTAACACCCCTATTAATGAGTGAGCAATTGCCATTAATAGGGGTGTTTTATTTTGGAGAATTATTTAGAACTCTAATAAGAATGATTTATAAGCTTTAAAAATATCTCTTTTAAAATGGCTGTGTTAAAGCGAATTGTTGATTTTGATACATTGTTGATTGCAGCGAATGCCTCTCTCTGCAATCAACGGGCAAGTTTTAACAGAGCCACCCATGCTAATAAAAATTCGCACCATGGCGCATGAAAAGAAGCAGTCTCCACATTTATAGCGCAGAGCAGCGTGAATACACGAAGACTCCTGCGGGAAAGCGAGACAGACGAGACCCTGCAGGAGCGTAGCGACGAAGCGGCTCGGCGCTCGCCCGCGGAAAGCGTAGTGTATTCACGCTGCGGAACTTCTTTTCAGCGTAGCCTTTAAAATAAAAAAATTAAAAGGTATTTCATGTTTTGCCTAGAATATTACGATGAATAATAAAAAAGAAAAATTTCCCGCAGGAGGAATTTAAATGACTGAAAGCAAAGGAATAAATCGTTTAAAAACAAGTGTTGAAGGACAGGATCTTGTGATAGAGAGAATTTTTAAGGCACCTAAAGATTTTTTATTCCAAGCTTTTTCAGAATCAGATCGTTTAGCAAGATGGTGGGGTCCGAAAGGCTGGAAAACAGAAAATAAGAAATTTGAATTTGAACAAAACGGTATTTGGCATTATTGCATGAAATGTGTGGATAAAAAACAAGGAGAATTCTTTGGGCAGGAATCATGGGGGAAAGCAGTTTTTAAGGAAATCGATGTACCGAATAAAATTGTCTATACAGATAGTTTTTCAGATAAAGATGGAAATACGATAGCTGAAATGCCGAGCATACAAATTACACTAAACTTTATTGAGCAAGGAGAAAACACGCTGCTAAATATTCGATCTTGTTTTCCTTCACCGGAAGCACTGCAGCAAGTGATGGAAATGGGGGTAGTAGAAGGAATGTCCTCTCAATTTGAGTGTTTGGATGAATTTTTAGCGGAAAATGAACGCTGAAAATAATAGCTTATTTTTTGCCTGCTATTGTTCCTATATCTAAAATATGTTACATTAATACTAATGTAATGTTCGTCTTAATGGAGGTGTGATTATGATACACACAGTATTAATTACGTTATTAATTATTGTTGCATTAGCTTTAATTGTAGTAGTTCTTCTGCAAGCTGGGAAAAGTTCTGGATTATCCGGTGCGATTTCAGGTGGAGCTGAACAGCTTTTTGGTAAACAAAAAGCAAGAGGATTAGATTTAATTCTTCACAATACGACAATTGTGTTGGCAATTCTGTTCTTTGTATTAACAATTGGAGTAAGTTATTTTGATTTGTAAAGTTTAGTCTGGTATAGATAGAAAACCTGGCCTGTGGAAGGTCAGGTTTTTTTCGAATTAGGATAAAATGCTAGTGAAAGATTGAGTGATTAGAACCGTACTTTTATAAGTCCATTCACACTCTTTCAAAAAAGCATGATTAAAATACATAATACTGGATTGCTCTAAATATGTCTGACTAAAATAAGAAGTATACTATATCATTATAGGAGTTTCGATTATAACATTTTACTACTACCATTAAAACAAGGTAACATAAATGTAGGGAATGATAATTATAGAGTCAAAGGAGAGTCTAAGGTATGAAAGTAGTTGAACAAAAACCATTAACGTTTGAAGGAGATAGTAATAGAGCAGTGTTATTGCTGCACGGTTTTACTGGAAACACTTCTGATGTACGTTTATTGGGACGCTTTTTAAATACAAAAGGATATACTTGTCATATCCCTTTATATAAAGGACATGGAGTTCCGCCAGAAGAATTAGTACATTATGGTCCAAAAGATTGGTGGCAGGATGTAATGGAGGGATATGAATTTTTAAAAAATCAAGGGTATGAAGAAATAGCAGTGGGCGGTTTATCCCTTGGAGGCGTATTTTCTCTTAAATTAGGTTACAATGTACCTGTAAAGGGTATAGTAACAATGTGTGCCCCTATGTATATAAAAAGTGAAGAAGTGATGTATGAGGGCGTTCTGGAATATGCGCGCAACTATAAGATTCGTGAAAGAAAATCAGAAGAAGTGATTGAACAAGAAATGGCTCAATTTGCTCCTATGAATACGTTAAAAGAGTTGCAGCAATTAATTTCAGATGTCCGCAAAAATGTCGATCTTATTTATGCCCCAACTTTTGTGATTCAGGCAAGACATGACCACATGATTAATACAGACAGTGCAAATATTATTTATGAAGAAGTAGAATCGGATGTAAAAGAGATTAAATGGTATGAAGATTCTGGTCATGTTATTACACATGATAAAGAAAAAGAAGCAGTCTTTCAGGATTTTTATACGTTTTTAGAGCGTTTAGACTGGAAAGAATAATCCATATAAGGGAGGTTATGAATTGGAAAATATTATACAAAACCATATAGATAAGCTATTAACATATATGAAAGATGAAGCATACAAGCCATTAACGGTTCAGGAACTGGAAGAGGCGTTTGGTATTGAAGATTCCCTTGGGTTTAAGGATTTTGTTAAAGCGCTTGTTCAAATGGAAGAAAAAGGGTTAGTAGTTCGTACGCGTAGCAATCGATACGGATTGCCGGAAAAAATGAATTTAGTAAGAGGAAAGCTTGCTGGGCATGCAAAAGGATTTGCTTTTGTTATCCCTGAAGAACAAGGGGTAGATGATATTTTTATCCCTCCTAATGAAGTGAAAACCGCTATGAACGGAGATGTCGTACTAGCTCGTGTCACATCAGAGAGTTCAGGTCAGCGAAGAGAAGGAACGATTGTCCGCATCATTGAAAGAGGCGTACAGCAAATTGTCGGCACTTATTCTGAAAGCAAACATTTTGGATTTGTTATTCCTGATGATAAAAAAATTGCAACAGATATATTTATTCCAAAAGGAAGTACAAAAGGTGCAGTTGAAGGTCATAAGGTAGTTGTAAAATTAACTGCTTATCCAGAAGGGCGAAAAAATGCTGAAGGTGCCGTTGTAAAAATTTTAGGGCATAAAAATGATCCAGGTGTAGATATTTTATCGGTTATACATAAACATGGACTGCCATTGGCTTTCCCTAAAGAAGTGTTGGATCAAGCGAATGAAACACCTGAAACAATCGATGAAAAAGAAATAGAAAATAGACGGGACTTGCGCAGCGAAACAATTGTCACAATTGATGGTGCAGATGCAAAAGACCTAGATGATGCTGTTACCGTAACAAAGCTGGATAACGGCAATTATAAGCTAGGAGTCCATATTGCAGACGTTACTTATTATGTCACAGAAAATTCTCCAATTGATGCGGAGGCAGAAGACAGAGGAACAAGTGTTTATTTAGTAGACCGTGTTATTCCAATGATTCCACATCGTCTTTCGAATGGAATATGCTCTTTAAATCCGAAAGTAAATAGATTAACTTTATCCTGCGAAATGGAGATCAGTTCTACTGGAGAAGTTGTTTCCCACGAAATTTTTCAAAGTGTAATTAAAACAACGGAACGCATGACGTACGCAGATGTTAATGCTATTTTGCAAGACAAAGATGAAGAATTAAGAAGCAAATATGAATCGCTTGTACCGATGTTTGAACTGATGGAAGAGCTTGCTCAAATATTGCGTACAAAAAGAATGACGCGTGGTGCGATTGACTTTGATTTTAAAGAATCAAAAGTGCTGGTAGATGAAGAAGGAAAACCGCATGATGTTGTGTTAAGGGAACGTTCTGTTGCGGAAAAATTAATTGAAGAATTTATGCTGGCTGCCAACGAAACAGTTGCAGAGCATTTTCACTGGATGCAGGTTCCTTTTATTTATCGAATCCATGAAGATCCGAAAGAAGATAAATTAAGA
Source organism: Niallia sp. 01092 (assembly GCF_052318935.1). Taxonomy (NCBI): domain Bacteria; kingdom Bacillati; phylum Bacillota; class Bacilli; order Caryophanales; family Bacillaceae; genus Niallia; species Niallia sp. 01092. The sequence goes on along the minus strand of NZ_JBQRKO010000028.1, from coordinate 21,864 downwards.
AGATTTTTTGAGTTTATTACGAATTTTGGCTATATCGTAAAAGGAACAGCAAATTCGGTTCATCCACGCGCGCTGCAGGAAATAATTGAAGAAGTGCAAGGGAAACCAGAAGAAATGGTTATTTCAACTGTGATGCTTCGTTCGATGCAGCAGGCGAAATATTATCCAGAAAGCCTAGGCCATTTTGGTTTATCAACTGAATTTTATACTCATTTTACATCGCCAATTAGACGTTATCCTGATTTAATTGTTCATCGATTAATTCGAACATATTTAATTGAAGGAGATATCAGTTCTTCTACGCAAGAAAAATGGAACAGCAAACTAACAGATATTGCGGAGCATTCTTCCAATATGGAAAGAAGATCGGTGGAAGCAGAACGTGAAACCGATGAATTGAAAAAATCGGAGTATATGTTAGATAAAATTGGCGAGGAATATGATGGCATCATCAGCTCTGTAACCAATTTCGGCATGTTTGTGGAATTGACGAACACGATTGAAGGATTAGTGCATGTAAGTTATATGACAGATGACTATTATCGTTATGATGAGCGTCATTTTGCCATGATCGGGGAAAGAACGGGTAAAGTGTTCCGAATCGGGGATGAAATTACTGTTCGCGTTGTTAATGTTAATAAAGACGAGCGGGCAATCGATTTTGAAATCGTTGGCATGAAAGGAACGCGCCGCAGAGATCCAAAAATGGAAAAGAAGGTTTTTTCTACTGGCAGCTCTTCACGGGCACCACGAAAAGGAAAATCGAGTCGAGACAATGATAATAAAAGAGGCAACGGTGAAGGAAAAAGAAAAGGGAAAAAAGAAAGAAAGTTTTTCGAAAATGCACCGAAAGCAAAAAGAAAGAAAAAGCGGCGCTAAGCAGAGAGGGGGAAGGAATTCCCCTTTGCTCTCGATCTTTGTGTGAAATTGTTTGTACAGCCATTATTTGATACAATAGTGGCTATAGTTGTTAGGGGGAAGGTAATATGCCAAAGGGTGAAGGCAAAGTAATTGCACAAAATAAAAAAGCAAATCATGATTATTTTATAGAAGAAACATATGAAGCTGGAATTGTTTTACAAGGTACAGAGATAAAATCGATTCGTGGCGGAAGAGTCAATTTAAAAGAATCTTATGCTCGCATTCAAAATGGGGAAGTATTTTTGTATGGAATGCATGTTAGCCCATACGAGCAAGGAAACAGATACAACCATGATCCATTAAGAACAAGAAAGCTGTTGCTTCATAATAAACAAATAGCTAAATTAATTGGTGAAACGAAAGAGGTCGGCTACTCTCTTGTACCATTAAAGCTATATTTAAAAAATGGTTTTGCGAAGGTTTTAATTGGTTTAGGTAAAGGTAAGAAAAACTATGATAAGCGCGAGACGTTGAAAAAGAAAGAAGCGAACCGAAACATTGAGCGAGCTCTTCGTGAAAGGCAAAAAATGTAATCCAAAACTTTACAATTGAAATATAAATGAAGTATGTTATAATAATTTATGTCGATAAGACAAGCAAACTAAAGCTCCTATTTTTGAGCTTCCTAACGTTAACGCTTTATGCGTGAATCAGGTGATGTAACAATCACATGATTTTATCCTAATGGGGACGTTACGGATTCGACAGGGATAGTTCGAGCTTAAGTTGCGAGTCGAGGGGATCGGCCTCGTTAAAACGTCAAAGCCTATAACTGGCAAAAAACAAAACAACTTCGCTTTAGCTGCTTAATAGCGCTTAGCGGTTCCTCCCTCCATCGCCCATGTGGTAGGGTCAGGGACTCACTTTAAGTGGGCTACGCCGGATTCCACCGTCTGAGGATGAAGGAAGAGAACAATCAGACTAGCTCATCGGACGCCTGTCAACAGGCAGATGAATGAGCGAAATGCGAATATGTTGACTACACTCGTAGAAGCTTAAGTGGCGATGTTTCTGGACGTGGGTTCGATTAACATTTAGTCGCCTTGTATGGCAACATACAAGTGAAAATCCGGCTTTATCGGTGAAACCTAAGTCACTAAAATGTGATAAGGCAATGCCGAGCGGTATGTGAAGCAATTCAACAGCCGTGTATCGACTTATAGGCTGCCAAATAGTTGGTAGTACTAGGATGCGAAATTCTGCAGAAAGCAAATTTATATTTCGTATAATACGCCGGGGGACCTAAATTTTAGGTTCAAGATATAGTCAGTGCCATGACGAAAGCATGGAACAGCATGTCCCACCGTCTCCACCAAATACATATTTGGTGGTTTTTTATTTGTCTATTTGTGACTTCAACCATAAATTTTCGTAAAATGAAAGCTTATGCTTGAAAATACTTAATGAAAACTTATGCTTGAACTTTTAATTGAGATAATAATTGTAAATTAAAGTTTTATATATACATTATGAGTGTAACTTAAAGCACAAAAATGTCACTATTACATCTTTATGTCTTAAAAGTATAGGTGACAAACTTTTGCTTTAAAATGTTATTTTAGTTCTATTTTGACTTAATTTTTAAGAATTAATATCGGATTAGATGGTGTAGGGGTAAGTCCGAGATAAGTCCAAAAAACGGCATGGTAGATAGAAAAAAATGTAAAAAGGGGTTTAGAAACGATTGAAGGGTTGAAGGGCCACCTGGGAAAATACCAATTAGTTCAGCAATCGGGTCATATTCTTGAAAAACACTTGGTGGTTTATGTAAAAAAGATATTTTGTGAATGTTTTCACTTAAACTAACGCATGCATAGTTGAAGAAGAACAAAGGATAATATTAATGATTTTCTTTGATATAGACAGTATTTTTATGTCTATGTTTATACTAAAAAGGTTAAAAAAAGCAATACCTTAACAGGCATTGCTTTTTTCATTGAGGTGGATTAGTGAGTAAGTAGGATGAGGGTATCAATGTAGAAGTAGCAACTTTTATTAGAAAAGATTTGCCTCCATTTGTTTTAGCAACCTTCTTAAAAGCATCCTCTCGTCCAAAGTAATATCTGTCAATAGCCTATCTTGTTGTTTTCTCCACTTTTCATTAACAGGGGCTTCAAGGTCTTTTCCAGCGTCGGTAAGGAATATCCTAATAATTCTTTTATCGTTGTAATCTTTTCGTCGAATAATTAGCCCTTTCTTCTCAAGAGCTTTAACCATATTAGTAACTGTGGGAGCCTCGCAATTTAATTTGTTACAAAGTTCAACTTGAGTTAAGCCATCTTCTCTCCATAGTTTACATAAAAGGTTATCTTGTCCAACATGCAAGTTAAGAATCATGTAGTAAATGATTGTAATTTCTTCGTGTCTGTGACGAAATTTTGTCTAAAAGCTCTCTTATTTCATCATTTAACATATAAAAACTCCCCGTCTAAAATTATTAGTGACCTAACTATAACTTGGAGTGTATTTTAAGTCAATTCATGGGTCAAAGCCCAACTAATCGTTTGTACTATTTGCCTTTTCACCATACTCTTTACCAAAAGCCTCCATCATATCTAGAACAGGGATTAATTTCATTCCTTTTTCTGTGAGCGAATACTCTACTTTAGGAGGAACTACAGGAAACACTTCACGTTTAATGACACCATCGTTCTTTAATTCTCTTAGTTACTTAGTGAGTGAACCTTGTGACAGGTCCCATAGAAAATTTTTGATGTCGGAATAACGACGTTTAGTTCCTTTTATTTATTTAAGTAACCTGCGTTAATTTAATAAGCAAGCACATAAAGATCTTAGGTTGAAGTTCCTTTTTAATAATAAAAAAGGATTCGTCCAGGTTTAAGATGATTATAAAGATTGACATCGACAAAATACGTGTATATACTCGTAATTATGAGAGAAGAAAATTCAACAGTTAGAGTATATCTTCTTGATTGTAGGAAAGGTTGGTAAAAATTATGAAAGAGCAAAATTCAACAGCAGATTTTTCAAGGACGACCGATTATGCAGCAGAGTGCGCTAGCTTGAATTTAAGAAAGGCGTCCCGGTTCATTACCAGTTTATATGATGAATATTTAAGACCAGTCGGGCTTCGGTCTACACAGTTGTCATTGCTGATGGCACTTGAACAGGCCGGGTCTGTCACCATTACATCACTCTCCGAAATTCTTCTGATGGATCGGACCACATTGCCACGGGATCTCAAGCCGCTTGAGAGACAAGGCTGGGTGTCGATCACGGAAGGGGAGGATCGCAGGAAACGATTTATTGCTCTGACACCCGACGGCCGGGACCTTCTTAAGCGTGCGCTGCCGTTATGGGAACAGGCGCAAACCCGTATTCGAGACTATATGGGCAATGACCGTTATAAAGGTTTGCTTGGTCAATTGTCTGATATCATTAAGCTGAACAGGCGAGATTAATTTTTTTCACCAAAAAGGTGTATATACACTTAATATGAAAGGATGGATGAAAGTGTCCAAAATCAACAAACATCCCACAGTTGTGCGTTACTACGAATCCTCTGAGCAATCCACCACTCTTGACAACGAAACGGTTGATTATGAGTGGATACGAGAATTATGCCTAGAGGCCGGAGCTGACGATGTAGGGGTTGTATCCATTGAACGCTCGGAATTGGATGATCAACGGGATGACATGTTATCCGCATTCCCGCATGCCAAGACTGTGATCAGTTTCGTTGCCAGAATGAATCGAGAACCGATCCGCACACCAGCGCGATCCCTTGCAAATATTGAATTTCATCATACCGGCGATAAGATAGCGGAGATATCCCATCACATCGTGTCCAGATTGGAAGCGCGGGGGATACGAGCTTTAAATTCAGCAGTTGGTTTCCCGATGGAGATGGATAAGTTTCCAGGCAAGACTTGGGTCATTTCGCTCAAGCCTGTTGCCGTTGCGGCAGGCTTAGGCCATATGGGCATCCACCGTAACGTGATTCATCCGAAATTCGGAAACTTCATTCTGCTTGGCGCCATTATGATCGATGCCAGAGTCAACCAGGAAGACCGGCCGATTGACTACAACCCGTGTCTGGAATGCAAACTTTGCGTAGCTGCCTGCCCTGTGGGCGCGATCGGTGCGGACGGCCAATTTAATTTTTCTTCATGCGCTACGCACAATTATCGTGAGTTTATGGGTGGTTTCAGCGACTTGGTGGAAACGATCGTGGACAGCAAGAACGTCAAAGAGTACCGGAATGAAGTACCGATAACCGAAACGACTTCCTGGTGGCAAAGTTTGAGTTTCGGGGCTAACTACAAAGCGGCTTATTGCTTGTCGGTTTGTCCGGCGGGCGAAGATGTGATCGGGCCGTTTCTGAAAGACCGTAAAGGGTTCACGAATGATATATTAAAGCCGCTGCAGGCAAAAGAGGAGACGGTGTATGTAACCCCTGGCTCTGATGCGGAAGCGTATGTCGTGAAACGTTTTCCCCATAAAACGGTAAAACGCGTCGGGAATGGCCTCAGGCCGAACACGATTCGCCTTTTGATCACCCTGATGCCTCATGCATTCCAGCCGAAGCAGGCGTCGGGTTTAAACTGCACCTATCATTTTGCATTCACCGGAGATGAAACGAGACAAACGACAATCGACATTCGTGACAATAAGCTCCAGATTCGGGACGGTTTTCACGGCAAGCCGGATATTCGGATTACGGTGGATAGCAAAACGTGGCTTAAGATCGTGGCGAAGGAAAAAAATGTGGCGGCGGCATTGCTGACAAGAAAACTGCGGATCAAAGGGAACCCCAAATTGTTAATGAACTTTGAGAAATGCTTTGCATAAAAATAGTGTATATACACTATTTTTATGCAAAGAGGGATTTGAATAATGGCAAAGTTGGAGTATATCTTCTTGGTTGTAGGAAAGGTTGGTAAAAGCCAATGACAAATCTTATTGCTTTATAAATTGTATTAGAACGTATTAGAACTAGAATGTTTAGAAATCATTGCAACTCTCAAAAGCCGTAAATTGAATATAAAGGTAGGGAAGTAAAAATGAAAAAATATACAATTGTAGATAAAGAAACTTGTATTGCGTGTGGAGCATGTGGAGCTACTGCACCAACTATTTTTGATTACGATGATGAGGGGATCGCTTTTGTTATTTTAGATAATAATGCAGGAACAGCCATTGTACCTGATGAATACGAAGATGACTTACTAGATGCTTTTGAAGGATGTCCAACTGAATCAATTAAAATAGCTGAAGAGTCGTTTGAAGGAAGTTCATCAAAGCTTGAATAGAAGTAAAAACAAAAAACGAAAGAAATAACTCTAGAATTCTATGTTTATTCTAACTAAGGGTGATGATCATGATAGAAGAAAAGAAGATTTATGATATAACCATAATTGGTGGTGGACCAGTTGGCTTGTTTACAGCTTTTTATGGAGGAATGAGGCAAGCGAAGGTGAAAATTTTGGAGAGCCTCCCTCAACTAGGGGGACAGTTGTCGGCTCTTTATCCAGAAAAATTCATTTATGATATAGCTGGTTTTTCAAAAATACGTGCTCAGGAATTAGTTGAAAATTTAAAAGAGCAAATGAAGGTATTTGAACCAACAATTTGCCTTGAAGAAGCAGTTGAACAGATTGAAAAGCAAGTAGATGATACATTTAAGATAACGACAAATCGTAATGTTCATTATTCAAAATCAGTTATTATTACAGCAGGAAATGGAGCTTTCTAGCCTCGCAAACTGGAACTAGAGGATGCAGTACGTTTTGAAAATAGCAATATTCATTATTTTGTGAACGATATGGACCAATTTAATGGTAGGAAAGTAGGGATTCTAGGTGGTGGCGATTCTGCTATTGATTGGGCTTTAATGTTAGAACAAATCGCTGAAAAAGTAACATTGATACACAGAAAAGATAAATTTCGCGCGCATGAACATAGCGTAGAGCAATTGATGAATTCTTCAATTGAAGTGAAAACACCCTATATCCCTGTAGAGTTGGTAGGGGCAGATCATATCAAACAAATCGTTTTAGAACATGCTAAGACTAAACATAAACAAGTAGTTGACGTTGATGATTTAATTGTTAATTTCGGCTTTGTCTCTTCTCTCGGACCAATTAAAGAATGGGGATTGAAAATTGAGAAAAATGCAATTGTAGTTAATTCTAAGCAAGAAACAAATATTACAGGCATTTATGCAGCTGGGGATATTTGTACGTATGACGGGAAGGTTAAATTAATTGCATCAGGTTTTGGCGAAGGTCCTACTGCAGTCAATAATGCCAAAGCCTATATTGATCCTAAAGCGAAACTTCAACCGTCACATAGTACTTCTTTATTTAGTTAGAGATAGATATCAAATCAAATATTTGGAAAAAGGGAGGTGTCCGTATTGATAACAGAAGCAATAGTTATCGAGGCATTAAAAAGAGTAAAGGATCGTGACTTAAATAAAAACATTATTGATACTGGTGGCCTTCGTGAGCTAAAAGTAAAAGAAGGAAATGTTAGTTTGAAAATTGCACTAGCACAAACGGGAACACCTGAGCAAATGGAAGTGCAGCAAGAAATTGTAAATGTGATAAAAGGAGAAGGCGCAACTTCAGTAGGTCTTCGCTTTGAGGAATTAACGAACGAGGAGCTTCAAAAACTTGGTGGCCTAAATGAGCTTGCTTTTAACGGACCGCAGATTCTTGCTCCTAATAGCAAAACAATCTTCATCGCTGTAATGAGTGGAAAAGGCGGGGTAGGTAAATCAACTGTTTCTGTTAACCTTGCGACAACTCTTGCCCGTTTAGGGAAAAATGTCGGAATCATTGATGCTGATATTTATGGATTTAGTGTACCCGATATGATGGGGATTGAAGAAAGACCGAAAGTAATTGCTAATCGAATTTACCCAGTCGAGCGTTTCGGCGTCAAGGTAATTTCAATGGGTATCTTTGTTGAAGATAATGGACCTGTTATTTGGAGAGGGCCGATGCTTGGCAAAATATTAAATCAATTCTTAACAGAAGTAGAATGGGGAGAATTGGATTACTTAGTTCTTGATTTGCCACCGGGAACCGGAGATGTTGCATTAGATGTTCATACTATGCTCCCGCACTCAAAAGAAATCCTTGTCACAACGCCGCATGCAACTACTGCCTTTGTAGCAGCACGTGCCGGTACAATGGCGATAAAAACACATCACGAAATCCTAGGTGTTGTTGAAAATATGGCTTATTTTGAAAGCGGTGTGACTGGTGAGAAGGAATATGTATTTGGAAAAGGTGGAGGAAAGCGACTGACCGAGGAATTAAAAACTGATTTGCTTGGACAAATCCCACTTGGGCATCCTGAGGTAAATGAAGAAGATTTTGCACGTTCAATCTACAGTGAGGATCACCCAATCGGGAAGATTTACGAGCAAATTTCGAAACGAGTGATTGAAAAAACAAGGGGGTAACTCAAAATCAGAGGGTCTGCCCCCTAGCCACCGACTAACATATTTTCGCCGGCCAACTAGCAAACGTACAGCATTTATTCAAACAGAGCATCTTCTTGCGGATCTTATCCGCAAAGGACAGCAAACAGGTGAATTTCCATGTGATTATGATGCTAAAGTTTTGGCAGAAAGCTTGCACAATATTTTGCTTGGGATTCAGGTACTTGCAAGAACCTCAGCTATCAAAAAAAGTTACATCGTATAGCGGATTTTTCCTTAGTAATACTGAACAAATGAAGTTTTTTTATAATTTAGAATGAATGTTCTCAAAAACATGCTTATGCTCTTTAAGAATCTTATTGCTCAATAAAGCAAGAAAAGCCACTATATAAATCATTTATAGAGAAAGGATTGATTTTTATGAAAATGGATTCCAACACAATTCTCATAACGGGGGGAACATCCGGGATTGGATTCGAGCTTGCTACTCAGCTCCTTCAGCTTGGGAACACCGTAATTATTACTGGGCGGGATCATTCCAAACTGGACTTAGCCAAAAAGAAACTGCCAAACGTTCACACATTTCAATGTGATGTAAGCGATCCAAAGGCCATTTCTGACCTTTTTGAAAAAGTAATCAGTCAATTTCCAGAACTGAATGTTCTGATCAATAACGCTGGGGTTATGCGTAAATTGAACTTTCATACCAAAGAGGTTGATTTAGAGGATTTCAGTAGCGAGATTGAAATTAACCTCAGCGGTTCGATCCGCATGGTGAACCAATTCTTATTGCATTTAAAGGCGAAGAAATCCGCTGCGATTATGAATGTCTCATCTGCACTTGCATTTGTTCCTTATCCGGCATTGCCGGTATATTGTGCGACGAAAGCCGGTATTCATTCATATACACAATCACTGCGAATACAGCTAAAAAATACTAATATTAAAGTGTTTGAATTGGCGCCTCCAGCTATTCAGACACCTTTAGTTGAAGTTTTTGATGCCGACGAGATCAAAGCCGTAAAACCTATGGATGCTGGTAAGATGGTTAGGTACGCAATCAAGGGTTTGAAAAAGGATCGCTTTGAGATCCTGCCGGGCCAGAGCAGTGCGCTGAAGTTCATGAGTCGTGTTGCACCTCAGTTTATGTTAAATCAGATAAGTAAAACTGTTGACAATATGCTGACTCAAACCAAGAGTTAACTATACGGAACAGTGGTACATTAAACTCATTGCGTTTAAAAAATATCCAATTCTATCTCTAAAATAATGGAGGTAACAGGATTAAAAAAAGGAAGAATATAATATATAGACATTTAGATAGTAAGGACGAATTGGCCAAAGCTTCGTTTTCATACTTTTTAATTACTCTAAAAGAAAATTATTTACAAGCTATCAAATCCAAGGAAACAGCAAACGAACAATTTCAGGCTTTTTCTTCTATTTTTATGACTTTGAACAACAATGATATCTTAGTGGGTGGCTGTCCCTTAATGAATGCAGCCATTGAAGTAGATGATTCAGAAATTTTGATTGAATTTTTTGGTCAGGGTCAAAATGAAATTAACATGAATGTTGATTCTGAACAGATGACTGTATTCATTCTCTCTTCCATGGAGGGTGCATTGGCCCTTAGCAGATTGTATAAGGATAAGAGATATTTAAACATGGTCATCATGCAGATAAATGCTATTCTTTTCTAATTCTATTTTTTATTCTTTTTTTTGAACAAAAAGAAACCGATTGGTATTTTATTCAGGGGGGATTTATATTCTAGCACATAAAAAATGGTCTATGTGGTCACAACTTATTGCGGGTTTCTTGTTGGTTATTTCGACTACTGGCTTTGCAAGATTGGCTTATGGTGTGTTAATGCCTTTTATGCAAGCCGACTTAAATATGAACTACACACAGGCAGGATTATTAGCAACAACGATCTCGCTTGGCTTTCTTGCAATATCCCCCTTAGCTGGGTTATTAGCACTCAAGTTTGGAATGAAACAAGTCATTATGGCAGGTGGCTTTCTCGTCACAGTTAGCTTCCTTTTTCTTTCATTCTCGAACTCCTTTTATCTATACATGCTTATTATGTTTTTTTGCGGGGCAGGAAGTGCTCTAGCCTTTTCCCCCATAATGTCTTTACTAGTCATCCAATTCCAAAAGAAAAAGGGATTAGTACTCGGTGTCTTATTAAGTGGGGTGGGTTCAGGAATGCTTCTTAGTGGTCTCATAACCACCTATTTGATTAGGTATTTTCCGGTATGGGAATGGAGGGCTATTTGGCTAATTTTTTCCATTACCTCTATTTTATTCACACTACTCTCATGGATCGTATTGAAAGAACCAGGAAAGAGTGTGACTAACAAAGATGATAGGAATCAAGGAGTCGCTCATGCTTACAAAAACCGAAAAATCCTTAGGGTAGGTATTATTTACTTTTTAATTGGATCGGCTTATCTTATCCCAATCCTTTTCCAAACATCATTTATGAAACACTCTGGGATCAGCGAAAGAGTGGCCGGTAGTTTATTTTCAATTTCTGGCTTATTTACAATTATTGGAGGTCCAATTTGGGGAATCGTTTCAGATAAAGTAGGAAGAAAAAAATCTTTACTCGTTGCTTTGGCTTTGTGTGTCATGGGAGGTATTATTCCAGTCGTCAATGATCACATAATAAGTTTTATGGCTTCGGCAATTTTATTTGGTTTTTCCATTGGAGGTCTCATGGTTCTTGTCCAAGCGATGGCAGTAGAACGCTCTCTTCCTTATCTAGTACCAGCCGTTTTGGGCTTCATAACCATTTTCTTTGCAACTGGTCAATTAGTAGGACCCTTTCTTGCAGGATCAATTATTGAGCATTTAGGGGGGGGTCGAGAGGCATATGTCTTTGCCATATTCATATTTTTTACTGCCCTTATACTCACTTGTTTTGTAAGTGAAAAGGAGAAAGTTGTATTGGAAACATAAAACGCAAACAACGTAAAGGGGAATGGATGATGGAGAATACGATTAAACTAAATGCGCACAAGGAAATTTCAGTCCCACCTGTGGCGAAGTTAATTGGGTTTGATTTAGTAGAAGTTAAGAATGGAAAGTCCGTATTCACATTAAAGACAAGGTAAACACATTTTAATCCGATGGGAACCGTACATGGTGGTATTCTATGTGATTTGGCAGATGCAGCAATGGGAGTGGCTTACGCTACATTATTAGATGAAAGCCAAACGTTTACAACGATCGAGTTGAAAATTAACTATGTGAAACCCGTATGGAAAACGACCTTAAAAGCTAATGCCATTGTAGTGAAAAAGGGAAGTTCCATTGGCCTTATAGAATGCACTATTTTTGATGAGAATGAGTCATTGGTAGCGAAAGCCAGTTAAACTTGTATGACACTAAACGGAGAAAAGGCAATAAATAGATAGTTAAACTATCGTTAATTTTAATCACGGAGAGGTTTTCTATTCAATGCAGAGTCGTAATAACAGGCTATGGTACCGTATCCTAATTAGGTAATAATGTGAAAATTGGAATAATATTAAGTGGAAAAATCCGGCATTAAAAACGTCTACTTTAACTACCATGCCGTAGCTGGAAGATGAGCAGGCGGACATGCAAAATGGGCAATCGACTTTGCTCGTGGCGTGATGACATCGGAACTTTAGATAATCGCCGTCAGCGCAAATCCCATCGAGCAGAAAGGCGTTCCGTACAACGACTAAGTCAAATGGAAATAGATTTTCTAACAGAACTGCTTAATGACGCCAAAAAGGAAGGAGGTATTCAAAATACTGACGATCTGGGGGCATTAGCAGTTTTTCTCATCTCAACTCAAGCACCAAAGGCGGATTACAATATAAACGTGTATTAAGAGATGATTTCTTTTCTAAAATATTGGAATAACTTAAAGATCTTTTGAAGTAATTATGTGAAAAAGAATGACAGGGGAGTGTTGTTGATGACACGAAGAGTTGTAGTGACAGGATATGGAGTCGTTTCACCGTTAGGAAATACAGTTGAAGCGTTCTGGAAGAACATTAAAGAAGGTAACTCAGGCATAAAAAAAATTAAATCTGATGACTATAACAATATTAGCACCAAAATTGCAGGTTATATTACCGACTTTGACGCTGAGCAATTTATTGATAAAAAAGAAAAGGAGAAATTTGACTTATTCGTACAGTATGCTGTTGCCGCAGCTCAACAAGCTTTGGAACAGGCGAATCTTGATTTACAAAATGTTAATAAGGAGCGATTAGGGGTTTATATTGGTTCCGGTATTGGAGGAATTAATACTACATTAGATAATCATAAAGCTTTGCTTGAAAGAGGACCAAGAAAAGTTTCTCCATTTATGGTTCCAATGATGATCAGTAATATGGCGTCAGGAATAATATCTATAAAAACGGGTTTTAAGGGGCCTAGCTTTTCACCTGTCTCTGCTTGTGCAACAGGGAATCAAGCTATTGGGGAGGCTTTTTTAAATATTCGACAAGGTTATTCTGATGGTATATTAGCTGGAGGGGCTGAAGCTCCTATTAATCCACTAGCTTTTGCTGGATTCTCAAGAATGAGAGCAATGTCTACTTTTAATGATTTTCCAGAAAAGGCAAGTCGCCCATTTGACAGAGGGCGTGATGGCTTTGTCATGTCTGAAGGAGCAGGTGTTTTATTCCTGGAAGAATATGAACATGCGAGAGAAAGAGGAGCGACAATTTTAGGAGAAATCGTAGGTTATGGTTCCACAACAGATGCCTATCATATTACTGCCCCTGATTACAATGGGGCCGCAAATGCAATGAAATTGGCTTTAGATATGGGAAAGATTCGATTGACTGATGTGGATTATATAAATGCACATGGTACAAGTACCCCTGAAGGAGATAAATCAGAGACCAAAGCGATTAAAAGTGTTTTTGGTGCTCATGCATATAACTTAAAGGTAAGTTCCACTAAATCGATGACTGGGCACCTTTTTGGAGCAGCAGGTGGGATTGAGGCTGTTATAACCCTTAAAAGTATCATGGAAGATATAGCTCCTCCAACTATTAATTATGATATACCGGATGAAGAGTGTGATTTAGATTATGTTCCAAACCATGCAGTTAACATGAAAATAAACTATGCTATTTCTAATGGTTTTGGTTTTGGAGGACATAATGCAGTATTGGCATTTAAGAAATTTTCGATATAGATAGGACTGAAGAAAAGGAATAATCGATAGGTTATATATTATTCTATTGATTAAATGCTCACCGACCCACGTCAAATTCAACTAAAGGTGCTTTAGTAAAATACCTGAGGTGCCATTTTTGTAGCTTTTTCACATTTTCCAATATTCAATAATCAGGCGCATTTCTGGAATATTCAGTTCTCGAAATAAAATGCCACCTTTCAGTATGGCTGAAGGGTGGCATTTTTATTTTATTTATGAATCTCAAAAACGATTGTTTTTGAGATTTTTTATTTTTAACTAATTTTGAACGATTTTATAACTTTATTAATGTTTCAAATCATTGCTTAAAATCTATATATCTATAACTACCGTTTATGATACAATTTTACTTAGAGGTGAAAATTTTAAATGAGTTCATATGTTTATGGTTATGCTCGAGTAAGCACCCTACAACAAGAATTAGCTCGACAACTTGATTTATTGAAAAATTATAATTGCAATGAAATACTAACTGAAAAAATGACAGGAATAAAGGCTAATCGCCCTGAATTAAATCGACTGAAGGATAAATTAAGACCGGGTGATACTGTAGTAGTTGAGAGTTTTTCGCGTTTAGGTAGAAGTACGAAAGATCTAATTGATTTAGTCAATTATTTTGAAGAACACGATGTTAAATTAATCAGTTTAAAAGAAAACTTTGACACGTCAACACCACAAGGAAGATTAATGATGACAGTGTTTCAAGCGTTTAGCCAATTTGAACGTGACTTAATTGTAGAACGGACCAAAGAGGGATTAAAAAGCGCCAGAGCACGTGGAAGGCAAGGAGGACGACCAAAAGTTAATTCAAGAGAGATTACAAAAGCAATCAATCTATATCATACCGAGCAATATAGTGTAAAAGAAATTGTTGAAATGACTGGAATTAGCAGAGCCACTCTCTATCGCTATTTACAAAAGTAAGCGTTCCAAACATCTTAGAAAAAATAAAGGGAGTTTGTGCTATGGCATCGATTGAGAGAACAGCGTATCCTCGATTTAAACGTAACTTGACAAAAAAAGAACTACATCAAATCTATACTCCAACATTAGAAGAAACCCAATTTGTTCATTCCTTTGCACGGGGATCAGAATTTTTGCTGAAAGCCATGGTGCTGCTGAAAACATTTCAGAAATTAGGATACTTTCCAAAGAGTGACTCCATCCCGAAAGGGATCATTGAACATATTCGAGATTGGTTAAGCTTATCTCTAGATACTCCATTAGATATCCAAACGTCTCGAGTTACCCGTAAATATCAACAAAAGATCCGAGAGTATTTTCATGTCATACCGAACGGAAAAGAGACACGTCCTATCATGATAAACATCTTAACCGAAGCAGCTAAGGTGAAAGATCATCCCTCTGATCTAATTAATATCGCTATTGAAGAACTCGTTAAAAGTCGATGCGAGCTACCAAGTTTTCGTGTCCTAGATGAGTTAACCGGGCAAATTCGTAGGGCTGTAAATGAAGAGCTGTTCCAACTGGTATTCAGTAGGCTGTCCAGCGAACAAATACATTCTTTCAATGAATTACTCATAAGAAGCACAAACCAGCATTACAGTGACTACAATCGGTTTAAAACTCTTCCAAAAAAGCCAACTTTGAAAAATCTAAGAGATCATATCGACTATTTTATTTGGCTTCAGTCTTATGGTGATATGACACCGTTTTTGGAGGGAATTGCTCCATCTAAGATTTAATATTATGCAGCTGAAGCCAAATCATTGGATGCAGCCGAATTAAAAGATTATTCCGAACCGAAGAGGATCACTCTTCTCATTTGTTTGCTTCATCAGGCCCAAGTAAAAACCAAAGATCACTTGGCTGAAATGTATCAAAAACGGATTGGAACCATACACAACTCGAGTAAAGAAGATCACAAGGATATGAAGGAACAGAAGCAAAACGAACTAGAGAATTTGATTTCAATCTTTAACGAGGTTTTGCTTATCATGGCTAGTGAGAATAATGATGCAGTTATTCCATGAAAAAGTGAAAGAAACCATCGCCTCTTATGGAAGTGTCCAGACATTGTTGTATAAATGTGAAGCAGTGGCTTCAACTAATGGAAATAACTATTACCCTTTCATTCAGAAACATTATAAAAATAGTCGGTCTATTCTTTTCAGGCTTGCTGATCTGTTACAGTTTACAACTACCTCTCAAGATCAATCCTTAATGCATGCTCTTGAATTTGTGATGGAAAACAGGAACAAGCGCACGGATTGGCTACCTGACGAAGTGGATCTCTCGTTTGCCTCTGATCAATGGCGCAGAATGGTTCGCGTAAAACAAAGGGTTGGAGGTTGGCTCATTCATCGCCGGCACTTAGAAGCTTGTGTCTTCTCTTGTATTGCAACAGAACTAAAATCTGGCGATATTTGTGTCCCGGGTTCCGAGTCGTATGCTGACTATCGAAAACAATTGCTACCTTGGGAAAAGTGTGAACATTTAATACCGGAATACTGTCGTGAATTAGGTTTCCCTGAGAATGAGGTAGACTTTGTAAAAGGATTGAAATCATGGATGATTGAGGCCTCGAAACAAATTGACCGGAACTTCCCTGAATGAGCATGTGAGCATCAACGAAGCCGGTGAGCCAATTTTAAAAAAAGTGAAGAAACGTGAATACAAAAAGTCATTGAAAGAATTAGAGGAGTTGATTAAAGAGCGTCTCCCCGAAAGAAATTTGATTGATATCTTGTGCAATGTGGAACACTGGATCAATTGGACACGTCATTTCGGGCCATCTTCCGGGTCCGATCCAAAGCTAAAGAATCCACGTGAGCGATACATTTTGACTACTTTTGCTTATGGCTGCAATTTAGGACCTGTTCAGGCAGCTCGGCATATGCGAGCAAATGTGACCGGGAGTGTCCTATCCTATACAAATCAAAGGCATATTACGGCGAGAAAGATTGACCAAGCTTTGAAGGATATCATAAACCATTATCATTATGAGTTTGATTTACCTAAGCTTTGGGGAAAAGGTGAATCTGCCGCAGCAGATGGAACCAAATACGATATTTATGAGGAAAATCTATTGGCCGAATACCATATTCGATATGGAGGTTATGGTGGGATTGCGTACCATCATGTATCTGACAACTACATTGCTCTTTTCAGCCATTTCATCCCCTGCGGGGTATGGGAAGCTGTTTATATCCTTGATGGTTTGCTGAAAAATGAGTCGGATGTGCAACCAGACACTATTCATGCCGACACACAAGGTCAATCTACGACTGTATTTGGCTTATCTCATCTGCTGGGTATCAAACTGATGCCTAGAATTCGGAATTTCAAGCAGCTCACTTTCTTTCGACCTAGCCCTGACATGAAATATAATCACATCGATTCTCTTTTTAGTGATACGATCGACTGGGATATAATCGAATTACATTGGAAGGATCTTTTACGAGTGGTTTTATCCATTAAGCATGGGAAAATCTCTTCTGCTATGTTGCTGAGAAAGCTGGGGAATTACAGTCAAAAAACAAGCTCTATCAGGCATTCAGAGAGCTGGGACATGTCGTGCGCACGGTTTTCTTACTCCAGTACATTTCTGATATTGATTTGCGCAGGACAATCACTGCTACCACTAACAAAGTAGAGGCTTACAACGGATTTTCCAAATGGCTGTTCTTTGGTGGACATGGCGTTATTGCTGACAATGATCCTGAGCAACAGGAAAAGTCCATTAAGTATGGAGACCTGGTTGCAAACGCAGTTATTTTTCAAAACGTTGTGGATATGACCACTGCAATTCGTCAATTAAGGAAAGAAGGGCATTACGTAGACCCAGACGATCTAAGTGTACTAAGTCCCTATCTTATGGAACATATCAAACGATTTGGCGATTACGTCATTGATTTAGAAGAACCACCTCAACCTTTAGATGGAAAGTTGGGGTTAGAACTTAAAACAGCTTAAATGAAGGGCCTTTGATCCCTTTTTACATTTTTTTCCTATCTATCATGCCGTTTTTGCACTTATCTCGGACTTACCCCGTGTATACTTCTGGTCTTTTTCTTTATGGGTAAAAAATTCCATCATATCAAAAATTGTATTCAAACATTTCTTAAGATATGATATACTGATGAGGTTTTTAGGTAGAGAGTTAAAGCGAACAAAAATTGTAAAAAGGGTAAATATTAAGAGTGTGAAAGGGGATTAAACGTGAAATATAATACAATTAAACACACTAATTTAGAAGTTTCTAATATTATTATGGGAAATATGCGTTTAGCTCAGCTTTCTTTATCTGAAGCAGAAAAGATCATTCGTACTGCAATAGATGAAGGAATTAATTTCTTTGACCATGCAGATATTTATGGTCCTGATTATATTGGTCAATGTGAATCATTTTTTGCAGATGCGATTAACATGAATGCTACGATTCGTGAAAAGATGATTTTACAGAGTAAATGCGGCATTCGTCCGAAAGAAGGGTATTATGATTTTTCAAAAGAACATATCTTAGAATCTGTAGATGGAATATTAAAACGTTTAAAAACAGAATATTTAGATACACTATTGCTTCATCGTCCTGATCCGTTAATGGAACCTGAAGAAGTAGCAGAGGCGTTTGAAGTCCTTCACCAAAGTGGAAAGGTAAGATACTTTGGTGTATCAAATCATAATCCTGGCCAAATAGAATTATTGCAAAAATACATACCACAAAAACTAGTAATCAACCAAATTCAATTCAGTATCGCACATACACCTGTTATTGATTCTGGTATTTCTTTAAATATGAATATTGATCAATCAGTTAATCGTGATAGCAGTGTCTTAGAATATTGTCGTTTGCATGATATTACGATGCAGGCATGGTCTCCTTTCCAAACAGGATTTTTCGACGGGCCATTTTTAGGTGATTTAGAACGTTTTCCACAATTAAACGAAGTGGTTGACAACATTGCAAATAAGTACGGTGTTACAAACACAGCCATTGCGATTGCTTGGATTACCACTCATCCGGCCAATATTCAAGTAGTACTTGGAACGACAAATCCGCAAAGAATGAAGGATGCATGCAAAGGGGCAAATATTAAATTAACAAGAGAAGAATGGTACCAAATTTATAAAGCAGCAGGTAATATGGTGCCTTAATGAATATAAAAAAACACTGAAGCGATTTTTTATTGTTTCAGTGTTTTTTTCAGATTTTTAATTATTTACTATCAAGGTTTTAGGCCTTTTGAGAATGTTTCCAAGCAGAAAAATAGCGTTCTAACGATGTTAATATCCAGTTGAATCCTAAACCTACTAATGAGATAGTGATAATTCCTGCATACATATTTGGGATTTCAAAGTTTAGTTGTGAATAATTAATTAAGTAGCCTAATCCAGAGGTAGCTCCTACCATTTCAGCAGCAATTAATACTAAAATAGAACTTGCTCCTGCAAGACGAATCCCAGTGAAAATTGTTGGTACTGAAGCAGGCAATACTACTTTTTGAAATAATCGAAATGAGGAAAGTCCCATTGATTTTGCAGATTTAATAAGCAAGGGATCTACTTCTTTTACAGCACTAACTGTATTTAATAAAATAGGCCATGAACATGCATACATAACAATGGAAATTTTAGATGATTCACCAATGCCTAAAATGAGAATAAAAACTGGTAAAATTGCTAATGCGGCAGTGTTTCGAAATAATTCTAATACTGGTGTTAATGTTTCAGCTACAGGTTTATACCAGCCAACTAATAAACCAAGTGGAATCGCTACAATTAATGCGAAAGAAAAACCGATAAACGATCGAAATAAACTTGACCCTACATGATTTAATAATTCACCCGATAGCAGTAATTGGAACCATGCACGTACGACTTCTGAGAAAGGTGGGAAAAATGCAATTTCTACTAAACCAATCCGAGGTATTAGTTCCCAAATAGCTAGCAATAATAAGATAGCCAACGATCTTTTTAAAACTATTTTAAAAAATACTATTGGAAATATATGCTTCTTTTCCGTGTTTTTTTGTCTTAATGTTGTTGTTTCTTCTAAACTAGCCATGTTTAACTTCCTTTCTTTCTATGCTTCCTAATTGTTTTTCTCTTTCTAATTGCTGAGCTCTAGCAACCTCTTCATGTAAAAGTTCCCAAATATTGTGGCGAATCTTTGTGAATTCCGGATTGGCACGTAAATCTTGTTCACCTGTTCTTTCTATTAATGGAATATCAATAATTTTCTTTATAGTACCAGGAGTAGAGGTCATCACAGCAACTCTTTGCCCTAAATAAACGGCTTCATCAATACCGTGTGTAATAAAGATAATTGTTTTTTTTGTTTGTTCCCAAATTCGAAGCAGCTCTTCTTGCAACGTTTCTCTCGTTTGTGCATCTAATGCAGCAAAAGGTTCATCCATTAATAATACATCAGGGTTATAAGCAAGGCTGCGAGCAATCGCTACTCGCTGCTTCATTCCCCCAGACAACTCGTGGGGATATCGATTTTCAAACCCAGATAAACCAACAAGTGAAAGATAATATCTCGCTTGCTCTGTACGCTCTTTTTTTGCAATGCCTTTTGCTTCTAAACCGAATTCAATATTCCCCTGTGCAGTTTTCCAAGGGAATAAGGCATATTGTTGAAAAACAATGCCGCGGTCAAGGCTAGGACCTTTTATTGGTTTCCCGTCTAACAAAATTTGACCAGACGTTGGTTTTGACAGTCCACCGACTAAATCAAGAAATGTAGATTTACCGCATCCACTTGGCCCGACAATCACCATAAACTCTCCGGTTTTCACTTCAAAATTGATGTCATGAAGAGCAGTAAATTTTGTTACTGTATTTTTTTGTTTCACGTTAAATTCTTTAAAAACATTCTGGAATTTGATTTTTGCTGTCATTATATGTTCTCCTTTTACTGATTTTTGTAAGGATTATAATCATTTGTATATATATCTTCCGGAGTAAACTGCCCTTCTTTTAATTTTCCCGATTTGACAAGCTGGTTGATCCAAATACTAAATTCTTCATCATGAAGAAGACCGCCTTTACCTGCTATTCCCGTACTTTTCCACAATTGTAGACCTGAAGTATCTACATTCACTCCATCACGCTCTTTTACAATTTTTGTGAATCGATTAATCACTTGGTCGCGTGGCGTTGTTTGCGCCCATTCAATCGCTTTAGCTGTTCCTTCAATGAATTTTTTTGCGGTGTTTGGATGTTCTTTTAAAAACTTCTTATTCATTACGTAGCTGCCAGCAGTAAAGTTGCCGAATATATCATAGTCAGTAACTAAAGGATGGATGCCGCCGCGCTGTATTGCTTTATCTCGGAATATTCCTCCGAATAGAGCAGCATCCACTTGCTTGTGTCGTAAAGCCATCTCGATATTTCCGAGTGGGACAGGAACTAAAGTGATGGTGCTGATTTCTTTTTTCGTTAAACCATTTCGTTGCAAGTATTCTTTTAACATGTATTCTCCATGGGCGCCAAGCGTATTTAATGCAACTTTTTTTCCAATAAGATCTTTTGCATTTTTAACAGGGCTATTGTCTAACACCATCAGACCCACCCATGAATCTTTATCGATACCGTAAGTCCCAATAACTGATTTAATTGGAGCCTTCGCTGCAATTAACTTAATAATGGCGCCGTTAAAAGCACTGCCGAAATCTACATCGTCAGTCACCACATTTTGTATTTCCTGCGGACCGCCACTTGGCGGGATGCCGACATTTTTCAGTTTGATAGGTCCTAAATAGCCTAAATCCTCCGCTAGTTCAGGGAAGCTTACAGCTCCAGGGCTGCTATAGTATCGCAGCTCTGTTGTTTCATATTTTCCATCCGCTGATTTACTCGCCTTTTGTTGTTCGCATCCAGTTAGAAAAATCGATGTAAACATGACTAAAGTTAAGAATACATAGAAAGTATTTAGCAACTTTCTTTTTTCCACATTCATTTTTGTTCCTCCGTTAATTAACAAATTTCTAAAATAAAAAGAGCATCCTTCGTTTATTTATACTGAAATGCATAAGTAAGGCAAAGGATCCTTTGGTTGTCCAATCAGATCTTATGTATTTTTATATAATTGCATTATTCCGATTAAAATACAAGGTTTTATTTTTTGAAAATTTTTTGTTTGTTGCTTAATCCCTATTATTTCAACTATTGTCCCGTTATTAAAGTGAAAAAATTTAAATGATATAAAAATAAAACCTTGCTTACCAATCGGAATAATGTAATAATGTGATTGATTTTAAATAGTTGCAAATTTACCCAAAGTATTTTTTTGTAAAGTAAAGTCTATTGATTTATTTTAATGAAGAGGAGAAGAGAAAGATGAATG
>NZ_JBQRKO010000027.1:0-60244 GCF_052318935.1 Niallia sp. 01092 | reverse complement strand
AAGAAAAGCGGAAGCGGCTTGGTCATCTAAGTTGAAAAATTTTATTTTCTTATCTTCTAAAAAAGACTAAGGCTTAAATGGAGGTGTAAAATGAGGGCTAGCGTCATCATTCCATCTTATAACGCAATGGAGCGGCTTTACTATAATTTAGAATCACTTAATTATCAGGATTATCAATTCGAAGAGTTTGAAGTAATTGTCATAGATAACGGTTCAAATGATAACACAGGACTGATGTTAAAAAAATTTCAGTCGAAATATGTGTTAAAAACAGTCCGCTTAAAAAAAAATAAAGGAATAGCGAATGGAAGAAACAAAGGCATATTAAAAGCTACAGGAGATATACTGATTTTTCATGACAGTGATATGATTGCAGCAAAGGATTTTGTTAGAAAGCATATAGAGGCACATCAGGATGAAAATACAGTTATTTGCGGAATGTTTTGGAAAAGAATATTTAGTTTTTATTATAAATATTTTCATAGCGATCAGTATAACCACTTTCAGCAGTTTAAAGACCGATTTACTTGCGATGGAAAAGCAAAAAAAAATAAAACCCCTTTAATACCCATACAAGAAATAATAAATGGCACGTTTATGCATGAGAGTTTTGATTTAGACAATGAAATAATTGCTTCTTTAAAAGAGACGCTTCAAAACTATGGAGAAGAGTTAGATGGTTACCCATTTTCATGGAGATACTTTTTAACGAATAATTCCTCTGTTTCCAGAAATAAGGTGATGGAAGTTGGGTTGTTTGATGATAAAAATGAAAACTGGGGATTTGAAGATATTGATTTAGCATTTAGACTATATAAAGCAGGATGCAAATTCAAAGTTAGACAGGACATCGTTAACGTCCATCAAGAACATCCTTTACAATACTCTCTGCCTCAATATGTGAACAGTCTCCATTATATGTTCGAAAAGTATAATGATATCAAGTATTTAGATATGCTGCTCATTCTTCTCATTATTACTACTTCTACCATCCCCCCAGTCAAACCCTTACTTGATGAAAAAAAACTAAATGAATTAATAATCGAAATAAAAGAAATGGCTGCATTAAATAATCATGTCGATCTTTTGCACCTTTTTAGAGAATTAGTGCAATTCGTCAGAAAAAAACATATGAACCAAATCAAACCAGAAAAATTATCTCGATTAAAAGAATACTTGTCAACCGTGCAGCAGCAAGAGGAAAAGTTATCCCAAGAATTAAAGAAACCATATTTTATGAAAGCTTTGTTTGCTCTTATTTATGAATTAATGAATAAAGATGGAGAGTAGAGTGATGTTGAAAGATGGATAACGCATTTTGTACCGTTCTCTCGAAAAAGAGGCTTTATCAGGCACTGGCCCTTATTCGTTCGCTCTATAAAGAATTAAAAGAAGACTTTTCCTTTCATATTCTTTGTACAGATGAGGAGACGTATAAGGTTTTACAGAAACTAAAGTGGAAAAATATTTTTTTAACTAGTGATGAGGATTTGAGCAAGGAAATTTTAGGTTTGAAAAATACAAGAAAGCTGCATGAATATTGCTGGACGCTTAAACCAATTATTATTGAAAGAGTGCTAGAAACATACCCTTCAGTAAACAGGGTCACATATCTTGATTCTGATCTGTTTTTTTGGAGAAATCCAAACCATATTTTTTGGAATCAGCCTGACTGCTCTGTGTTATTAACAAAGGAAGAAAAAGCAATTTCGCCTAAAAAAAAATCAACATTAAAAGAGGTCGAAAATATAACAGGCAAGTATAATTCAGGGTTCTTGAGCTTTAAGCGAGATGAAATGGGAATCTCTGCTTTAAAATGGTGGAAAGAAAAATGTCTTGAAAGCTGTGCAATTAACCCGAGTGGAGGAACATTCGGAGATCAAAAATATTTGGATGAATTGCCAAAGCTATTTTTAGGCGTATGTGACATCACTACGCCAGGAGTTAATATTGGTCCTTGGAATTTTCGGAAATATTATTATCATGTGAAAGACAAAAAAGTATGGATTAATAATGATAAACTAATTTTTTTCCACTTCAGCGGCTGGAGAATTATCGGAAAAAATAATATAAAGCTAATTCATAACAGCGAAAAACATACACCATTTATTTTCAAAATATATAAACAAGAGCTTTACAATGTTATTGATAGTGTGGAAAAAGTAGACCCGACATTTAATGGATTTGCAGAAAAAGTGGATTTGAAACTATTTTGGGAGATATAAACCATTTTTTTAATGGGAGGGGTACTAAATGGTTTCTACTATATATACAGATATACAGAAAATATGTAAAGAATTTGGAATCGGTAAGTTGAAAAGCATTGCTGGACCGCTTGGCGGCTATGCTAATAGCAATATAAAAATAGAAACAAATAAGGGTGCCTTTGTCGTACGAATATTTAAGGAAAATATTGAAGATGAACGACTTCATTATGCAAATAAAATGATTGCTAGGCTTTGTGAGGCAGGAATTCCTGCCTTAACTCCGATACGCAATGTTCAAAATAAGAGTTTTTCCTACTATAAATTAAATAAAATACTGGTCACTCCTTTCGTAGAATCGATGTCATTTCAATGGGTGCCTGGGCAAGCTTATCATAGTGGAAAAACACTTAGAAAAATACATGATGCACTGCATTCCGTGAAGGAAAGTCCTGAACCTACCGGGGTTTACTCCTATTATAATCTTCCCCCTAAAACGATCGTGAAGCTGCTTAAGGAAGAAGGACATAAACTGCCAAAAAATAACCAAAAAGATGTTGATCATCTTTTCGATCTAATAAATCAACAGCAAACCTCGGCTAAAGATCTTCCAAAGACTGTTATTCACGGCGATTGGAATCCGTGGAATCAGCTTTATCATAAAAACGATCTGGTGAGCTGTGTGATGGACTTTGACTCTTTGCAAATTGGAGAAAGAGTATTTGATGTTGCCTATGCCCTTTATTTTATTTTAACTCATCAAATGATGGACTCTTTAGGCAAGGAATTTTTGCATGGTTATGGAGAATTAACAGAACAAGAAATATTAATTCTGCCCGTGTTAATAGCGAAAATTGGGTTGTTTTTTGGAATTTTTGCTGGTGTTGGCGATTTTGATTTAGAAAAAAACAAAAATCAGTTGGAATGGGTATTATCAGATGATGGTCAGAAGAGAATCTATCATTTATGCAATTTTCAAAATGGAAGGCATGATCATAAATGAGTGATCGGAAATATTTTTGGAAGAATAAAAACGTTTTAATTACTGGCTCCACCGGTTTTGTTGGGCGATATTTGTTGAAAGAATTGGTTCAGCTAAATGCAAATATTACAGCGTTAGTAAGAAATCCAACATCACCCTTTTGTCTAAATCCTTCTTTTCAAAAAGTGAATTTTTTACAAGGGGATTTAGAAGATTTAGATTCGATAAAATGTGCAATAGCAGAACATAACATTGATACAGTATTTCATATGGCAGCCCAAGCAGTTACTGGGGAAGCCATTTTAAATCCACTTTCCACTTTTGAGACAAATATTAGAGGAACATGGAATATGTTAGATGCTTGCAGGCAGCATTCAGTGAAAAGAGTGATCATCACATCGAGTGAAAAAGCATATGGGGAGTCCCTGCTCTTGCCTCTTGAAGAGTCCTTTTCATTAAATGGACGAAAGCCTTATGATGTGTCAAAAAGCTGCGCTGATTTAATTGCACATACGTATTATGAGACTTATCAACTCCCAGTTTGCATAATAAGATGTGGAAATTTGTATGGAGGCGGAGATGTTAATTTTAGCAGAATCATTCCAGGAACAATTCGCTCCATTCTTCATAACGAAGCACCAATCATAAGAGGTGATGGTACACAAATTCACGATTTTTTTTATGTGAAAGATGCAGTACATGCTCATTTGCTTGTTGCAGAAAAAATGGAAGAATATAAGCTTGCTGGAGAAGCTTTTAATTTCGGCAATGAAAACGCATTAACAGTGTTAGAGGTCGTTCAAAGAATAATAGCAATCATGAATAGTAATCTGAAGCCAGTAATTTTAAAGCAAAATAGCAAAAAAATTGCTGGCCATTATCTATCCGCTAAAAAAGCAAAGGAAGTACTGACGTGGCAACCAGTCTACAGCTTTGAAAAAGGAATAGAAAAAACAGTTCAGTGGTATAAAGAGTATTTTTAGATGCATGTCACTATCCAAAGATTAGCTGTCGTAAATCTGGGCGGTGCCAGTGCACCACAACAAACTATAATCTTTTAAGGGGAAGCGTACAGCAGCGAAAAGCTCCACCAGATTTGATGATTTCTGAAATATCTACTTCGATTATAGTGTAATCTCGCTTTTTAAGCTCTTTATTTACTCCTTTATTAATTGGAAGGCTGAATACTTTTTTATCTCCAATTGATAATACGTTTGTTCCTAATGTTGCTTGTTCTTCTTTTGATACTTCAATTAATTCATAACGTTCCGCTAACAGTTTCTCTACCTCCTTATCGATTTCACCACGGTATATAAGAGCTTCTGTCGGGGAGAGAATATTAAACACACAATCCAAATGCAAAAATGTATCGGTGAAAGGGACCGCAATTACCTCATAAGTCGGCAATAAAGTTTGTAAATGCTCAATCGCTTTCTTATTTGTCCGGTTGCTTACTCCAACATAAATGGTATTTTGGTCAATTAACACATCGCCGCCTTCCATTTTATCGCCTTTTAAATTGGTGTACGTTATGTTTTCTTTCTCTAACCATCTTAAAAAGGTATTCTCTTCTCCTTTCCTTACATCATGTCCCATTTCAGAAACAAATACATGCATGCCTAATATAAATCCAATATCCCTAGTAAAAACTTGTTCTGGATACTTTTTAAATGGGGGAAGAAGAGTAACTTCGACTCCATGCTCTTTTAATTTTTCTACAAATATTCCATGCTGTTGTTCCGCTTTTTGTGTGTTGATATTTTCTTGGAAATATTGTTCTTGTATCGCATTTATCGGTTCTTTAATCGTCATATAGGTTGGAGATGTTAAGACTACCTTTTTTAGTGGATGATATTCGCTGGCGCAACAGATTTTCATGCTTTCATCTATCATAATAAACCTCTCGTTCATTTATTTTTGAATATAAACTTATACATTAGTTTTTCCAATTTCTTTTTTAAAATAAGATTTTTCTTAAAATAAATGAAGGATTAGAATTAACTCAAACTTCGCAATTATAAATTCCTCTTCATGTATTGCTATAACTTGGTTTAGGGCAATTAGAAAAGGGTGATTGATTAGTCTTTTAGGGTGTTTTTTTGCAAACATTATTCCTTACAAATAGGGGCTTGCTTTCCGTTTCAGGATACTCGCAACCCGTAGTGGAAAGCAACCTCAACAATAAAAAACAAGCCTCCCTTTTTATTGTTCTAAACCGAGTCATATCAAGATTTGCAAACGAATTTAAAGGTGCGAAGTTTGAGGAATTAATAAAAAATATCTTGTAATATATTCTTACATAAAAGTAGATATCTTTTTTTATTGATTGTATTATATGCATAGTGAAAAAACAGTTGTATATTTACACTTATTTAAGAAACCGGTTTCTGGGTTTTTACTTCTAAGAGAAACCGGTTCCTTATATAAAAGGGGTAGGAAAACATGAAGGTAACGATAATGGATGTAGCTAACTATGCTAATGTTTCCAAAGCAACTGTATCTCGAGTTCTTAATCATAATCCAAAAGTTAATGATCAAATTAGACAGCGGGTTCTCCAATCCATTGAGGAATTAGGGTATCACCCCAATGCCTTTGCCAGAAATTTGGCTAACAATACTTCCAATGTAATTGGTTTGATTTTGCCTGATATTACGAATCCATACTTTCCAATCATTGCAAGAGGGGTTGAGGATGCAGCACATCGAGAAGGATTTTCACTGTTTATTAGTAATACAGACAATAATCCTAATATCGAACAAGAATATATCGAGAAAATGATGTGCCAGCAAGTAGCAGGAATTATTTTAATTTCTTCCATATTGGACGAGCATAAAGTAAACAAATTGAGTGATTTAAAAACCCCATTTGTCTTGTGCGATAGATTATTAACAAAAACGACATTTGATACCGTATCGATTGATCATTACAAAGCTTCATACGAAGCAGTTCTCAATTTGATTCGGAAAGGGCATCAAGATATATGTCATATATCAGGACCTAGCCTCGTTCAGTCGGCTGAAATGCGAAGGAATGCGTACAGAGACGCGATGCATGAACATAATCTTAATCCTTCCATTAGGATTGGAAACTTTAGTTATGAGTCTGGTTATGAGCTCATGAAATCAATTTTAGAAGAATCAACTCCAACTGCAGTATTTGCAGCAAATGATTTAATTGCATTGGGAGCTATGCATGCCATTCAAGAAAAGAGATTAAGGATTCCACAAGATATTTCGGTCATAGGCTGTGATGATATTTTATTTGCACAAATGAGTACTCCAAAGTTAAGTACTATTTCGGTTCCTGCATATCAAATTGGTGTAACAGCTGTTGAGATGCTTGTTGAACGTATAAAGGGGGTAAGGTCCACAGCCAAGAGCCTGGTGCTAGAGCATAAATTTGTCCAAAGAGAAACATAAATCGGGAGGACCAAAAGTGATGAGTTCAGACATTGTTGTTGTAGGTAGTTTAAACATGGACATGGTAGTTAAAGTGAAGCGAAAACCTGAATGGGGAGAAACCATACTTGGCAGTGACTTTTTTATGAGTCCTGGCGGAAAAGGTGGAAACCAAGCATATGCTGCAGGTAAACTTGGGGCATCTGTCGCGATGATCGGTCGGGTTGGAAATGATGTATTTGGCAATCAACTCTTGCAAAATTTAAACGAAGTTGGTGTAGATACCTCTTCTATTGGACGAGTTGAAAATGAGTCCACTGGAGTGGCCTTCATTAATCTTAATGAAGATGCCGATAATAGCATTATTGTAGCTCCGGGGGCCAATAATCTAGTAACTCCTGAGTATATAAGAGAACATAAGCAAGTAATATGTCAAGCAAAGCTTGTCATCGTTCAACTTGAAATACCCTTAGAATCAGTGATAGAAGTGGCTAAAATAGCAAAAGCAAAAAACATTCCACTCATGCTTGATCCTGCTCCAGCTAGAGTTTTACCAGACGAATTATACAAAATGGTCAATTATATTACTCCAAACGAAAGTGAAATATCTGTAATTACTAACATTGATGTTTCTGATATTCGATCAGCAAGAATAGCCAGTGTAGAACTGTTAAGAAAAGGCGTCAATACTGTATTTTCAAAGCTTGGGGGACAAGGTGTTGTGGTCACAAACGGAAATAGAACTTTTACAATGGACGGATATGACATACAAGTTGTTGATACGACTGCTGCAGGAGACGCATTTGCAGGTGCGCTCGCAACAGCACTTGTCAGCGGTAAAGATATATGGTCAGCGACTCAATTCGCAAATGCAGTAGGAGCAATAACCGTTACACGATCAGGAGCTCAAAGCTCAATGCCTGATATGGAAGAAACACATCAATTTATGAAACGTGTTTCAAAGTTATAAGAAAAGCGCAGGCTCCGGAGCTAGACACTGATCTAAGTTCAAAAATATTATGTTTTCTTATTTTCTAATAAAGTTAATTTAAACTATTAAATGGAGTGATTATATTTGAAGCCAATTATATTCGATGTTGATACTGGGATTGATGATGCTTTAGCGATGGCATATGCTCTAAACTCTCCAGAATTAGAGCTGCTTGGTTTTACGACTTGTTTTGGAAACGTATCAGCAGCAGAAGCGACACGCAATACACTGGTAGTTTTAGAAAAAGTAGGGAAACGGATTCCTGTTTACCAAGGAGCAGCACAAACATTCAGGCGTGGGGAGAAAAAACATTCGGCGAAACACGTTCATGGAGAAGATGGTTTAGGCAATGCCTTGAAGAGTGATCCAATTGCACAAGCTGAAATTGGATTTGCACCGGACTTTATCATTGAACAAGTAAAAAAACGTCCTCAAGAAATAACAATCATTTCAGTTGGTCCGCTGACTAACCTTGCTCTAGCAATAGAAAAAGCACCGGAAATAATACCGTTTGTTAAAGAAGTTGTGATTATGGGCGGTGCTGTAAATGTACGTGGGAACGTAACTCCATATAGTGAAGCAAATATTTTCTCTGATCCTGAAGCAGCCGATTATGTTTTCTCTTCAGGTTTACCAGTCACAATTGTGGGACTCGATGTAACAATGAAGACATTATTGCCAAAATCTACACTAAATGAATGGCGTGCTGCTGAGCAGGAATCGGCTCGCTTTTTAGCAGATATAACCGAGTTTTATATGGAAAAATATGAATCTTTTTATCCAGGTATTGGCGGTTGTGCTCTTCATGATCCGCTTGCAGTAGGTGTTGCAATAGATGCCAATTTTGTTACAACTGAAGCGATGAATGTAAAGGTTGTCCTAGAAGGGGAAGAGTTAGGAAGAACAGTAGGCAGCTTTGAGGGTGAGCCTAAGATTCACGTTTGTACAAAAGTAGAAGCGGCTCGATTTTTAGCTCACTTTCTTAGCAGAGTAATTTGATTAAGAAAAGCGCACGTCCTGTGGCAACGTCGATTGACTCGCATCCTGCGAGTCTTTGGCAACGCCGGTACTAGTACATCTTATAAGTCAGAGCTAGACACTCATCTAAGGAAAAATTTTCTTATCTTTTAAAATAAGCCTGCCTTTTGAAGTTTATCATGAAATTCGCTGGCACAACAAAATTTTATGTTCTTATCAATTATACAAAGCCACTGATTCATTATAGTGTAGTTTTCCCATTTCTGTTTTAAAAATAATATTGTCCGTAAACGGCATACTAAGATATCTCCTCTTTTCTTCCATGATCTAACAGCATTGTAAACTGTTCTTACGCTGTAGCCGACTCTTTCTGCTAATTTATCTGCTCCAATTTTCCAAATACCTTTCCCGCTAAGAAATATACAATTTCATCCAAAATTAATCTTTGTTTTGCTGGAAATAGTTTAGAAAAACATAAGCCAGCTTTATAGATTGTTACTTTTTTTGAGGCTAGTATAGTATCTTTTCTAATTTTCGATAGTCTCGCATACTGTATGTATGCCTGTACATCAGCGTTGTATGCCATTAAAATTCCTCTATTCGCTCCTTTTGGAACTAAAAAAGACAACATCCACCAAAAATTTCGTGGGAAATTTGGGAAACATTGTCCTTTAAAAAATAGAGAAATAGACTTGTATTTCTGATATATAAGTGCTAATAACGAAGTGATTGAACTCGATTGGGCTGTCGCATTGCAGCAATTAATCGAGTTTCTACGAGATGTCTTGAAGAAAACGAACAAACAAACACAACAATTACTTAAAAATCAACTATCACAATGGATTGCAGGTTTACCTAGTTACATCAGGGCTTACCTGCCTAATTTGGTCTGCGAAAGTTGAGTTAATCATTTTTAATTTGTAGTAGACTGTTCATTTCTCTAATTCTTTTGCAAGATTAATTTTATATTTTTTAAGTAGTATTATCTAATTGTTTTATTTGTATTTATATAGTTAACAGCGTTTAAAGCATCTACTAACCCATGTCCATATAAAGATGAATTACCTAAAGGTTTTGCAGTATCATTTAAAATTTCTCTAACCTTAACATTAGAAATCTCTGGACTTAATTGCATTAATAAGGTTGCAACACCAGATACATATGGAGCTGACATAGAAGTTCCATTATAAACTGCATAGCCTTTAGGTATTGTACTATTTATTTGTACACCGGGAGCAACTAACTCTAATTCTTTCCCTACACTGGAGAATTCAGCCCTATGGTCATATTGATCAATTGCTCCTACTGATATAACTGAACTATATTTAGCTGGATATTCAATAGTACCTTTTTTACTGTAACCACTATTCCCTGCAGAAGCAACTATAAGAATACCTGCTTTATATGCTTCATCTAGGGCATTTTGTAACGAACGTGAACTAGTATTAGTACCAAAACTCATATTGATAATGTCAATATTATTTAAAATAGCCCATTCAATACCTTCGATTACATCACTATAATTTCCATTACCATTGCTATCCAAAACTTTAATTGAATAGAGGTTTGCTTCTGATGCTACACCTAAGACTCCTACGTCATTATTTAACGCTGAAATAATCCCTGCTACATGAGATCCGTGGCCATTATCATCCATATAATCAGAGGTTCCGTCAACAAATGTTTCTCCTCCGTCTACTCTAAGATCTTCATGAGTATAATCAATACCTGTATCCATCACACCTACTTTAACACCCTTACCAGTCCCGCCAAGGTTGTTAACATCATCAGCATTGATATGTGGTACTCCCCAAGAAATTTCTTGACCCGTTATATGTACTAGTCCATTTTCTTCTACATAAGAAATATTCGGGTTTGTTGATAAAGCCTGTGCTGCTTTATCAGTTAAATTAACATATACGACTGGCATAAATCTATATTTCTTTTCTATTTTGCCGCCATATTCATTTACTAGTTTCTCATTAACATGATTATTAAAACCTATTAAAAAAGATTTCTTAGTTTGTGCTTTACTATTTTCTGGATTAATAAAAATAAATAATAGAATTACAGCAATTACTATCGACAATATTTTTTTCATAAAATAATTAAACTCCTTTATTTTTTCTTTATGGGAATTACTAACTATTTTTATTAAAAATATAAAATAGTTACAGTGTAGATTATATTTTGTAATATTTACAATATTTGAAGGTATTAAGAAAAACAGACGACCACTTGCTTTAATAAGTGATCGTCTGTTTATGGAGGGCATTTCTTTTGAAAAAGGAAGTTTGATTAATTCTGTTTTTTTGATTTTTTATTTTTAAAAGCAAACATTAATAAAATTAATAGTAGTAATGGGACTCCGTAAACAATTAGTTGAAATAATGTATCACCAAAATACATAAATTTTCTTCCTCCCTCCACTGTGAATTATTTAATAATAAGTGTTTCCACGAGCATAAGCTGAATCTCCGCCTACAATTAATGAAACACTTCTTGTTAGTGTACCATACGATCCACCTATATATAAATAAACAGAGAATCTTGCTTCTGCTTTATTAAATGAGGTTTCTTTAGATCTAATTATTCTACAAGATGGGCTTCCAATTGACCCATATATTTCCCAAACACTCTGGTCACCAGCCCATGATATATAATCATAACCGCCGTTAACATATGTATAATTAGCTCTAAAACTAATTTCCCAAACCCCAGGATTTAAATAATAAACTTTTCTATAGTTACAATTTACATAACCACTTCCACCTGAACAACTTCCTCCTTCAATTCCAGTTCCTTTTGTAGTAATAGTACCAGGTGAGCTTATCTTATCAGCTAATTCTACACCTGTAACAGTAATGGAACCATCTGCAAATGTAAAAACTTCTTCATAACCAGTTGAAGTATCAATTTTATCTACATTAACAGCTTGATCTGTATCATATAGCATAGAATCAAGTGGTTCTTGATTTTTTAATTTGGAAATTAGTTTATTAATAGTTTCATTGTCTACATTATATTTTTGTAACTCTTCTTTTACTTTGACTAAGTCCTTTTGTTTAAATACTAGACCAGTTTTTTGAGTTTGATCTTGATTTTTTTCAGCTGCTAATGCGATTTCATTGGGACTTACACCAATGATTTCTGTACCAAAGAATGTTGCTAAAGCTAGTCCAGAAATAATAATTGCTTTAAATAATTTCATGAAAAATTCCCCCTTTTTTTAGTAAATGAGTATATCTGAACCAATTTTAACAATTTTGTAAAAAATATTGTCGTAATTTTTTTTTACATATTTTTTGGGATTTAGATGATAAATTAGCTTTTTAATTGACTAAATATAAATACCAATATAATGTTAAAAAATAGGGAGAACTTTTCATAAAAGGCGAATTTGGTCACTTCACTGAAGAGATTGGATCATCATTAGAAAAGAATGGTGTGATTAAACTATGTAGAAAATAAATAAATGAAAAGGAGAAAGGAAGTTTATTTTGATGCAAAAAAATGTTGAAAACCTGCTCTTAACTGCATTTTGTGTAGCGTTAATTGCTATGTTTGGTAGCTTATATCTTTCGGAAGTTTTAAAATATGAACCTTGTAAATTATGCTGGTTTCAAAGAATTATGATGTATCCACAAGTTTTAATATTAGGTGTAGCGATAGTTAGAAAAGAAACAAGCATTGCACTCTATACGAGTATTTTATCATCTATCGGTATTATCTTTTCTACTTATCATTATTTAACACAGCAATTTACTTTGTTTCAAGAAAGTTCTCTTGCTTGCGGTAGAGTTTCGTGTACAGATAAGTATATAAATTGGTTTGGGTTTATAACTATTCCTTTCCTAGCACTTATTGCTTTTATTATTATATTGATTGCTAGTCTACTTATTTTGAAAAGAACTAAGGGATAAATAAAGATTCCTATCATTGTTAGTAGCGAAATAAAGAAAAGGAGAAAATTATGACCAAAGGAGTGGGAATTTTGTTGTGCATTTTCATTTCTTCATTACATGAATAATTTGCTTTTGTTATTCCATACTATTCCTGTTGTTAATTTTTTAAACAGGAGGAGATTTTCTTGATGCAAAATGGACAAAATCAAATGCACCAAAATGTACAAACAGGGCAAGTTCCTCAATACATGAATCATGGTGGGCATGAAGTATTCGACGTGCATGAGGTATTAACTGGTACTATTAATGCGTTAGACACTTATAAGCTTTTAGAGCAGCATGTACAAGATCCTGAATTGCGTGATATGCTCAATAGACAATATCAATTTATTCAAGAAGAGTACAATCTAACATTGCAAAGCTTTCAAACAGGTCAAGATCCTGTTAAAAGAACAGAACCATATATGATGAAAGAGGGCAATGATTTCACCTTTGGGTTAGTGCCAACAACGCCTGCAAAACCAATTCAAAACATATCAGAAATAACTGATCAACAAGTTTCTGTTGCTATGCTTAATGCGATGAAAGCTTCTGCAGCAATGAAAACGATGGCAGCAACAGAAACAACCAACCCAGTTGTTCGCAGAGTGATTGCTGCATCCATTCCAAACTGTATTGAAATGGCATACGAAATCTCATTATATCAAAACAAACATCATTACTATCAAGTGCCACAGCTTGCAGCGCAAGATATGCAGCAGCTTTTAAATGCTTATGCGCCAGCCACACCAACCCAAATGCAGCAGCAAATGACGAATCCTAACATGCATTAATAGGTGCACAGTCACTAAATGAAAGGCTCTGTTAAACTTGCTTGTTGATTTCCGCTCCAGGCATTCGCTTTCCGCGGGCGGTCCGGGAGCCTCCTCGGCACTTTGCGCCTGTGGGGTCTCCCTTTGACTCTCTTTTCCCGCAGGAGTCTCACACCTTCCGCTCCAATCAACAAAGTATCAAAATCAACAATTAGCTTTAACACAGCCAGATGAAAAAAAGCTAACTCAAAAGGTCGTTGAAAAACGTCTTTTGATGTTAGCTTTTTCACTCTTACTGAAAAATCATTCAACCGGCAAACGATGGCTTCCTTGAACTATTCTGATTGGACGTGGAGCCTCAAAATAATCTTTTGTTGGTATTCCAAGTAGAATAAAACGGATACTTTCAATTAAGCTCTCTTTTTTTAGTTCAAAGGGGATGATTATTTTGGAAAAGGCAGGGATGAACAGTTTTTGAGAATTCCCTACTGTATAATCTGTCATCATCATTAATTGTCCTTGCATTTCTCGATCATATTTATTGTTTATGCTCAAGTAATAAGTTCCTTCTTTTAATTCGTCTGCTTCCTTAAATAAGTTTTTATCCTTATATATGGTGATAGGAAGACCTTTTTGTGTTGGTTTCTCTATTCGTTTTGGCACGACGTATAGATGATTGGCAACTGGTGCTGGATTTGCACCTTTTACATCAAGGGAAAAATAAAGATGTGTGATATACCAGTTAGAATGACGTTTCTCCCATTCATCTGAATGCTTATAATCGTCAAAATATTTTTCTGTAAATAAGTAAATCATTTGTTTGCCGGCTGGTATATTCGATAAGGAGTAGTTTAATTGGACTTCTCCACATTTAGGTACATCTATCATATGAAAATATCCTTTTTTTCCATTTAAAGTGATTAAAAGAGGGGATGCACCATTCTCCATTACTGCATAAAAAACGACTTTTTCGTCCTTTGATGTATTATGTTTTAATATATGAGTACCTTCAAAAATGCCATTTTCATTTGTTTTGAAATCTAGTTTATTTAAATCGTTTATATATTCCGGTGTAGTACTTATTCTAGTCGTTCGACTTTCCGAGTATATTTTTTCAAATGAATCCATAGCTCCTCCTTTAATAGAATAAGGCATCTTCTTTCATCTAACCTTCATTAGATATAAGCCAACTATTATTTTTCGAACAATAGATATTACCTCAGTGTCATTTTTTATGCATGAACTCTTAGTAAATTGTATATATTTCCATTGTATATCTTTGTTACTATTTCTATCAATTGGCTGTTTTCTCAAAGTTTGTTGTTTTTTACGTAAAATATTGGAAGAAGAAGTACTCAGCAGACTGAATACACGTAGACTCCTGTGGGAATGCGAGAAAGACTCGGGCGCCACAGGAGCGTATGCGACGGCACTGAAAAAGTGTTTTATTAGATAAATTATAGGTGAAACACTTAAATATATTAGGGTAAAAATGGTATAGAGAGTTTGAAAACGACCATCATGTTGGTTAGGAGAGGCGTCCGCACGACTCCTGCGGGATTAGCGAGACAGGCGAGACCCTGCAGGAGCGTAGCGACGAAGCGGCTCGGCGCTCGCCCCGCGGAAAGCGTGTGGTAAGCCTCGGAAAACCAAACGAAAACCTCTTCGTTGCTTAGATTGTCACTACCTATATTTTATAGCATTCACTTTTTCAGTGGCCTCGAGGTACGAGTGAGGAGGCTCGAGCTCGCTAAACGGACGAAGTGTATTCAGGCTGCGGGTTTAAAAGCAACAATCTATACGAAAACAGCCTATCAATTAAATCGACTTTGTTCCCTTGAAAATGTTATAATTTTCAAAAAAGAACAGCTATAATAATGAATGGAATAGCTAAGGATGAGTAGTTGAATTTATAAAATGTCTTCCATAGACAGGAGCAATTGTAGGAGGAATAGGGATGGATGGAGAAAAAATCTTGATTGTCGATGATGATGATGACATTAAAGAAGTGTTGAGGTTGTATTTACATAAAGAAGGATTTCAAATTTTTTGTGCACACAATGGTTATGAGGCATTAACGATAATGGACATGCAAGAACCTGATTTAATTTTCCTTGATATTGTTCTTCCTGATCTCGATGGCTTTGAAATTTGTCAATTAATAAGAAAGAAAACGGATGTTCCAATCGTATTTTTAAGCTCTAAAGAAGAGGATATAGATAAAATATTAGGGTTAAGAATTGGGGGGGATGATTATATTACAAAGCCATTTAGTCCAGGTGTTTTAATTGCAAGAATTAAATCACATTTAAGGAGAAGTCGTCAACACCGCTCCAAGCTAAATGACAATAAAAAAAATGAAACGAGAGAAAGTGTATTATCATTTCCTGAACTTTCCATTGATTTAGAAAGCTGTGTAGTGAAGAGGAATAATACGACCATTTCTCTCTCGACAAAAGAATTTCAGTTACTATGCTTATTAGCTAAAAATCCTGATCGTGTTTATCCTATTGAGCAATTATTTCAGAACATATGGGGAGAAGACAGCCTAGGAGATAATCGAACGGTTATGGTTCATATTAGCAATTTACGAAAGAAAATAGAAATAGATCCTTCAAAACCTATGTATATTTTAACGGTAAGAGGGATTGGATATAAATTCAATGGCTTTCGGGATCTGTAACGCATCTCTTTTGTAAAAAATTTCTCACCTCTGTAGTTGATAAACCTAATTTTTTTGCTTGCATGATAAGAAGGTACCATTCCTGATCAATTTTTCGTTCTAAATGGTAAAGGTTAGGCGTTTCGAAATGAGTATTTTCAACCGGACTTTTCATTTTTACCCCCCACTTAATAATATTTCTACTAACAGAATAATAAAAATATTATAATTTCAGTATAAATCTACCTTAAGTTTTGCTAAAGTTTTATGGAAAAAGGGCTGCGCTGCGCTTACTTACAAAACTAATGAAAGAAATACGCTGCTGTTTCTTTTTTCTTCTATATTAATATTTAGCCATCATGTGTGAGAATCTACTTTTTTTGTCAAACTAACCTTAAAGCAAGGGTGATGATAAATGATGCAGTTAATTGGTTATAAAGTCGATAAATTATTAGAGTCAAATACATTTTGGAATTATTATTCCGCTTATTCCGCGGTTGATAAAAAAGAAGTCATCATTAGAATGGTAAATAAGCGTTATCAAGATATGTATGATGCAGATGATTTACAAAAGGAATATCATTTCAGCATCCCGTTTTCTCCCAACCTATCTCTATTAAAATACGAAAAAAAGGGTGAAAGCGGAATTTTTGTTTATACACCTTTTCGTGTAAAGTCTTTAGAAGTATTTTTATCCTTAAGATCTGTATCTTTAACGGAATTTTTCACCATTGCTCTCGAACTGACAGAGATTATTGCAAGCATCCATGCAGAGAATATTTTGATTCGGAATTTACACCCAGCTAATATCCTCATTGACTTAATAAATAACCAAGTTGATTTAATTGGATTGCAAGAAGCTATTAACTATCGAAAGGGAAAGACACCTTTTGAAAAGGTAAAAGGAATAAATGATATCAACCACATGGCCTATTCTGCTCCAGAAATGACGGGAAGAATGGATCGAGAGGCTGATAATCGGACAGATCTATATGCTCTGGGAGTTATTTTTTATGAAATGCTTACGAAAACGTTGCCTTTTGCTAATACAGACCTAGGTGACCTGATTTACGCTCATTTTACAAAGATTCCTTTATCACCGAAACAAATCGACTCTCAAATCCCTGAAAGTTTGTCCAAACTTATTTTAAAATTATTATCGAAAATGCCGGAAGACAGATACCAATCCGCTGATAGTCTATTATTTGATTTGAAAAAATGCTTTATAGAATATAAAGAAACAGGAGTCATTCAAGATTTTATTCTCGGAACCTATGATCGAAAGAAGCCAAAAGAGCAGGCCATGTATGGACGTAGTGAAGAGCTTCATCTCCTTCTTGAAACATATGAGAAAGTAATGGCTGGACAGGTTGAAACGTTATTTGTTTCTGGTCCGTCTGGGAGCGGGAAAACGACGCTTGTCAACCAATTAAAAGCGGCAGCAGAAGAAAATGAAGGCTTTTTTCTTTCTGGTAAATTTGATCAATTATCAAACAATAAACCATTTGTTCCAATCACACAAGCTTTTCAAATGTTTGCGAGAAAAATTGTATCTTCAGGCAAAAAAACGATTCAAGAATGGAACGACTTGTTAATGAGCAAGTTAGGGGAGCAAATGAATGTTATGACTTCCTTTCTTCCTGAACTAGAGTGGATTGTGGGGGAAAAACCACATCCAGAAAATGTATCCTCTATGGAAAGCCACACAAGATTTTTATTCACTTTTCAAGCTTTTATTCAGACCATTGCAGGCAAAGCTCCCATTGTCCTATTTATTGATGATATTCAATGGGGGGATGCTGCTACTTTTGACATACTTAATTATGTAATCAAATCACCTGAACTAAAAAATATTCTGTTTATTTTCGCTTTCAGAAATGAGGAAGAGATGGGAAATAGCGAGTATATGGATAAGCTTCAAACAGAGATACAAGCAATTGGAAGATCCCACCTTTCTATGCCTTTAACCTTTTTAAAAAGAGAAGAGGTGCAAGCATGGATTTCCGATTATTATGAATTAGCTTCAGCTTCATTGAGGGAGCTGTCCTCTTACATGTATCGTGTTACATTAGGGAATCCATTTTATATTCAGCAGCTATTGCAAACTGTTGAATTTCAAAAATTGATGGAAACGTACATAACAGAAAAGGAGAATAAGCCAAGTATAGAACCTCCTCAGCTGAAATTACATGATAATGTAATTGATTATTTAGTTTTCCTTATTAATAAACTGCCAGATGATTTAATAACCCTTTTAAAAACAGCCTCTTGTTTTGGGAATGAACTAAACGTAGAGGATCTTTCACTTTTTTATGGCCAAAAGAGGGAAAATGTAAGAAAACAACTTTTACAAGCTGTGGAAGAGGGATTTATGATTCCTAAACTTTCCTCTATTATCGAGCATGATGAAAAAGAAAATCCACATTTTATGTTCATCCATGATAGAGTCCAGCAAGCGCTTTATCAAATGTTGTCCACTTCTGAAAAAGTAAAAATGCACAAAGAAATCGGTCAGTATTATGCTAAAAAGCTTCCGAGTCAAATAGACAAACAGGATCTTTTCAATGCTGTCGAGCATTTGAATAGGAGTAAAGAAGTTTTAGATGAAAACGACCGTTTCCAACTAGCTGTATGGAATAAAGAGGCTGGTGAAAAAGCAATCCTAACATCTGCTTTTGAATCCGCGTTGCAATATTTTCAAAAGGCAAAGGAGCTTCTTCCAAAAGATGCTTGGATTGATCACTATCCATTAACATTTCAAATTTATATAGGGTATGGGGAAGCAGCTTATTTAAATAGACAGTTTGCAATATCGGAACAGGCATTTAATGACTTATTAACGTATGGAAAGACAATCGAAGAAAAGTTGGAAGTGTATAACTTAAAAATTATTTTATACAATTATTTGTTTCGAGTCGAAGATGCCGTTCGTACTGGCATGGAGGTACTAAATCTTTGTGGTTGGAAAATATCCAAAAATCCACATAAGCTTGCCATTTTACAAGAGCTTTTAATAGTAAAAAGCAGATTAACGAAAAAGAAACTTAACAACCTCTTAGAATTGCCAAAAATGAAGGAAAAGCAGAAAAGGTTAATAGTACAAGTCATTAATAATGTGAATGGTTCTGCTTACCATGATAATCAAAATTTATCGGCTCTATTAATGCTTAAAGCGTTATCGTACACATTAAAATACGGAGATACAGATATTTCAGCGATTGTATATAATAACTATGCTTTAATTCAAAGTGCTGCTTTTGGAAACATAGATAAAAGCTATGAATTTGGAGAATTATCGATTAAACATGCACAAAAAGAAGGGAAAAAGAGCATTTTAGCACAAGTATATTTAGTGTATGGAATATTTATAAATCAATGGAAGAGTCACATCTCACATAATATAACCTACTTACAAAATTCGCAAAAATATAGTATCGAGTCAGGTAATATGTTTCTAGCTAGTGCAGTAAGTTCCTTTATTTCATTAATCAAATTGATTAATGGAGATTCACTTGAAAAAGTAGTTGAAGAAGTAAATAAGCAGTTTCAATTTGTCAAACAAATGAACCATGAATTATCGATAAATTTTCTACGTGAATTGGAGCATTGGCTTCAAGTTATAATGGAGAAAGATATTCAGCCTAACTATAATATTCCTTTTTTGCAGGACAGTTCTTCAAATGAAATCATGCATTATACATTACGATTGCAAATGGCGTATTTACTAAATGAAAAGGATCAAGGGATCAAAATAATCGAAAATTTAGAACCTTTGATCAATAAAACATTCATTTTAGTAAATGCTCCAGAATACTACTTTTATCATACCTTGTGGTTATGTCGTTTATATCGAGAAGCTCCAAGATCAAAGCAGGGAAAATATAAAAAAGCACTTATGCATGATTTAAAAACAATGAAAAAATGGGCGGAACACTCGCCGCAAAATTATCAACATAAATACGCAGCGATGAAAGCGGAAATCGATTCGATTGTTTTTTTTAATAAAAATAGTGAAGGAATGTACGATCACGCAATCCAAGTGGCGATGGAAAATGGATTTGTACAAGATGCAGCTATTATTAGTCAATGTGCAGGGAAATATTATAATGAAAAAGGAC
The DNA here is from genome assembly GCF_052318935.1 of Niallia sp. 01092. Classification (NCBI taxonomy): domain Bacteria; kingdom Bacillati; phylum Bacillota; class Bacilli; order Caryophanales; family Bacillaceae; genus Niallia; species Niallia sp. 01092. The sequence continues at coordinate 40,193 of NZ_JBQRKO010000027.1, read as the reverse complement.
TTTTGAAATTAGGAAGCTTATTTATGAAAGATGCATATGATCTTTTTCAAACTTGGGGTGCTGTAAGGATTGCTGAAAAAGTTTTAGCAGCATATCCCGTTATTAAAAAAGAACTTTCTGAAGATGATAAAAAAAAGGATCTTCAAACAGGAATGGATGTAAACGCAATTATCAAAGTTTCGCAAGCTTTATCAAGTGAAATTAAACTAGAGCAGCTTGTTATAAAAATGATGCACACCTTGATAGAGATTGCAGGGGCAGAAAAAGGGTATTTATTATTAAATGAAAAAAATGATTTGCAAAAAGTAATCAAAGGGAGTAATCAAAACGGCGTAAATCTGCTTGGGAATATGGAACTCGATGCGCTGAAAAAGGAATTGGCTGTGGAATTAATCCATTACGTACATACAACATTAGAGCCGATTGTGTTGGAAGATGCCGCAAATAATGGACTGTTCACCAATGAGCGCTATATTAAAGCTTTTAAACCTAAATCAATTCTTGCTTTTCCCATTTTGCATCAAAATCGTTTAATTGGCGTATTGTACTTAGAAAACAATTTAATTACGCATGCTTTTACACAAGAAAGAATTGAAATTCTCTCCTTACTAGCTTCTCAAGCAGCGATTTCTATTCAGAACGCACAAATATATTCGATTCTTGAAGAGAAGGTAAAAGAAAGAACAATCGATTTAGAAAACGCAAATGTTGAATTAGAAAAAGCAAATCAACACCTTGAAGAAGAAAAGAAAAAAAGAAGAGAGCTTCTTTCTGATATATCACATGATTTAAGAACACCGATTACATCAATTCAAGGTTATATTGAAGCCATTTTAGATGGAATTGTCGATACTCCAAGACAGCAAACTTTTTATTTAGAACGAAGCCTAGTTCGGATTAAATCCTTAAATCGACTTATTCTTGATTTATTTGATTTATCCCAGCTTGAAATCGGCAGTATTTCCTATTCTTTTGAAGCTGTATCGATTCGCAATCTTTTTGTATATATTACAAGCTTATTTGAATTAGATGTACAGGCTGAAGGGATAGAATATAAAGTGATAATGCCTAATCTAAATGAGCTGGACTTCCCAATTGTTTATGTCGACCCTGGGAGAATCGAACAAGTTTTGGCAAATTTGATTTCCAATGCATTAAAATTCATCCAATCCGGCTACATTGAAGTTCGCCTAGAAATCAATAACGAACAACAAACAGTTTCCATGTTTGTCACAGATACTGGATCAGGAATTGATCAAGACGATTTACCGCATATTTTTGTAAGGTCTTTTACTAAAAAAGGAAAATCAAAACAGGAAGGGAACGGATTAGGTCTTGCGATTTGTAAAGAAATCATCACCGCCCATCAAGGAAATATCGAAGCGATAAGTGAAGTCGGCAGAGGAACCACCGTATATATTGAGCTTCCAATTGTTGAAATGATTGACTAGGTGCCTTGAAGATTATTGTTAAGTTGGCTGTTTTCTCAAAGTTTTTGAAAAATGGGAGAAGTACTCAGCAGACTGAATACACGTAGACTCCTGTGGGAATGCGAGAAAGACGAGACCCCACAGGAGCGTATGCGACGAGGAGGCTCGACGCTCGCCCACGGAAAGCGAAGTGTATTCAGGCTGCGAGTTTAAAAACAACAATCTATACGAAAACAGCCTTTAAGTTTAAGTACCTGCCCCTAGTGAAACAGCACTTTATTGCACTTGGGGGAGTCACTATTGCCAAGTAGTGAAAATAATTGTTAGATTTTCTAACAATGTCGTTGTATATATATCGAAAAACTGTTATATTTTTAAAAAATACAATATACAATATGCATTTTTCGATATTGAATAGTTAGAAAAAGGAGGTATAATAAAAAGGTTTGTGCTGTTTATTTAAAGCACTTGAGGTATTTGTATTTCCATGATTAAATTAATAAATGTCATAATTTTTCTAAAATTCAGGAGGTATTAAATGAAGATGAAGAAATTTTCTATTTTTATTTTAGCACTCAGTTTTGCTTTATTCCTATCTGCATGTGGGACAAGCACAGATAAAAGTGAAGGTGATACAGAATCTAAAAAGTTGAGAGTGGTGACCGATGCAGCCTACGCACCATTTGAATATATGGATAAAGGGGAAATTGTTGGCTTTGATGTAGATTTTCTTAAAGCTGTAGCAAAAGAAGCAGGCTACGAATATGAGCTTGTTCATGTTGCGTTTGAACCGCTGTTATTAGAAGTAAAAGATAAGACAGCTGATATAGGGATTTCTGCTATTACAATTAATGATGAAAGAAAACAAACATATGATTTTTCAGTGCCTTATTTTTTATCAACAAACAAAATCTTAGTTCCAGAAGGCAGTGACATTAAAAATGCAGCTGATCTAAAAGATAAGGTTGTTGCCGTTCAAAGTTCAACAACTGGACAGGAAGCAGTTGAAAAACTTCTTGGGAAAAACAATAAAAATATTAAAAAGTTTGAAAATACGAACTTGGCGATTATGGAATTAACAAGCAACGGGGCAGATGCTGTTGTTGCGGATAATACGGTTGTTGAAGAATATGCAAAAAATAATCCAGATAAAAAATTAATCGTTATTGAAGATAAAGGCAGCTTTGAACCTGAATATTATGGGCTGGCTTTTCCAAAAGACAGCAAATTAAAGGCAGACTTTGATAAAGCGATTAATACATTATACGATAATGGAACTTATGCAAAAATTTATCAAGAATGGTTTAAATCAGAACCAGATACGGAGGATTTAAAAACACAGCAGAAAAAATAGTCTTTTACAATGAAATGAAAAGGATATAAACAAAGTTGCGTAGCTCTAATGCAAAAGTGTTACGCAACTTTTCGGTTTAGAGAGGAATTTATAGGGGGAAAAATATGGACTTTCGAACGGATATTATTATAGAATATGCTCCACTTTTATTGCGAGGAACATTGCTTACGGTTGCTTTAACCATTGCAGGAATTTTAATTGGAACAGCTTTAGGATTAATAGTTGGCTTAGGAAAAATAAGCAGAAATAAAATAATTGCTTTTCCTTTTGTCTGTTTTATTACATTTTTTCGAGGCACCCCATTACTAGTACAGATTTTAATTGTTCATTTTGGTGTAGTTCCATTGTTTATAGGGGAGACGAATGCGATTGCTGCAGGGGTTATCGCGCTTTCATTAAATGCCTCAGCCTATATTGCTGAAATATTTCGAGCTGGAATTCAATCCATCGATAAAGGACAAATGGAAGCAGCTCGTTCACTTGGGATGAATCATGTTCAAGCCATGAGATATATTATTTTGCCTCAAGCATTTAAAAGAATGATTCCACCCCTTGGAAATGAATTTATTGTATTAATAAAAGATTCTTCCTTAGTTTCAGTGATTGCAGCACCAGAGCTTATGTACTGGGGAAGAGCGATGGGTGCCGAATATTTCCGCGTATGGGAGCCATACCTTTCTGCTGCATTTATCTATTTATTATTAACGTTGATATTAAGCTTCTTGTTAAATCGACTTGAAAGAAGGTTGGCAGTGAAATGATTAAAGTGGAAAAATTAAAAAAGTCATATGGTGAACATGAGGTTTTAAAGAATATTAACATAGAAATAAAACCACAAGAGGTTGTCGTTGTTATAGGACCTTCAGGATCTGGAAAATCAACATTTTTAAGATGTATCAATCTGTTAGAAAGCATTACAGAGGGACATATATACATAGAAGGTATTGATATTTCAGATAAAAAAACAGATATAAATAATATTCGAACAGAAGTAGGAATGGTATTTCAGCAATTTAATTTATTCCCTCATATGACGGTACTTGAAAATATTATGCTTTCTCCTATAAAGGTAAGAAAAATGGAAAAAGAAAGTGCTCGGCAAAGAGGGTTGGAGCTGCTGAAAAAAGTTGGGCTGGAAGTGAAAGCCAATGTATATCCAGATTCATTATCTGGTGGACAAAAACAGCGTGTTGCTATCGCAAGAGCACTTGCAATGGAACCGAAAATCATGCTGTTTGACGAACCAACTTCAGCATTAGATCCAGAAATGGTTGGTGATGTGCTAGAGGTGATGAAGCAGTTAGCAAAAGAAGGAATGACGATGGTAGTCGTGACTCATGAAATGGGTTTTGCAAAAGAAGTAGGCGATCGCGTCATATTTATGGACGGTGGATATGTGGTGGAGGAAAATATTCCAAGTGAATTATTTGCCAATCCCCGTGAGAGCAGGACAAAATCTTTTTTGAGCAAAGTACTCTAGAATAGGTTTTTTAAAAAGTTCAGAAACAAGTATTAACCCTATAAAATTCTATACGAAAACAGCCAATTAAATAGGTATATCTAAACGCAAAGAAGCTATTATTCTTTGCGTTTAATCTTGATGTATGAATCATGTTGTCGATGCATATCTTTAAAAATGTAGAAAAGAAACGATTTCTTTAGTTAGGCAAATGAATAGGATAGATTTTATTCGTTATGATAAACCCAATTTTTAATTTGCTTCATTCACTGATAAATATAGTGGATTAAATAAAAAACGTAAACGTTTACTATTAAATTGTTGACTGTTATGAAGTGACATGGTAAATTTAAGAAAAGTAAACGTTTACATTAATGTGGAGTTTGCTTAAAGGTAAACGCTACTTTCGTTGAGTTTTGTTTAATTGTATTAAAATGGTTTAGGTTTACCGTAAACGTAAACGTTTACGCAAGTTCGAATTTGCTAATGACGTAAACGTTTACTTAGGTAAAGGGTTGCTAATTAAGTAAGCATGAGGAGTGTGTTCAATGAAAATGAAATGGTGGCAGACTGCAGTGGTTTATCAGATTTACCCGCGAAGTTTTCAAGACAGCGACGGTGATGGAATTGGTGATTTAAAGGGTATTATCCGTCGATTAGAGTATTTAGAAAAATTGGGGATTACCGCTATTTGGCTAAGTCCAGTATACCAATCACCGAATGATGATAATGGCTACGATATTAGTGATTATGAAGCTATTATGACGGAATTTGGCACGATGGATGATATGGATGAGTTGATTAAACAGGCTGACCAGCGAAACATCAAAATCATTATGGATTTGGTTGTTAATCATACATCAGATGAGCATAAGTGGTTTATAGAATCTCGTAAAAGCAAAGACAATCCATATCGTGACTACTACGTCTGGCGAGATCCTGTAAACGGCGAGGCACCTAATTCACTGAAATCAACTTTTAGTGGTTCAGCATGGGAATATGATGAAGAAAGTGGTCAATATTACTTACATCTATTCAGCAAAAAACAACCAGATTTAAACTGGGAAAATGAGAAAGTTAGACAAGAAGTCTGGGATATGATGAATTTTTGGCTCGAAAAAGGTGTTGGCGGATTTCGAATGGACGTAATTGATTTAGTTGGAAAAATTCCAGACAAAGAAATAACAGGAAATGGCCCCAAATTGCATGATTATTTACAAGAGATGAATAGGGAAACCTTTGGCAAATACGATGTGTTGACAGTAGGAGAAACATGGGGAGCTACACCAGAAATTGCTAAGCTTTATTCTAATCCAAAACGCAATGAGTTATCCATGGTCTTCCAGTTTGAGCATATTGGTTTAGACCAACAGCCTGGCAAAGAAAAATGGGACCATAAACCGCTTGAGGTGAATGAGTTAAAGCAGGTCCTTAGCAAGTGGCAAACAGCATTAGGCAATGAGGGTTGGAACAGTTTGTTTTGGAATAACCATGATCTGCCAAGGATTGTATCTCGTTGGGGAAATGATACAGCCTATCGTGTGGAAAGTGCAAAAATGTTTGCGATTTTACTGCATCTGATGAAAGGAACACCTTACATTTATCAAGGGGAAGAAATTGGCATGACCAATTACCCTGTCAATGATATAAGTGAAGTTGAGGACATTGAAAGCATAAACATGTACCATGAACGTTTAGCGAATGGCTATAAAAAAGAAGAAATTATTGCTTCTATTAATTCTAAAGGGCGAGATAACGCTCGGACACCGATGCAATGGGACGATACAGAAAATGCAGGCTTTACAACTAGAACACCTTGGCTGCATATCAATCCAAATTATCATGAGATAAATGTAGCTGCAAATCTAGCAGATTCGAATTCTATTTTTTACTGCTATCAAAAATTAATTCAATTAAGAAGCAAGAATCCAATTGTTGTTTGGGGAGAGTTTGAATTAGTGACGGATGTACCTGAGCAAGTCTTTATGTATCTGCGTCGTTATGAAGGCCAAACTTGGGCTGTAATTGCCAATTTTGGGGAAGAAAATACAACTCTTCAACTACCAGATTTGGGACAAAGTGATGAGGTAATTATCAGCAATTATGAAAAATTATCGGCTGACTTTAATCACTTGGATTTAAGACCATATGAAGCATTCGCAGTAAAACTATGACGTTGGTTAAATGATTTGGCTGATTTCTCAAAGTTTGTTGTTTTTTACGTAAAAAATGGAAGAAGAAGTACTCAGCAGCCTGAATACACGTAGACTCCTGTGGGAATGCGAGAAAGACGAGACCCCGCAGGAGCGTATGCGACGAGGAGGCTCGACGCTCGCCCACCGGAAAGCGAAGTGTATTCAGGCTGCGAGTTTAAAAGCAACAATCTATATGAAAACAGCCAATGATTTAAATCGTATGAAAACCTAATAATCAGGAGGAAACATTCATGAAGAAATTTTTCTCATTAAGTGCTGTATTGCTGCTGTTACTTGGTGTTTTGGCAGGATGTGTTAAAATGGGCTCCAGCTCTGAAGATGCGGAAACAAAAACGGTTGCATCGACAGAAGAATTAAAACCTTTCGGGAAATATGAAAAAACCGTTACTTATACTGTTGGGAAGGCAACACCAGGTATTCCTAAACTACCTAATGGGCAAACATACGAAGACAATGCTTACACACGTTACTTAAAAGAAAAGCTGAATATTCAAAATAAAAATATGTTTGAAGCGCAAAATGGGGAGAACTACGATCAGAAAGTTTCTATGGCAGTAGTATCAGGTGATTTACCTGATATTATGTCAGTTAATGCAGATACATTACGGGAATTGGTCGAAAATGACATGATTGCTGATTTGACAGATGTTTATGAAACGAGTGCTTCTGATTATGTGAAAGATAAATATAATTCTTACGAAGGGCGAGCATTAGAGGCAGCGACATTTGATGGTAAACTAATGGCCTTGCCATCAACACAAAATGCAAACATCCCAACAATGCTATGGCTGCGTAAAGATTGGTTAGATAAGCTTAGATTAGATGAACCGAAGACCATTGATGATATGGAGAAAATTTTAACACAATTTGTCCAAAAAGATCCAGGCGGCAACGGTAAAGGAAAAACGGTCGGTTTAGCCCTTTCTAAATCAGTTGGTGGGTTATACGGATCATTGTTCCAAGCTGATAATATCTTTGCAATTCATCATTCTTTCCCACGTCAATGGATTGAACAAGATGGGAAAGTAGTTTATGGGTCTATTACGGATGAAACGAAACAAGGATTAGGCATATTAGCAGATTGGTACAAAAAAGGTTTGATTGATCCACAGCTTGCTGTACGTGATAGCATTGAATCATTGATTGCAAGTGGTGAAGCTGGTGCGTTCTTTGGCCCTTGGTTCTCACCTGACTATCCGTTGAACGATGCAAGAAAGAATAATGAAGATGCCGATTGGCAGCCATACATCATTTCTCAAGATGGCAGTGGTGAAATCACAGCCTACACACAGAACCCAGCCAGTGAATTTTATGTGGTAAGAAAAGGCTTTGAACATCCAGAATTACTGCCTAAAATAGCAAGCGCGTTAAACGATAAGTTAGTTCGGGAAGATCTTAACTACCAGCCAGTTATTGATTTTAACAAAGGAGGTTTTGATGGTGGGAAGCCATTAAATATTGCTGTTAACTTTAATGATGCAACGGCACAGATGTATAAGGATCTTAAAGCAGTTGTTGATGGTGAAAAAGATTTTGAGACATTAACGCTTGATGATCGCACGTCCTATCAAAAGATTGAAGGTTATTTAAAAGATCCAGCAAAAGCAGATGCTAACCAATGGAGCGGCTATATGTCTAGAATGGTAGCTGGCAAGTTAATGGCTGATACAAAGGTTAACGAAATAAACCCTGTTTTCTTTGGCCAAACACAAAGTATGAAACTAAAATGGGCTAACTTAGTTAAATTAGAAGATGAGGCGTTCTTGAAGATTGTAACTGGTGAAGAAGATTTAGATTACTTCGATAAGTTTGTTAATACATGGAAGAAAACAGGCGGCAGCGATATTACCAAAGAAGTATCTGAAGCTATTAAAGAAAAATAATAAGAGGTGGGTACAAGTTAATAATTGTATATAGGCATTTTTTCTAAAAGTTTGTTGTTTTTGATTAAAATAATAAACATAGCTAAAGCACTGAGCAGCCTGAATACACGTAGACTCCTGCGGGAAAAGCGAGAAAGACGAGACTTGAGCAGGAGCAAAAGCGACGGCACTGAAAAAGTGTTTAATTAGATAAATTATAGGTGAAACACTTAATTTATTAGGATAAAAATGGTATAGAGAGTTTGAAAACGACCATCATGTTGGTTAGGAGAGGCGCCCGCACGACTCCTGCGGGATTAGCGAGACAGGCGAGACCCTGCAGGAGCGTAGCGACGAAGCGGCTCGGCGCTCGCCCCGCGGAAAGCGTGTGGTAAGCCTCGGAAAACCGAACGAAACTTCTTCGTTGCTTGGATTGTCACTACCTATATTTTAAAGCATTCACTTTTTCAGTGGCCTCAGCAAAAGCGACGAGGAGGCTCGGCACTCGTCCGCGGGTTAAATAACAACAGTCTATACGAAAAGAGCCTTTCTATAAAATATTTTGTTGAAAGAGGGTACCGTGGGAAATGGAAATAAAAAATAAACATGTAGACCAGTTGCAATATCCTCTAAAGATGACACCGGGAAGGAAAAAAAAGAAAAAACGTAAAGGTCAGCTGGAGTATCATTTAATGATGGCACCGGGCATGATTTTTTTGATTATTTTCAGTTTTGTGCCGATGTTTGGGATTATCATGGCATTCCAAGACTATGTACCTGCTAAAGGTATTTTAGGGTCTAACTGGGTTGGTTTGGACAACTTTAAATACATGCTGCAAATTCCGGATAGCATGAAGATTCTAAGGAATACAGTGATTATTGCAGTTGGTAAAATTATTCTCGGAACTTTAGTACCTATTATCTTTGCATTATTGTTAAACGAAATTAGATTGAAATGGGCTAAAAAATCCATTCAAACCATTGTCTATTTGCCAAACTTCTTATCTTGGGCAGTCGTGGCAGCGGTAGTAATTAACGTATTTGACTATCATGGACCAGTGAATGATTTCTTACAAGCACTAGGATTTAAACCAGTTTTGTTCTTAGCGAGCAATGATTGGTTTAGAGAAATTATGGTTGTATCAGACGTTTGGAAAGGTTTTGGATATGGTGCAATCGTGTATTTGGCCGCATTGACAGGGATTGACCCTGGTCTTTATGAGGCATCTTCGATTGACGGGGCTAATCGCTTTAAACAATTGCTGCATATTACCATACCTGGAATTTTGCCGACCATTATGCTGATTTCAGCACTTAATCTAGGGAACATTCTGAATGCTGGTTTTGACCAAATCTTTGCCTTATATAACCCGATTGTGTATGAAACTGGGGATGTTATTGATACTTATGTGTACCGCGTCGGTCTGTTGGGACAACAATATAGTTTTGCGACAGCAATTGGCCTATTGAAATCTGTAGTATCCTTTACGCTGCTTATAGCAGCTAACAGATTATCTATGAAACTAGTAAACATGCGGATCTTTTAAAAGGGGAGTGAAAGTGGATGAGATCAAAAACGTTTGGAAGTCGATCAGCAGATATATGTATTTGGGCTGTGTTATTGCTGTTGACGGCGCTGTGTTTTTTACCGCTGCTTAATATGGTGTCTATCTCATTTAGCGACAAATCTGCGGCTCAAGCGAATCTTGTTGGTTTATTGCCAGTTCATTTTAATTTTAGTGCGTATCAGCTGTTGCTAGAAGATACACAGTTTTGGCGTTCATTTATGATTTCTGTGGAAAGAGTTGTGTTAGGGACCGCGTTGAATTTGCTGTTATCGGTTCTGATGGCCTATCCACTGTCGAAAAGTAAAAGGGAATTTGGTGCACGCAATATTTATATGAATCTTATGATTTTTGCGATGCTTTTCTCAGGTGGGATGATTCCAATTTTCATCGTTGTTAAGAGCTTAGGTTTGATTGATACCATTTGGTCGCTTATTTTACCAGGAGCGGTGCCGATCTTTAACGTTATCTTGTTAATGAACTTTTTCAAGAGTATTCCAAATACGTTGGAAGAAGCTGCCATTATGGACGGTGCGTCAAAATTAAAAATTTTGTTCAAGATCTACTTGCCAATTTCACTGCCTGCATTAGCAACGATTGGACTTTTTTCCATGGTGGGGCATTGGAATGATTACTTCAGTGGTTTGCTTTATATGAACAGTTCTGCTAACTATCCACTGCAAACTTATATTCAACAATTAACCGTTGACGTTACTAAAGTTACGGATCCGTCACAATTAAAGGCTTTAGCATCGGTTTCAAACAAAACTCTGAATGCGGCTAAGATTGTGGTCTCTATTATTCCGGTGCTGTTAATTTATCCGCTGCTGCAAAAATATTTTGTAAGCGGGTTAGTCATTGGGTCTGTCAAAGAATAACACAAGTTTATTTGTTTTATAGGGAGGTGCAAAATGAACAGGTCCCATCTCAGTAATAATATGATCAAGAGGCTCTATATAATTCTAAAACTGACGGGTATTTGGTGGCTATTTAATGCACCGTATGTATTTTTAGGAGTAAATCTTTTGGCTGCTCCAGATGTAGCAAGCGTACACACGATAGTCATCATCGGTATTGTCTTATTGCCGTTTGTGGCAATACCAGCGACGGTAGCTGCCTTGGCAATTGCAAGAAGATATGTAAAGGGTGATGATTCGTTTCCATTTTTTAAAGCATTCTGGAATTATTATAAAAGAGAGTATGTAAAAAGTATGGTCTTAGGCTGTCTAAATGCCATAGTTTTGATTGTCTTTTACCTGGCACTAAGGTATTATGCCGCGCTGTCTTCACCATTGGCAATCGTCTTTTACGTGTTGGTCATCTTGACACCATTTTTCTTTTTGTACGTTTACAGTTTTCTAGTAGATCAGGAGCTGCCATTGAAGGCGTACCTGTACAATACGATATTTCTATTGCTTATGCATCCTTTGAATACTATTCTCATGATTTTGAATGTCCTGGTTGCAGCTTACATTTTGTGGGTGGTATTACCGCCATTATTAATCTTTATTTTACCAGGATTGTCAGTACTAATTGTGACTTATTTTTATCAAAAGAGTATGGGTCTTGAAATAAAAAAACAAGAAATCAGATTATAAACTTTATGCAAATCAGTAATCCATATCGGGGTGCGTCAATACGCAGGCTAGCTTCTCATTGACTTTAAAAAAGTAAGGTGATATATATATTTATTAAACGTTTACGTAAAAGGGCTGAGAACATGAATGTAACGATAAAGGATATTGCACGTATAGCGAAAGTATCGACAGCAACAGTTTCAAGAGTTCTTAATGGGGTTGGGGGCTACAACGAAGAAACGAAAAAAAAAATAATGAACGTAGCAAACGAACTAGGGTATAGAAGAAATGAAAATGCACGGAGTCTTGTTAAAAACTCCAGCAATATCATTGGGGTTATTATGCCGAATGTTGCAACGATTTTCTATGGAGATATTGTAAGTGGAATAGAGAGTGTTGCCTATAAGAACGGTTATAGTGTGATCATTTCGCATTCTGGTGTTAATGGAGATAGGTTAGTAGAGTGTGTCAAATTAATGGCAGAAAGAAAAGTTGATGGATTAGTGATTGTTACAGTCGAGTTAAGCAAGGACCAAATAAAGTTGGTGAAATCACTGAATATTCCCCTTATATTATTATCTACTGATACACCAGATAAAGATGTTCCTTATATTAAAGTGAATGACTTTGACGCAGCGTATTCTGCAACTCAATACCTAATTGAAAATGGACATGAAATAATCGGGTTAGCGGGTGTAAACCCTAAGGACAGGGTAGCCGGGATACCTAGGATAGAAGGTTATAAAAAAGCATTAGAAGACAATAGTTTATCTTTTGATGCAAAATTAGTAAAACATGGAGATTTTAGTTTCTACTCAGGCAAAGAAGCAATGGAATCTTATCTGCAAGAAAAAGCAGATTTATCTGCCGTTTTTTGTGTTAGTGATGATGTGGCATTAGGAATTATTTCTGTAGCATATGATTATGGTATAAAGGTTCCTGATGATTTATCTATTATTGGCTATGATAATACGAGAGTTGCAGAAATGTCTATTCCACCATTAACTTCTATTGGGCAGCCCTTTTGGGAGATGGGGAATGAAGGATGTAAAATAGTGATAGAAGCAATTCAAAGTAAGAAAGAAATTCCATCTGAAATTATACCTTACCGATTAGTAGTACGAAAATCTGTAAAAAAAATAAATTAGTTATTTAGCAATAATGAAACTTTTTCCATCGTATGATCGTATATTCATTTAACTTAACGAATCATAGCTGCCTATTTCCCTATTAGAATGGCAGGGGAAAAGGAAGGGGTTGGAAAATGCTAAATATCTTTTTTATTCTGATTTTCATTAGCAGCGTCTATTATCTACTTAAGTATCGATTAAATATAAAAAAAGCAGTGGAAATTTCAACAGATGCTATTTATCCTCAACAAGAAGACGAATTTTGCAGTATTCTAATCCCAAATGAATGGAAAGAGATGGAATGCCTCTCAAAAAGTACGAGATCCTACCAGTTTGTTAAATGGGGGACTGTTGCAGCACTAGTATTTTTATCCGGCATATTAATCATTTTACTTGCAACAGACTGGTTAGAGTCAATGTATTTAAGTGCTGCCTACTGGTGGTTTTACATTATAATCTCGATTAGGCATCGTGGAAATCTATTCATTTTAAAAGATGGACTAATAATAAATGGAAAGTACTATTTGACAAATGAAATAAAGTCGTACGAAACAGAACAAATTATCAGATGGCATGAGCTTTATGGTTTACATTCTCGCTTGAATAATGCCTATAAATTGACTATTAATGTGAAAAAGAAGTTTTCTCCATCAAATATGATCGTCGTTGAAGACCGTATTCATCTTGAAAAAATTATATTATTGCTTGAAGAGCAGGGGATCCCTTATGTAGAAAAAAAGGAGAAAGGTCATTTGATGATTGGAAATGATCGTAATAAAGCTTAGGTTAGGCACTTTCCAAATAAGGGGAGTGTCTCAGGCTGTCGACAAACGCTCGATTTCTTCGTTGTTTATCTTGGCTGTTTTCTCAAATTTTATTGTTTTTTCCCTACACACTTAAAAAATTACGGATGAATGGACACTGCTGTTCCTATTGGAACAATCCTTGATAATTCCTCTACATCTTTATTAAACATTCGAATACAGCCTTTTGATACGGCTTTGCCAATCGAACTAGGATCATTCGTTCCATGAATACCATAGTGTTCTTTAGATAAACTCATCCACATGGTACCGAATGGACCTCCAGGATTTGGAGCTTTATTGATAATGATAAACTTTCCAACTGGTGTCCCGAATAATATTCTTCCAACAGCAATCGGATATTGTTTTTGCAATACACCGTCTTTTAGCAGTTTCAGCCAACGATTATTAACAGATACATCAATCTGATATGGAATGGTTTCAGTTAGAGGAAAACCCGGTATTACAATGGATTGACCAGGATAAATAACATTTGGATTTATAACAGGGTTAGCACGAATGATTGCCGACAGTGGTGTACGATAGTCTTTTGAAATCTGAGTCAGTGTTTCACCTGGTTTAACGGTATGAATCAGTCTAAACACCTCCATAGGTTATAAGGTTCACACTACATTCTATGTAGATGATAAAAATTGATTCCTATAGGAATTCGCTTTTAAAGTGATAGCTTCCTAAGAAAATTCCAAAGGATATATTGAATCTAAAAAGAGGAGCACGAACATTATGAGATTAGATATGGTAGGTCTTAAGGTAAAAAATATGGCAAGGTCTTTGATGTTTTACCAGGCATTAGGTTTTGACATTTTAGCAGGAGGTCCTGATGAACCTTATGCAGAGTTAAAAAATGATGGAGTGCGTATTTCTTTAAATTTGCTGGATATGCTGACAGAGGTTTATCAAGTGTCTTTAGCAGATGTTCAAGAACCAATTGGAACTGTAATTCCAAAAGTGGAGCTGGCTTTTATTATGGATGAAGTGAAAAGTGTGGATAAAAAATGTCAGGAATTAAAAGAGCAAGGGTATGAAATTTATTGTGAACCATGGGATGCATTTTGGGGTCAACGCTATGCCATTATTAAAGATCCAGATGGCAACCTTCTAAGTATTTTCGCGAATTTAGATGGAAAAATATAAAGCAAAAGTTATAGATGGAGAAAAGAACGAAATTGCAGAAATAAAATGGGAGGATGTTGGTACTGCTAATAATGTAATGCCTTACCATTCAGGTGAAATAGAGAGCTTATAAAAATCTTAATCACCTTATATTTTTCAAAAGTGAATGTTAATGAATCTTTTCAATGAACAGGTGCGTTTCTGTACGATACAGGAACGTTCTTTTTATTAGAGTAAGTATAAAAAATTTTTTCGATGTTTATGGTATTCGAATGTAAACTTTTCTTTTTGATAAACGTCTAGTAAGCAGGAGGATGAAGATGGATGACATAAATAAAAATAATCAACTAAATTCAGAGCTTAATATCGTATATCGATACTTATGTAAAATAGGTATATCTCAGACAGATGCAGAAGATGCTGTTCAAGATGCAGCGGTTAAATATCTACAGCATTATGATTCAATAAAAACGTCCAAGGTACGCAGTTGGCTATTCCGTGTTGCCTTAAATTCTCACTATGACCAATATCGAAAACAACAAAGGTATGATCTAAATGAAAACATGGAAACAGTAAAAATCGATTTCAATAAGCTTCCTGAAACCATATTTCTTGATAAGGAACGGAACATGGGACTTAAACAGGCAATTTTTAAATTAAAACCAAAATATCAAGAGCTCTTGTTATTAAAGTATTATTCTGGTTTATCTTATGATTCCATTTCAGCATTATTAAATATGAGTATTGGCTCAGTAAAAACGAATTTATATAGGGCGAGAAAACAATTGGCAAAAGTATATAAGGAGGAAAGTCATGGATGATAAAAATTCCAAAACAGAGAAAGAAATTGATTTTTTAAGCAAACCATCATTACAGGTGGCTATAAAAAAGGCAAAAAGAAAACAAATGATTAAATACATACTTATTGCATCTATTACCACGATTATCTTATTGTTTATTGTCTTTAATGGCAGCCAGTATATTCTAAATAAAAAACTGGACAATAATGAATCTCTTTATGACAGTATTCATGGAGCTAATATTTCTTACGGAAATACATGGTATAACCATGATATATTTAGTGTAACTGCAGAGACAACATACCGTAAAAATATGGGTGACCGCTCCATACTTTGGGATAAAAAAACAGAGGAAATACCTTTATTTGGCAGAAAAAAACTGATTGAAAGAGGAAGCGGAATGATGGAAATGTATGCACTAAATGATAAGGATAAACGGGAAGTTCGTTATAATGACTTTAATAATGAACGCAAAATAGATTTTTATTATCCTAAATTATCGTACGATTTTTTACCAGACGAAATAGATATCGTAGATTCATTACATGAACATGTAATAATCGAGATTGCATTATCATTTAAAGAACCAATGACCATAGATGAATTAGGCAGCCGACTTGGATATAAAAATGTTAATTGGCTATGGGCTGATACAACAACTTCAGCTCAAATGGAAAGAATGGAAAAGGAATTGGATCATGATAGTTTAAAAACAAAAGGCGGAGGAGGAGCCTTTGGAATAGATGTTCAGTCTGAAACTCCTTACTCTGAGGAGATAAATCAGATTTTTATTAATAAATTATATGAACTAGACGAAACAAATCAGCACAAAGGTGAGGTTAGAGAGGCTCTTAAAGGAATTAAAGAGGCTACAAAATCAAATAGCAAAGAATTAAAATACAATGGAGCAGTAGTAACTGGTACTAAAAAGGAACTCCAACGATTTCAAAAATTAGATTTCATTCGTGCTTCTGTTCTTGGAGCAACGATTGATAAGTATTAATGTAATTTCTAAATGAATAGGAAACCTTTTAGGATTCTAATTTACTATTTTTCAAAATAGTTGGAATGAAAATATAGGATGAATAAGGAGCGAATAAAGTAAATGAATTTATCCCACTTACCACGCAAAAAATATACAAACTCTTATACACCTTTGGAAAAATTGGAGTCACTGTCAGAAGTACTTGGGGGACCAACTATTTATATGAAACGTGATGATTTACTAGGTCTAACTGCCGGAGGAAATAAAACTAGAAAACTAGAGTACTTAATAGCAGATGCTCAAATGCATGGTGCAGATGTTCTAGTTACTTGTGGAGCTGTTCAATCGAACCATTGTCGCTTAACTCTAGCTGCTGCTGTAAAAGAAAAAATGAAATGTGTGCTTGTACTTGAAGAAGGGGAGAATAAAGCGAGTGATATGCCAACAGGAAATTATTTTCTATATCATCTTCTTGGTGCTGCAGACATGAAATTTGTTCCTGAAGGCACAGATCTCATGCAAGAGATGAAAAAGGTGGAAAAAGAGCTTGTTGAAAAAGGACATACCCCTTATTTAATTCCAGTTGGAGGTTCAAATCCAATTGGAGCAACTGGATATGCAGCTTGTGCTCAGGAGCTTCTTGCTCAAGCATTTGAACAGCAAATACAAATGGACTATGTAGTATGCACAAGTGGGAGTGGAGGAATGCATGCTGGATTAGTAGCAGGATTTCAAGGTTTAAATAGTAATGTTCCGGTTATTGGAATGAATGTAAGTCGCGATAAAGAAGAACAAGAGAATAAAGTATATAATTTGCTTTCTGAAATAGGAAATCACTTACATATTGATAATTTATCTCGTAAAGATATCCAATGCTTTGATGAGTATGTAGGCGATGGATATGCCATCCCAACAAAAGAAATGATGGAGGCCGTTCGGCTGACAGCAAGTACGGAAGGTATTTTACTAGATCCTGTATATACGGGGAAAGCAATGGCAGGGCTTATTGATTTGATTCGAAAAGGTACTTTTAAAAAAGAAGATAATATCGTATTTATTCATTCCGGTGGGGCGCCTGCTCTATATGCTTACACATCTATTTTTAATGAGAATATAGAATAATATATAAAGTAGTAGGTGACTGTATCGATAAATCAAAGTAGTCAGTAAACACAGTTACTACCCTTTAGGATTTATTATTTTTAAGCAATTTTTTATAGCACATAAATCTTGGAAAATTTTTTTGAAATAATACATATTCTCATTTTCCTATAAATATCATTGGTAATAAAGAGATTTTTTAAGGGAGAATAGGCAAAATCATCTGCAGCTTCGTTATGAATTAGGGGAATAAGATGTTCGTCTCCCATAAATTACTGGATAACTTTATAGGGGTGATTATATGGCTACAATAAGAAAAAATGATTTTGTAAAAGGATTTGTACCGCACCATAATCATGGTTCAGTTGATTACACTTCGGTTGTGGATGGTCACGTTCATCAATGTTTAGATGTTACTTCGCCTCCTATACAGACTGAGGATAACAACCATATCCATTTAACGGAGGGGTATGTTGTATTTGAAGATGGGCATAACCATTATTATAAGGCTTATTCTGGACCAGCGATTCCTGTAGGAAATGGAATGCATGTCCACTATTATGATTTCTACACAACAGAAGATGATGGACATCGACATCGTATAAAAGGGGTGGATCAGCCAGCTCCAGGAAATAGATAGAAAAACAAAGGGTTTGTAGCATTAGGACACACTCTAATAGGTAACAGGTACCCCACTCGTTACTTTAATGAAAAAACTGCAAACGAAAAAACAGCTAAAGAAAATGGATCGTTTTTCTTTAGCTGTTTTTACTTTTTAGGGATTTCTCGGAAGCCCCAAGTTATTTTTTAATGAATAATTTAAAAATAATTTACGTGTAAATTGTATCGTTATTGAAGGCTATAAAAAGATTTTTCTAGTGTTTTTTAACAGTTAGTTAATGACAAAATAATTTGTAAATCATTTGTACGATTAAAAGGCAGATAATCGTAAGCAATAAAGTGTTTGCAATTTTTTTATGCACCTTAGGTAAAAGTATAAGACCTATTTGAGAGCCAATAATAGAACCGATAGCCATAGCAATCGAATAGGACCAATGAATAAATCCACTTTGATAAAAAATAATAAATCCTCCTGCACAACTTCCTAAGATTAGAACCCTCGTCATTTGGACAGCTTTCATATAGTTATGATTGTTTTTCATATAATACAAAATACTAAATGTAGAAGAACCTGGACCAAACCCTCCGTCATAAGCGGCGACAAAAAAAGGAATATATAGCTTTATCTTGTTACTCGAATGTTTTTTGGGAACATGTATATTTTCTTTCCTTTTCTTATTTTTAATCGTAACAATCAATGCAAAACAAAGTAAAATGAGGGCAGTAATATTCATTGTTTCTTCATGAATATGTGATGTTAATAAAGCCCCACCAATACCTCCCAAAAATGCTATTAATAAATTGTTGATGATAGATTTTATAGTAAGCTGTTTATGACGGATAAGATAAAATACACTTGAAAATGCAGCTATGCCAGAAGAAAATTTGTTCGTAGCAATACTTGTTTGAATTGGAATACCAGCCAACATCATGCTTGGTACTGTAATCAAACCCGCTCCTCCTGCTAATGTTCCTAAAAGTGAGGCTCCTAGCCCAATAGAAACTAAAATAAAATGATGGGAATTTTCTGCTTTTACTACATAAACTCCTGTTCCAGCTCCTATTGATAACATAACGGTAAGAAAGAAGATTATATATATTTTCTGTTTTTTGTTCTTTTTGACTTTCTTTTTAATGATAGAGGCTTTCATTGATTTATCTCCTTTACCAATTTTTATCTATAGGGTATATAATAAAAATTGATAAATCTAATATATGTTTTAAATATATTCATAAATAAAACTAATGATAGGAGTTTGTATAAATGAACCTTCACTCCTTACGTATATTTACCACTGTAGCCTCCCTAAAGAGTGTTACTAAAGCCGCAGAGGCTCTTTTAATTAGCCAGCCTGCTGTGACTATTCAAATACGAAAATTAGAAAATGAAATTGATTTAAAGTTGATTGAAACAGATGGAAGAGGGATAAAGTTAACCGATGCAGGTGACTTTTTATTTAAACAAGCAGAGAGTTTATTTGATATGGAAAAAGAGATTGAAAATAAATTAGAACATTTAAAAAAAGGAGAATTTGAAAAACTACGAATAGCTTCAACTTATTTACCAGCTAATTTTTTACTGCCTTCATGGCTGGCAAAGTTTAAAAAAGAATACCCTTTAGTAAATGTAGAATTATATAGTGGGAATTCAAATCAAGTAATGAAAAAATTAATTCACTATAAAACCGACATCGCTATTGTAGTAAAAGAAGAGTGGAGAAATACAGATTTAAACCTATATCAAATAATAGACATAGATTATTGGTTTATTGTCCCTAGAGGTCATAAATATGATGGGAAAGAGGTATTATTATCTGATTTGATCAAGGAACCATTTTTATTAAGGGAAGAAGGAAGTTCCACAAGAGATATCCTTTTTTCTTTATGCAAGATTCATGGGGTTCCAGCCCCACATATAGGGCTGCAATTTCATGGTTTAAATGAATCCATTCGCGCTATTATCTCTGGGTACGGTATAATGCTAGCACCTTCACTTGCTGTAAAAGAACATATAGAACGAAAAGAAGTAGGTAGAGTTAAGGTTAAAGGTATTAAAATAAAACGCCCTGTTTATCTTTGTATGCGTAAAAGAGATAAAGAACGATCCCTTGCCATCAATTATTTTCTTAGTTTAATAAAAGGTTGTTCTTTCTAATAACTTATTTGAAATTTTTTAATTCAACATAAATGTATATTTTTCTTAAGAAAGATAAAAAGACAACCTGCATGGATTGTCTTTTTTATCTTTTCTAAGAAGTATTAACTTGCAGCAATTTTAGTACCAGCTCCATCCTACGCTGAATACCATGATGACCACTTATGCCATCCAACCTGTTTACAGTATAAAAGAAAGCGATTTCAATGTCAAATAATTACTATTTAAAAGAACTGTCACGCTAAAAGAACAAAAGAAAATACAGAATATATTAGGTGTGTAAGAAAACGTGCCACATATATGTCAAAAAATAAAACATTTTTTCGGAAAGTAATTGAAAATTTAAAAAATGTGTTGTAAATTATAACGTATAAGAAATTGTATGCAATCTAGTATTCAATAAAAAGTACAGCTCGGAAATAATTGTATACAATTATGTATTCTATATAAAAATTTTCCGGAAAAAAGAAAAACAATGAGGATTTAGCGGGAAATTTAGCGATTGAACAAATAATAGAATAGAAGATTACCTTTATTTCAATGAGAAACTTCAGATTCCCGCTAATTTGTCAGAAGTTTTCAGATAATAGAATGAAACAATTACCGTTCCAATAATGGAAAAATAGTTGGTATACCAAAGTTGTAGCTAAACATGATATACAGTAGGAGGAAATTTGCGTGGAATATGATCTGATTATTAAAGGTGGACAAGTAGTCTTCAGGGACGAAGTGAAAAATGTAGACATTGCCGTAAAAAACGGAAAAATCTCTGCAATTGCGGAAACAATTGATGGTGAGGCTGACAAAATAGTGGATGCAAAAGGGCAATATGTTATGCCTGGCATGATTGACACCCATGTCCATATTTGTGAACCAGGCCGGACGGTATGGGAAGGGTTTGTGACTGGAACAAAAGCGTTGGCTGCTGGAGGTACGACAAGCTATGTTGACATGCCATTAAACGCATTGCCAGCAACAGTTGACCGCAAATCACTTCAATTAAAGCTAGATGCAGCAAAAGGAAAAAACTATGTTGACTATGCCTTATACGGCGGACTTGTTCCTAGTAATTTAGAACAATTAGAAGAACTTTCCGATGAAGGGGTAGTTGCTTATAAATGTTTCATGTCAACATGCGGTTCTGATATTCCAGAAGACTTTACAAATGTTGATGATTATACATTATATACCGGAATGAAGAAATTAGCTGAACTTGGTCATATGTTGTCCATCCATGCTGAAAATGCATTGATTACGGATCGGATGGCAGAGGAAATGGTGAAAAAAGGTAAAATAACCGCAACAGATTATGTCGCGACACGCCCGGTATTTACAGAAGTGGAAGCCGTTAAACGAGCATTATTTTTCGCGGAAGAAACTGGCTGTAAACTGCATTTTGTTCATATCAGTTCAGAGGAAGCAGTCGAGGAAATTACAAAAGCAAGAAATAATGGATTAGATGTCACGGTTGAATCTTGCCCTCATTATTTCACGATTACAACTGCTCAATTTGAGGAGATTGGTCCAGTTGCCAAATGTTCTCCTCCATTGCGTGATGAAGCAGCCCAAGAAAAGCTGTGGAAGAAATTAATCGAAGGCAAAATTGATATGTTGACATCGGATCATTCGCCATGTCCACCGGAAATGAAATATAGTGAAACAAATAATATTTTTGAAGTTTGGGGTGGAATTACAGGCTGCCAAAACAACGTCGACTTGATGTTTGATGAAGCGATTCTTAAGAGAAATTTTCCTGTAACTGATTTTGTCCGCATGATTAGCTACAACCCTGCGCAGCGATTTCATATGCCAAATAAGGGGGAAATTGCGGTCGCAAAGGATGCAGATATTATTTTAGTAGATCCAAACCAGTCGTATGTTGTAAAAAAAGAGGATCTATATTATCGCCATCAACACAGCCCGTACATCGGCAGAAAAATTAATTGCCGCGTTACGAAAACATTTGTCCGCGGAAATCTTGTTTTTGATGTGAATGAAGGCATTGTAGGTGAGCCAGTGGGACAACTCGTAACCTACAATAAAAAAGCTGAATAAATCCTTATTTCTATAGGTAGTAAAAGATAAAGCATTACCTGGGGAATTCGATTTGGCTGTAAATTAATGCTGATTCGAATTTCCCCTAAGTTAAAAGAGTTTTAAGTTTTTTAAATACCGAAATTATTGGCGAAATAACAATATTTTTACAGTAAGCTATGTTCTGGAAAATATAGACTTAATATTCCGAATTTAACAAAAAGTAATAATTGATTGGATATACGGGGACTTTACATTAGTAGACTGAATCCGAATGCTTGGGACAAAGTCAGACTAATGATAAAGAGGCCTTGTAACATAAACCATTATGTTTAAAATAATAAGGAGTTGAGTACAATGTCTACAAATTTACAAAATTATGTTGCAGAAGACACTCAGGTTGAACATGCTGCAAGTGTGGATGAATCGCTACAGCCGAAATCACAAAAGGAAAGAACGGTAGGATCGCTATCGTATATGTTTATGTGGATTGGCGACGGTATTAATTTAGGAAATATGACGCTTGGAGCTAGTTTGATTGCAGCGGGAGTAGCAACGCTGAACATCTATCAGACATTTCTTGCAGCTATTATCGCAATTGCTATTATTTCTACATTTTTTGCCTTAAACGACAGACTTGGATATAAAACAGGTATACCATATGTTGTGCAGCTTAGAATGTCTTTCGGGATAAAAGGTTCTGTTATTTCTTCCCTTTTACGTGGTATTCCCGCTATAATATGGTATGGTTTTCAAAGCTGGATTGGTGGTACTGCCTTAAATGAAATTGCTAAGATTATTACAGGCGGCTCTTTCGATAATGTTGTTATTTGCTTTGTTGTATTTCAAGTGATTCAAATTGTGCTTTCGTTATACGGATTCCATGCCATTAAATGGGTAGAATCACTTGCATCAATCGTTATTATGCTAGCACTTGTTTATGTATTTGGTGTTCTTTTAAAATCCCACAGCGAAGTTATTGTGGAAAAATGGGTTCATGCAAAAGGCTCATGGGGCTTGCCGTTCTTTGCATTCATCATGGTGTTTATGGGAAATTATGCAGGAATCTTTTTAAGCGCAGCAGATTATTCAAGAGAGTTGAAATCTGGTCTTAGCGACAAAAAACGCGGTGCTTTATACTTTTTCCCTATATTAATCGCATATGGATTTGTTTTAGCAATTGGTGCAATGCTTGCTTCTGCAACAGGCATTTCCAATCCTGTAAAAGCATTTGCAATCGTAGTAGACAACTCTTATATTACATTCTTTGTATCAGCATTTATTGTGATGGGTGCAGTTGCTGTAAACATGGTTGCCAATATTATTCCGCCGACTTATGTCATCACATTGATTACTAAACTAAAATACAAACCAGCTGTAACTGTAACTGGACTGCTTGGATTAGTATCCTTCCCATGGGTGCTTGTACAAGACTCTTCTGCAAAGGGACTTGGTATGTTCATTTTAATTTATTCTGCATTCTTAGGTCCGATTGTTTCGATTTTATTAATCGAGTATTATATATTAAGAAAACAAAAAGTAAATGTTGCAGACTTATACAAAGAAGACGGTCCATTTGCTGGATATAATCCAGCGGCAATACTAGCGATGCTGGTCGGTGCAGCTGCTGCCTTTGTAGTAGTAGAACTAGCATGGATAATCGGCGTTGTCGTAGCAGGAATTGCCTACCTTCTTCTAATGAAATATGCATTTAAAGGTTCAAAATTCAAAAAAGGTACGATATTTGAGTAAGATTCAGTTGAATATAGAATAAACAAAACCGGCATGCCAACATGCCGGTTTGTTTTCGTACTATATTATTTATCGACTGCCAAGTTTCTTAATTTTGTACAAAAAGTACAGGAGACATTGTTTCTTTCAACACTTTAACAGAATGCTCAAATTGTGTTTGTTCTTCTTTATTTAAATGAAGCTCAACTACTTCACGAATACCATCACGGTTGATAACAGCTGGAACACCGATATACACATCATTATGACCATATTGTCCATCAAGGTAAGCAGATACAGGTAAAATAGCATTTTCATTATTTAAGATTGCTTTTGTAATGCGAACTAGAGACATACCAATGCCATAATAGGTTGCACCTTTTCTTTCAATAATATGGTATGCAGCATCACGAACATTTACAAAGATTTCATCTAAATCTTCAAAATTGTATTGTGGATTTCTGCTTACTAAAGACTCTACACTTTCTAAGCCAATAGTTGTTTTGCTCCACACTGGCAATTCTGTGTCGCCATGTTCGCCAATAATAGCGGCATGTACGTTTCTAGTATCCACATTAAAGTATTCGCCAAGCATATACCGGAATCTAGCACTGTCTAAAGTTGTTCCAGAACCGATTACTCTTTCTTTCGGTAAGCCAGATTCTTTCCATGTCACATACGTTAAAATATCAACTGGGTTTGTTGCGATTAAGAAAATGCCATCAAATCCGCTGTCCATAACACTTTTCACAATGTCTTTAAAAATGGCAGTATTTTTAGCAACTAAATCTAAACGAGTTTCACCTGGTTTTTGCGGCAAACCTGCAGTGATTACAACTAAGTCAGCAAGTCCGCAATCTTCATATTTACCATTCCAAACTTTTACTGGTTTTGGAGCGAATGGCATGCCGTGGTTAAGATCCATTGCTTCGCCTTCTGCTCTTTTTTCATTTACATCAATTAAAACCAATTCTTCTGCTACTCCTTGGTTAATGAAAGAATAAGCATAACTGCATCCAACTGCTCCAGTACCAATTAATACTACACGGTTAATATTTTGTTTTTTCATCGTATCTCTCTCCTTTATTATTAAAATTAATTTATTAGAATAAGCTAAGTTCATCTGATTAGATATTTAATCAAAAGCTCTATTTCGTTGTTTCTGTAATCCATCTGCTTTTGATACTTTTATTATAGTGGATAAATTGTGAAAAACATCACAAATATGTGTCTAATTTGTGAATTGAACAAATAAAGCGTTTTTATATAAAGTTATGTTCACATGTTTGTAACAAATATTGTTTAGATTAATGATCGAAAAAAGACAGAAAACATATTGAGTAAATTACTCGATCTAACTTTATGATCAACAGAAAATCTAAGAAGGGTAACCATTTTTCTATAGAGTAATAGGCTGCGATGTTCAAACTTACAAATGCTTCGTTAGACGTATTAGAGTGATGCTATACAACGAAAAAACAGAAAAATCCAGAGTTATGCAATAGATGTAATAAAATCTACCATCTTGATGTAAAAAAACAAAGAAATTATCAAAAAATTGTTGAAATTTAGAAAATGATGTTGTAAATTATAACATATAAATGTTGTATACAATCTAGTATTCATATAGAAATGCAAACTTATAAAAATTGTATACCATCATGAATCCTACAATAACTGAATATTTAGAATTTAATTACAGATATTCAATCCGTCAGGTACTTATTTTTATAAAAGAAGTAAGTGTAAGAGTAGGGGCAACAGGAACATAAATAATTACTTTAAACATAAAAAAGGAGTGGGGATTATGGCTGCAAATTTAGGAAGTAATGTGACAAAGGAGACGAATATTCAACATGGTACAAATGTTGATGAATCGCTATTGCCGAAATCTGAAAAGGTTCGGACGGTAGGATCGCTATCGTATATGTTTATGTGGATCGGAGACGGCATTAATTTAGGAAATATGACGCTTGGAGCTAGTTTGATTGCAGCGGGAGTAGCAACGCTGAACATTTATCAAACATTTCTTGCAGCTATCATCGCAATTGGCATCATTTCCGGATTTTTTGCTTTAAACGACAGACTTGGATACAAAACAGGAATACCTTATGTTGTGCAGCTTAGAATGTCTTTCGGGCTGAAAGGTTCCGTCATTTCCTCACTTTTACGGGGAATTCCAGCTATCATTTGGTATGGTTTTCAAAGCTGGATTGGTGGAACGGCATTAAATGAAATTGCTAAAATCGTAACAGGCGGTGCCTTTGATAGTGTTGCTATTTGTTTTGTCGTGCTTCAAGTGATTCAAATTGTACTTTCACTGTACGGTTTCCATGCTATTAAATGGGTAGAATCCCTTGCGTCTATTGTAATTATGCTAGCACTGGTGTATGTATTTGGCGTTCTTTTAAAATCCCACAGCGAAGTTATTGTAGAAAAATGGGTTCATGCAAAAGGATCATGGGGCTTGCCGTTCTTTGCATTCATTATGGTGTTTTTGGGGAATTATGCAGGAATCTTTTTAAGCGCAGCAGATTATTCACGAGAACTGAAATCTGGTCTTAGCGACAAAAAACGCGGTGCTTTATACTTCTTCCCTATCTTAATCGCATATGGATTTGTTCTAGCAATTGGTGCAATGCTTGCTTCTGCAACAGGTATTTCCAATCCTGTAAAAGCATTTGCAATCATAGTAGACAACTCTTATATTACATTCTTTGTATCAGCATTTATTGTAATGGGTGCAGTTGCTGTAAACATGGTTGCCAATATTATTCCGCCAACTTATGTCATCACATTGATTACTAAACTAAAATACAAACCAGCTGTAACTGTAACTGGACTGCTTGGACTAGTATCATTTCCATGGTTGCTTGTACAAGACTCTTCTGCAAAGGGACTTAGTATGTTCGTCTTAATATATTCAGCATTTTTAGGTCCAATTGTTTCGATTTTATTAATCGAATATTACCTGTTAAGAAAACAAAAAGTAAATGTAGCAGATTTGTACAAAGAAGACGGTCCGTTTGCCGGATATAATCCAGCCGCAATACTAGCGATGCTTATCGGTGCAGCTGCAGCCTTTATCGTAGTAGAACTAGCGTGGATAATCGGCGTTGTCGTAGCAGGAATTGCTTACCTTCTTCTAATGAAATTTGCATTTAAAGATTCGAAGTTTAAAAAAGGTACGATTTTTGAAAATAATGATGTTGCAAGTAGAAAAATAGGTTAGTAGTAATATAAGAGGGGATGTCCATTGATGTGGGCATTCTTTTTTTTATGGAAGTCAACATGAGATTTCTCTCCTTTGAATGATATCAGTGATATAATAAATAAAAAAATCACCAAAATGATTGGAAATTAGATAATGATGTTGTAAATTATTACATATAAAAGTTGTATGCATTCTAATATTTATATAAAAACCACCATCATGAATTTTTATATGGTGTGATAAAAGATGGAAGGAACATCCGGATGAACTCAAAAGAAGTAGAAATTTACGAAAAAATAAAACAGGCGATCATCCTTCAAAAGCTTCGGCCAAATATGCAGTTGGTTGAAAAAGAACTAGCAGAGTCATTTGGAGTAAGTCGAACCCCGGTCCGCAACGTTCTTCGAAGATTGTCCTATGAACGATTAGTAAAAATAATTGAAAACAAAGGGGCATTTGTTACATCATCATCTATTGAAGAAGCAAAAGAAGTTTTTGAAATGAGACGAGTACTAGAAGCGCAGGCGGTTCGAAAAGCATGCCGTTTATATACAGACGAGCAGCTGAATGAACTCGAGAAGATGGTGGAAGAGGAACGAACTATGTATGAGCATATAGACTATATTGATTCGATCCAATTGTCGGGAGATTTCCATTTGAAAATAGCTGAAATGGCAGGAAATTCTTATTTTTATCAATACTTAGAAGACTTAATTTCCTTAACTCATGTCATTATTTCCATATATGGAAGAGGACAAGCAGAAAAAGACACTTGCCTCCATCATCTCCATCTCTTCCATGCAATTAAGGAGCAGGATGAAGACCTTGCTGAAAAATTAATGATTGAACATTTAATAGAAATAGAAAAAAATCTTCATTTCAACGAAAGACATCAAATTTCCACTTCTTTATCTGACATCTTTCAAAAATAAAAAGGAATATGTTTTAGGTGCCTATTTACTAGGCGCTATAGCAAAAACAGCCCTGCAAGAAGTATTTCATCTTGCAGGGCTGTTTTTGCTATAGAATTTGTAAGTTTTAAGTTAGTTAACTGTCTAGCGCAAGCGGCCAGCCCTTATGAAAGATAACCTCTTGACTCTAAAAGGAAAGAGCACTTTTTGAGTTAAGAGAACATTCTTCTTCGGGGCTGACCAAGGCACCTCCGCTTTTCTAGTTTTCTTCTACTACTTTACGGTTTTTCTTAAAAATCTTAGATAATACTTCGTAAACGATTGGTACAACAATTAACGTTAATAAAGTCGAGCTTGTTAAACCGCCGATTACTGTAATCCCAAGACCCTTTGAGATTAAACCGCCGCCGCCTGATCCGAGTGCTAATGGAATTAAGGCACCGATTGTGGCAATGGCAGTCATAAGAATTGGACGCAGGCGTGTTGCTCCAGCTTCAAGCACCGCATCACGCATCGTCATGCCATCACGTTCCATATGAATAATACGGTCCACGAGGACAATGGCATTTGTTACAACGATACCGATTAACATTAACAGCCCCATCATTACAGAAACTGAAATGGTTTCTCCGCCGATTAATAAACCAACAAATGAACCAATTACCGCAAAAGGAAGCGAGAATAGGATCGCAAATGGTGCAACACCTTCACGGAATGTCACAACTAGGATAAAGTACACGATTGCGATTGCTGCAAGCATTGCTGCTCCAAGCTGTGTAAATGTTTCCGCCATATCGGCAGATACACCACCAACGTCTTGTGTAACACCTTTAGGAAGATCTAAGTTATCTATTTCTTTTTTTACTTCAGCTGTTGTTTTCGAAATATCATCACCAATGATTGTTCCAGAAACTGATGCGAAGTATTCGCCTTTGCTGCGTGCAAGTGTATTTAATGTTGTCCCTTTTTTTACTGTTACAAGCTCAGACAGCGGCATTGTTGTACCTTGTGCTGTCGGTACTTTTGTTTTTAAAAGATCATCGATTGATTTTGGCTGTGCAGCTTCGTCTTGCTGTACGATTACATCTAAAGAGTTTCCATCTTTTTCAACCGTTGTTAAAACATCTTTTGTTTTTGTTGGGCTCAGCATCATAGCAATTTGGCCTGCTGTCAACCCATATTGCAGCAATTCATCTTGTGCTACTTTGAATGTATACTCTACATATGCATCTTCTGCACTTGAGGTAACGTCTTTTAAGCCGTCATTTTTTTGTAAAATCTCTTCTGCCATTTTAACCGTTTTATTAAGGTTGTCTAAATTTTCACTGTAGAAAGAATAGCTGACTTCATTTGTAGATCCTGACGTAGAAGCGAAGTTTTGGCTCTTCCATTCACCAGATTGATTAAGATTGGTCACGTATTCTACAATATCATCACGAACTTTAGAGAAATTATCCATATCAGGATCAAATATTAGGTACATTAATGCACCGCCAGCGCCGCCGCCCATCATTGCGGACATTTGATCGGCTTCATCATTTACAGATAATTGAACGATATCAATATCATTACGCTGCAGCATTTTCTCTTCTACTGCTTGAACATTTTTTAACGTGTCTTCTTTTAGCTCGCCTGCTTCCGGGGTGTAGGTTAAGTACATGACTTTTTCTTCTTCACTGCCCATAAAGCTAAAGCCGATTAATGGAGTCAAGGCTAAACTTCCTACTAATAAAACAACGGCAATGATAGAAGTAATGATTTTATGGTTAAGCGCTTTTGCAAGAACCCCTTTGTACCATATAGATAATTTGCCTGTTTCTTTGTGGCGGCTTTCTGTCTTTTCACTGTATAGCTTTTTCTTAAATAAAAAGTGAGATAAAGCAGGTACAATCGTAATCGCTACAATTAACGAAGCGCCAAGTGCAAATGTCATCGTTAATGCGAACGGCGTAAACATCTCGCCGACCATGCCACCAACGAACATAAGTGGAGCGAATACGGCAACCGTTACTAATGTTGATGACAAGATTGGTTTAAACATTTCAATTGTCGCTTCACGAACAAGAGCCCGTCCTGTTAATTTCTCTTCTTTTAAATGAAGACGACGATAAATATTTTCTACTACGACGATGGAGTCATCGATGACACGGCCGATGGCAACGGTAATTGCACCAAGCGTCATAATATTCAGCGTAATATCCATCCAGTTTAATAAAAGCAACGCCATAAAAATTGACACTGGAATAGAGATAATGGAAATGATCGTTGATTTAAAATCACGCAGGAATAGCAGAATGATTAATACAGCAATTAAACCACCAAATACCGCTTTTTCAATCATCGTTGAAATAGAGTCTTCAATTGGTTTGCCCTGGTCAACTGTTACATCGATGTCAATGCCATCGATATTTGCTTTTTCATCTTTAACTAGTTTTTTTACCTTATTTACAACGTCAACAGTGTTTGCTTGTTGACCTTTGACAATTTGAATCGCAATGGCATCTTTACCATTTGTACGAGAAACCGATTCTACTTTACCAACCACTTTGATGGAAGCAATATCGCTGAGCTTCACAAAAGGGGATGGATTTTTTTCTGACGGAGTTACAGGTATGAGCATATTTTTTAATTCATTAGCTGTCATGAACTTGCCGTCTACTGCTACAGCTTGTTCACCTTCTTTAAATTCATAAAGTCCTAATGAAACTGCTTGGTCACTTGCTTGGATCATTTGCTTCACTTTATCTTCTGTTAAATCAAGTGCAGCCATTTTTTCTTTATTATAAGTCAGGTCCACTTCTTCCACATGCTGGCCTGAAATAGTAGCAGAGGCTACACCATCGATCTTTTCGATTTTTGGAAGGATAATATCCTCCACTGTTGAGGTTAAGTCAACAATATCCTCTTTGGAGCTGCTTACACTTAAGGCAACAACTGGCATCATGTTCATGCTGATTGCGGAAGTAGTCGGCTCTTGTGCTCCTTCAGGCAATTTAACTGCATCTAATGCAGATTTTAATTCACGTTTTGCTTCGTCCATATCGATCCCATATTCGTATTCCACTTGAATGTTTGCCATGTTAGAATAAGAATTTGAATAGACAGCTTTGACATTTTCAAGGTTTTCCACTGCTTTCTCTAAAGGCATGGATACATCTTCCATTACTTTTTCAGGAGTTGCGCCAGGATATACGTCCATTACCATTAAGTAAGGAATCGAAATATCAGGCATCGTCTCCATATTCATACGGGTACCTGAATAAATGCCAGAGACAGTAATGATAATGGTCAAAAGCCATACTGCCAGTTTGTTTTTCAAGACAAAATTTGTTATACCTTTCACTGCTACACCATCCTTTAATTGACTTGTCTAACTCATTTATTCATAATAGTGACTACATAGTCATTTGTCAACAATATGACCTTAGGAGTGGAAAAATAAAATGATGAAAAAACAATTAATTATGGAAAAAGCGCTGGAGCTTTTTGCAAAACAAGGATTTGAAGCTACCTCTGTTCAGCAAATAACAGAGCAATGCAATATTTCAAAAGGTGCTTTTTACTTATCATTCAAGTCAAAGGACGAATTGATTTTAGCATTGATTGATCATTTTATGATGCAGATAACCGCCGATATTGACTATGTAGTCAGGAACGAAAAAAAAGAGGCGCTTTTATTTGAATTTTACTATGCGGTTTTTTCGATTTTTTATAAGTATTCTGATTTCACAAAAATTTTTATTAAAGAGAATTCGTTTAATCAAGAATTTATCTTAAAAATGCATTATTATGACAGCTTAATCGAGAAAACGATTCTTTCTATGATTGAACGTTTATATGGAAGCGATTTAAAAACAAAATATGATATGATCTACGCTATTAAAGGCTTTATGAATATTTACTCCCATTTGTTTTTATTTTCCAATGCGCCATTTGATTTAGATTTATTGTCACGATCGCTTGTGGAAAAAACAAATTTACTGGCAAAACATGCTGCCGTCTCTTTTTTCTCAGAAGAGCTTTACCAAAAAATAAAGCAGCCGATAAATGAAGAAGCAACGAAGGAACAAATCCTTGAAAATATGGAGAATAAAATAGCAGAGATGGAAGAATCGATTGAAAAGGAATCCTTAATTCTGTTGAAACAGCAGATGCTTGAATCTACTTTTAGTCCTGCTATTGTAAAAGGACTGTTAGAAAATATTCGAAATCATCCTGATTGCAGATGGATCAGTTATTTACTTCGCAGTTATTTTAAGATGTAAATGGTTAGGGCATATCATCTGTGAATTGTTGGAGAGGGGCAGGAAATATTAGCCTTTTTCCAATAAGGCAGCGAAGCTATATTGCCACATTGGTAAAATTAAGGTTAAATCACGAACAATAAATGTACATAGAGTTTTATTATTCGATTTTATTATTGACAATGAATATAAATGCTTGTATGATGATATTGTTTTAAAGCAATAGATGAATAAACGAACAATTTTATAGCCCTCATATAATCATGGGAATATGGCCCATAAGTTTCTACCCGGCAACCTTAATTGCCGGACTATGAGGGGAAGTAATAAAACCAGCTGAAAAAAGCAGTTTCTATTTTTGCTAGAATAATCAAGCTCTGGTTGGATGCTTTCTCTCTGCGTGGAAGAAGCATCTGACCAGAGCTTTTTCTATGGAAGAATCATTGGAATACCAAATTTCGGATAATAAAAAAATACTAATTTTTTTGATTTTTCTATTGTTTTTAGAAAATTCCCACTATATAATATGAATTAACTTAATCGATGTTATCTTTCTTAACATCTGATGATAGAATTTGCTTAGGGGTTTTTAGGAAAGCAATGATGTTAGTTTTTTCTATAACCATGTTAGTTAGGTAGAAAACGAAAGATGATCGTTTTCAAAGGCGAAATAAAAGTGGTAAAGGAGAGAATACATATACGAGTGTAAGAATGAATGGGGAATTTTTGCTGATTAGGAAAACCTTTTCCTATCATTTTTTAAGAGACTTTAGGAAAACCTTTTCCAAGTAAAAAGAAAGATAATATTAAAACCATCATTCTATTATTTTGCAGAGGACACCGTTTTTGAAAAAAGATAAGTTTTTTAGTTTATTAGGAAAAGGTTTTCCTAAGTGTTTTTATCAGATTAGGAAAACCTTTTCCTTAGAATAATAAAATCATCAAATAAATTTAGGTTTGCACCTTAAAGTAGTTGAATTGGAAGAAAGGGGTTTAAGAAATGGCAGGTTTGCGGTTTGAGCATGTAAAGAAAAAATATAAAAGTGACGCTTATACAGTCAAAGATTTTCACTTAGAGGTGAAGGATAAAGAGTTTTTGGTGCTTGTCGGTCCTTCTGGTTGTGGCAAGTCTACAACGCTTCGAATGATTGCTGGATTGGAAGACATAACAGAAGGTGAATTCTATATTGGCGATAAACTGGTGAATGATGTTGCTCCAAAAGACCGGGATATTGCAATGGTATTTCAAAATTATGCTTTATATCCACATATGACTGTGTTTGACAATATGGCATTTAGCTTAAAACTGAGAAAAGTTCCAAAGAAAGAGATTGAAAAGCAAGTCATTGAAGCAGCGAAGATTTTAGACTTGGAGCATCTCTTGAAAAGAAAGCCCAAAGCTCTTTCAGGTGGGCAAAGACAGCGTGTTGCGTTAGGACGAGCGATTGTTCGGAATCCTCAAGTCTTTTTAATGGACGAGCCTTTATCAAATCTAGATGCCAAGCTCCGTGTACAAATGCGGGCAGAAATAAGCAAATTGCATAAGCGTTTGGAAACAACATTTGTTTATGTGACACATGATCAAACAGAAGCAATGACAATGGGAGACCGAATTGTCGTTATGTATAATGGGGAAATTCAACAAGCAGCAACGCCAACGGAGATTTATAACTACCCAGTTAATAAGTATGTTGCAGGCTTTATTGGGTCTCCTGCCATGAATTTTATAGATGGAAAAATGAAAGAAGAAGATGGCAATCTTTATTTTACAGCATCAGGAGTAAAGTTTAAGGTTTCAAAAAATAACGATAAAGCTCTTCGCACAAAAGGATATGTAAATAAAGAGGTCATCCTTGGGATTAGACCTGAAGACTTTTATGATGCTAATAATGAAAATAATTTAGCTCCATTGCAAGCAGCGCTGGAAGTTCTGGAAAATATGGGGTCAGAAATGTATTTGTATGTTCAAGTTAATGGTATTCAGATGACAGCAAGGGTAAAAGGGAATAAGCAATACACAAATGGACAACAATTGACTTTATATATGGATACAAACAAAGTTCATTTCTTTGATAAAGAGACAGAGCTGGCAATACGATAATCTTCATTATATCTTTTTGAAAGGCTGTTTTCTCAAAGTTTGTTGTTTTTACATAAAACATTTGGAAAAGCATTTCTTAGCAGCCTGAGTACACGTAGACTCCTGTGGGAATGCGAGAAAGACGAGACCCCACAGAAGCGTATGCGACGAGGAGGCTCGGCGCTTGCCCACGGAAAGCGAAGTGTATTCAGGCTGCGAGTTTAAAAGCAACAATCTATACGAAAATAGCCTTTTGAAAATGGAAGTAGCGAGGTAGCATTGAGTATTTACTTTAGCGTTAATCTCTACTAAGAGAATCGCAAGGTGCTTTATGTAAATACATTAGTGCTTTATATATATAATTCATAAGAAAGCAGAGGGGACTTAGAGATGAAAAAAGGGCTGATTTTATTTATTGCAATGATGATGTTACTGCTGTCTGCGTGTAGTGGAAAATCAGAAAAAAAATCAACAGATGAGCAGGCAAATGCTGGAGGAGATTCTGGTGAATTAGTACCAGAAGAAGGAGCAAAGCTAAAATTATGGACTGTAAAAAATAAGTTCACAGAAGATGCAATCGCTGAATTTGAAAAGCAATATAAAGTAGAAGTTGAGCTGGAAGATGTGTTTTATACTGAAACACTACCTCGATTAAAAACAGATGGACCTGCAGGATTAGGAGCAGATGTACTGGCATTCGGCCATGACCGTGTAGGAGATGCAGCAAAATCTGGACTTATTCTGCCGAATGACTATTTTGAAGAAGAAACAAAAGCAAATACGATTCCATCAGCGATTGATGCTGTAACATACAATAATATTTTATATGGCTACCCACAATATATGTACACATATGCAATGTATGTAAACAGAGATATTGTAGGAGATGCGAAGCTTGATACTTGGGACGAAGTAATGGATATTGCGAAAAAGTACAATGATATTCCGAATAATAAATATGGATTTATGATGGAAACAAACAGTCTGTATGATGTGAATTCCTTTATGGCTGGATATGGCGGTTATGTTTTTGGAAAAAATGGAACGGATAAAAATGATTTAGGAATTAACAGCGAGGGTTCAGTGAAAGGGATGGAATTCTTTAAATCTCTTAAGCAAATTCTTCCAATTAAAAATACAGAAATTACACGTGACGTAAAAACAAGCTTATTCCATGATGGAAAAGTAGCATTAAATATTGATGGAACATTTAATGCAGCTTCTTATAAAGATGTATCATTTGATATGGACGTAGTACCTCTTCCAGAAATGCCAGGCGGCAAACGACCATTAGCATACTCTGGAATCAGCGGCATTTATGTTTCAGCATATACGAAGTATCCAAATGCATCTAAACTTTTTGCCCACTTTATGGCATCAAAAGAAAATCAAATAAAAAGTGCACAGGAATTAGGAAATATTCCAGTATTTAAAGGTGTTGATAGCAACTTGCCTGAATTTAAAGATAATAAATTAATGCAAGGATTTATTAAACAATCACAGTATACAACACCGATGCCAAACCTTCCTGAAATGGAATATTATTGGGTAAATGTCGAGCCAGCTTTAGAGAGAATTTGGAATGGTTCAGATATTAAAAAGACCTTAGACCAAGCACAAAGCAAGATGAAAGAAAGTATTGAAGCTGGCAGCAAGTAATCACAGAGACAAGGGTTCATTTAGAAAAGGACCATCTGGCATAAGTTTGCTGGATGGTCACAATTTTGTGTGATGGAAGGGAGATGCAAGAAAAAATGATTCAGGAGAAAAACATTAAGGGTTATGAACAAGCTGACGTTTCTCCGCGTCGAAAAAAAGCAGTAATCTTATCGATCATTGCTATGGGATTAGGCCAAATTTACAATAAGCAGTATATAAAGGGAATTCTTCTTTTTGCCATTCACCTTTTTAGCTTATATACAATCATTTTTCGCCTTCCGCATGCACTTTGGGGCTTGACTACGCTGGGGGAACAGGCGACGCAATTAAAAAAAGTAGGCAAAATCTATCAAAATGTGATAGGAGACCACTCCATCTTTTTGATGGTGGAAGGGCTCATTACTATTTTTATGCTGATTGTTATCGTATGCATTTATGTAATGAATATTAAAGATGCATATCATATTGGCAGTCTTAGAGAACACGGAGTAAAAATCAATAATTTCCGTCAGACGATTAAATATATATCAGAATATAAATTTCCGCAGATTATCTTATCGATTCCAATGTTGGGGATATTCTTTTTTACCGTACTGCCGATTATATTCATGATCTTAATTGGATTTACGAATTATACAAGAGAAACGATGCCTCCTGCTCATTTAATCGATTGGCATGGCTTTAAAACATTTTTTAATATTTTTAAGATTAAAGCATGGAGCTCCACCCTTTATGGAGTAACATTATGGACGTTTACATGGGCTATTTTAGCAACATTAACTTGTTTTATCGGTGGATTTGCTGTAGCTCTGCTTGTGCAGCAAAAGGAAATTAAATATAAAAAATTGTGGCGTACACTGTTTATTTTGCCTTTTTCTATCCCAATGTTCGTATCTGCTTTAATTTTACGAAATATGTTCAACGGGCAGTTTGGTCCAATTAATCAATACTTAAAGCTGATGGGACTTTCTTCAATTCCTTGGCTGTCTGATCCAATGTGGGCAAAAGTAACGATCCTTTTAGTGAATTTTTGGTTAGGTTTTCCTATTACGATGCTTATGATTATAGGGATACTTACAACGATTTCCAAGGATATGTATGAAGCAGCCGATATAGATGGTGCGACTGCTTTTCAAAAGCTTCGTTTAATTACGTATCCATCCGTTATGATTACTATGGCGCCAATTCTTCTTATGCAGTTTGTCGCTAATATTAACAATTTCAATGTTATTTACTTAATGACAAATGGTAAGCCGACAAATGCAGATTATATGTTTGCTGGGCACACAGATATATTAATCACTTGGCTCTTTAGTTTATCCATGGATGTTGGCCAATATAATTTTGCATCCGTAATCGGTACATTCATCTTTATTGGTCTTTCTATATTTGCCATCTTTAATCTTCGTCGGACAAAAGCTTTTAAAGAGGAGGATTCACATTAATGGGGAAAACAAAAAAACGGATACGTTTGACTTTAAGCTATCTTGCCTTAATCATCATTGCGATTATTTGTCTCTATCCAGCATTTTGGGTGATCTTGGCTTCCTTTCGTCCTGGTACATCCTTATATAGTGAAACATTAATTCCACAAACATTTACGTTGGAGCATTATAAACATCTATTTACTAATATGCCATTTGCCGAGTGGTATATGAATACATTGAAAATTGCGATTATCAGCATGGTTTGTGGAACGATTTCTACCCTTATTTGTGGATATATATTCTCCACATTTCGTTTCACAGGAAAGAAACATTTATTCAGCAGCATACTAATTTTAGGTTTATTCCCAGGTTATATGAGTATGATCGCTGTATATATCCTACTTACACAATTGGATTTGCTTAATACCCATACAGCAATCATTATCTTTTATGTTGCTGGTGCACCATTAATAAATGTATTATTTGCGAAAAACTTTTTTGATACATTGCCAAATGGAATCATCGAGGCCGCACGAATCGATGGAGCAGGACATATGTTGATTTTTTCCAAAATCATTTTGCCATTGTCCAAACCATTAATCGTCTATACATCGTTAATGACCTTTAATGGTGCCTTTACTGATTTCATTTTTGCGAAGCTTGTTCTTCGTTCACCAGAGCAAAAGACATTAGCAGTCGGACTGTTTGATTTAATCGGGAAGAATGTAGCGAGTCAGTTTACTGTATTTGCAGCTGGATGTGTCATGATCGCCTTGCCTGTTACGTTATTGTTTATATTTATGCAGCGATATTTAATCGAAGGGGTTACGGCTGGAGCAGATAAAGGATAAGTGTTAAAACCGGACCGATTGGTTATACAAATATCCATAATATATGGGAATAAATGCAAGAATATAATTTTTTTAAATAAAACATTTCCTAAATAATAGCGATTTTTGGTACATTTAATATAAAATATTAAAATATTCCATCTATTGCATTAGAAAAAAATGTTAATAGTATACGAGATTGGGGGATGAAGGGAATAACTATTACAATCAAAGATGTGGCGCAAAAAGCTAATGTGTCAATTGCCACCGTGTCTCGTGTATTAAATCGTAGTAAACCGGTAAGTGCAGCAGTACGTGAAAAAGTATTACAGACAGTTGAAGAGCTTGGGTTTAAACCTAATTCAGTCGCACGCAGTTTGATAATGAAAGAAAGCTTATTAATCGGTGTACTGATCCCCGATATTTCCAACGCTTTTTTCTCAAACTTTGTAAGAGGGGTAAATAATGAATGTTTTAAAGCAAATTACTCAACGCTTCTTTGCGATACACAAGGGAATTTAGAAACGGAATTGCATTACTTACAGCTTATGAAGGAAAAGTATGTTGATGGAGTAATCATTTTAAGTTCTTCTCCAAATAAAAAGCAAAAATACAAGGAGTTTTTTGAAGTGAATTCTATTCCTGTAGTATTTGCAAGTCATTACGATCAGGACGAGGAGAAATTTTCTTCTATTAATATAGATGAGTTTCAAGCATTTTATGATGCGGTGCAGTATTTAATTGGGCTTGGACACCGTGAAATTGCTATGTTCAGTGGAGATTTAAATTATTATGATTCAGGAATCATCCGCTATGAAGGCTACAAGAAAGCATTATCAGATGCAGGTATTGAATATAATCCGGACTGGTTTTGGGAAGGCGACTACGACGTTCAATCAGGGTATGAAAGAGCAAAAAAGCTGTTCAGTTTGAAGGATAGACCGACTGCACTTTGCTGTGTAAGTGATATGGTGGCGATTGGAGCCATTCGAGCAGCAGAAGAGATGGGCTTCCGTATACCACAGGATTTATCTATTATAGGTTTTGATGATGTTCCTATTGCCGAAGTTTACCGACCATCCATCACGACCGTCCATCAGCCAATATTTGATATGGGCATGCAATCAGTGCAAATGTTATTAAACTTATTAAAAGATAAAGAAAATATGGTAAATGAAGCGAAAATAGTGCCACATAAAATTATTGAAAGGGAGAGTTGTGCAAAATTAATTGATAGTTTGTAAATGTATTAGAAAAGAGGGAAGCAGCTATGAATAAGCAATGGTGGAAAGAAAGTGTAGTTTATCAAATCTATCCGAGAAGCTTCATGGATAGCAATGGGGACGGAATCGGTGATTTACAAGGGATTATTTCTAAATTGGATTATCTAAAGGAATTGGGAATTGACGTTATTTGGCTGTCTCCTGTCTATAAATCTCCCAATGATGATAATGGCTATGATATTAGTGATTATCAAGATATTATGGATGAATTCGGAACGATGGAAGACTGGGATATGTTATTGCAAAATGTCCATGACCGTGGGATGAAGCTAATCATGGATTTAGTTGTTAACCACAGCTCGGATGAACATAACTGGTTTATTGAATCCCGTTCATCTAAGACAAATCCAAAAAGAGACTACTATATTTGGAGACCTGGAAAAGATGGGAAAGAACCGAATAATTGGCAGTCTTTCTTCAGCGGATCTGCTTGGGAATATGATGAAAATTCAGGAGAGTATTTTCTTCACCTTTTCTCAAAAAAGCAGCCTG
The DNA here is from genome assembly GCF_052318935.1 of Niallia sp. 01092. Lineage (NCBI taxonomy): Bacteria > Bacillati > Bacillota > Bacilli > Caryophanales > Bacillaceae > Niallia > Niallia sp. 01092. The sequence goes on along the minus strand of NZ_JBQRKO010000027.1, from coordinate 96 downwards.
ATTTAAATTGGGAAAACCCAGATGTTCGCAATGAAGTATATACGATGATGAAATGGTGGCTTGATAAAGGAATAGATGGATTCCGAATGGATGTCA